>NZ_JAMYSP010000010.1:0-173441 GCF_040322015.1 Mesorhizobium sp. M0208 | reverse complement strand
CTGTTTCATCGCGCTCGTGTCCTCGAATGGCATCCCGAACCCCCCAGCGCAAAGCGCGCCAAACTGTTCGCGATGTCCTCGCACACCTGTTCGCGATGTCCCCGGTCCAAACACCCTCTTGAGGGGGAGATGTCCGGCAGGACAGAGGGGGGCGAACCGCGATGACGCATAATCCAGTACCCGCCAACAATCGCCGCAATGCGCGCAGGATGCGCAAGGTGATGACCGATGCCGAACTGAAGCTCTGGAACGAGATCAGGGCGCACAGGCTGATGGGACTGGGGTTTCGGCGCCAGATGCCTATCGCCGGCTATATCGTCGACTTTGCATGCCCGGATAAAAAGCTGATCGTCGAGCTCGACGGTTCCCAGCACGCTGAGGCCGAAGCGTCGGAATTAGACGCTGCAAGAACCGCAAAACTCGGGGCGCTGGGCTGGACCAGCCTTCGCTTCTGGAATGATGACGTTGTCCGCGATATCAACAATGTCTGCCAGCATATCGTGATTGTGGCTGGTCTGGCTGGCGCACCGTGAGTCTCGCCCAAGCGATGGGCTGACGGCAAGGCCGGCGCTCCACGGCGCCCCCTCTGCCCTGCCGGGCATCTCCCCCTCTTGGGGGGAGATTGGCAGCTTGAGAGGCGGCGCCAAGAGCAGCAGGCAAAAACTCAATCCGGCCCGAAGCCCGGCGATGTCGGGCTGCCGTCGTCGAGCTTTGACAGCCATTCGACCAAGGTCGGCCGATAACGCGTCAGGCCCTTGTAATTGGCGAGTTCGTCGGGCAGGTCGCGGATGACGCGGTGCAGGCGGCGTGCCCATTTCGGCTGCGTCACCAGCTCGTCCATCTTGATGAGGTAACAGCGGATCGGGAAGACGATCGCATTCGAGCGCGGCAGCCGCCAGAAACTCTGCAGTTCGACGCGCAGATGCACTTTTTCGCCAACGTTTTCCGGCGTCACCGTGGCGCGGTCCGGACCCCATTTGTGGTAATTTTCCGGGCTGGTGTCGAGGCGCGGATTGATGGTCATCGTCCAGTTCAGCCGGCGCGCCGGCTTACCCTGCTGGATGTTGGTGAGGAATTTCAGCGCCCGGACGAAGATCCCCTTCTCGTGCGCCAGCGGCACCGGCGCGTGCCATTCGAAGAAGTTCATGCCGATGTCGAAATCGAGCGACCAGTCGGCCTGGGTGGTGACCATGCCGGCATCCATCCACAGATTGCCGTCGCGCTGGTCGAGAATGCAGAAATCGCCCTGGCTCTGGCGGGTGATATATTCCATCGGCCCATAGGGCAGCGTCGAGACGTCGCCGAACGTGAAGCTGTCGTCGATGCCGAGCGGCCGGTTGATCCAGCGCCAGCGATCGCCGTCGCGGATCAGCGTGAAATGCTCGGGATAGCCCAGCGCCTGCTGCTCCATCAGGAGTTCGAGCAGATCCCAGCCGGCCAGCGTCATGTGCGGCAGCGACTGGCAGCGCAGCGGATCCTCGGCCAGCACCAAAGCGCGGTCCTGCATCTCGGCGACATAGTGCTCGTCGACGTCGATCAAATTCTCCAGCACGCTGCCCCTCGGCCCGACGACATGCGGCTCGATGTTGACCGCATACATGTAGCTGTCTTCATGGAACGGGAACGGGAACCGCCTGATGTGCTCGGGGCTGTTCCTGAAGGTGAAGTCGTCGCGGAACGTTTCCTTGCGAAAGGTGATGCCCAAGCTCGCCTCCTATCTTTCCAGCACCAGCGACCTGCCCTCGAAGCGCGACACGCAAGGCATGATCTTGCAGCCCGACCGGTGGTCTTCCTCGCTCAGCCAGTGATCGTTGTGGATGAATTTGCCGTCATGCGAAATCACGTTGGTCTCGCATTGGCCGCAGACGCCGCCGCGGCATAGATAGGGCGGATCGACGCCGGCCGCCTCGATCGCCTCGAGCAGGCTCTGCTGCTCGTCGACGCGGATCGTCTTGCCGCTGAGCGCCAGCGTCACGTCGAACGGCGCGCCGGGCTGGGGTGCAGCGAAATGCTCGAAATGCACGGTCTCTGGCGGCCAGCCGAGGGCAGCGGCGCGTTCGCGCACCCAGCCGATCATGCCGGACGGCCCGCAGACATAGAGATGGGTGCCGAGCGGCTGCGACGACAACAGCCGGTCGAGATCGACGCGCTCGTCGCGGTCGTCGTGATAGAGCCTGACCCGGCGGTCGTAGCGCTCTCTCAGCAGGTCGGCATAGGTGCCGAGCGAGGCGGTGCGGCAGGTGTAATGCAATTCGAAATTGCCGCCTTGCGCCGCCAGCTGCGCGGTCTGCGCCATAAACGGGGTGATGCCGATGCCACCGGCCAGCATCAGATGCTTCCTGGCCCGAAGATCGAGCGAGAACAGATTGACGGGGTAGCTGACCACCATCTCCCTGCCCGGCCTGACCTGCCTGTGCATGAACAGCGAGCCGCCGCGGCCGGCGTCGTCGCGGCGCACCGAGATGGTGTATTCGCGGGTGTCGAGCGGCGAGCCCATCAGCGAATAGGGATTGAGCCTGGTGCGTTCGCCATCGCGCATCTCGACGACGACATGGGCGCCGCCGGAAAAGGTCGGCAAAAGCTGGCCGTCGCGCCTGCGGAAATGAAAGCGCGTCACCAACTCGTTGATCGGGACGACATCGCTGACGACGACATCGAGTCTGGTGGTGCCGGTGCTCGAAAGACCTCCTCGATCGGAGGAATTTCGCTGCGGTCCTCGGCGTTGATGCAGACGCCCTGGAAGGCGGCGAGGCGCCGCGAATAGTGGTCGCGCACCAGAAGCAGCAGGCCGCAATGCGAACAGGTTGCCGGCTGCGTCGTGACGTTCTCGGTGATGCCCTTGCAATGGACGCACTGCATGCGGCGCGCCAGCGAGCCGCGATGCTCGGTCTGGATCGAGGTGTGGTCGATGCCGGCTTCGAGCGCCGCCTGCATGGCCTGGCCGATCAGCCCTTCGGTGCCGGCAAGGTAGAGCCTGAGGCCCATATGGGCGTTGGCCAGCGTCTGCTTCAGCCGCGGCAGGGCACTGGCGAAGGAATGGCCGAGGTAGAGCTGCGCCGGCTTCAGTGCTTCGAGCGCCTCGGCATATTTACCGTCGCGGCCGGGAATGAAGATGATGTGGGCGCCGCCGAAGAAATCCGCCGGTGCCTTGGCGGCCAGATCGGCAATCGCCAGCGCTCCCTCTGCGTCCGCTACGAAAAGATGGTGCTTGCCGGGCTGCGGAGACAGGATCCCATAGACCGGGCGGCTGATGATGCTTTTCGCTGCCATACCCGCAGTATGCCTCAGCCTTTCGCCGTGCGCTTGGTCTTCTTCGGATCGTCGAACGGAAGCGGCTCGGCGGTTGCGCTGATGGCGCCGCTCTTGTTGCGGATCTCGAGCCTGGTGCCCTGGACCGCGCAGTCGACGTCGAGCCGGGCGATGCCCATCGATTTCCTGGCCAGCGGCGAATACATGGCGCAGGTCACCACGCCGACCTTCTTGCCGTCGCGATAGACCGGTGCGCCCTCGTCGGCCGGCTCCCTGCCTTCGAGCAGCACGCCGAATATCTTGAAGCGCTCCTTGCCCTTCAGGCGGTAGTGCTCCTCGGCACCGCGAAAGCCCGTCTTGCCGGGGCTGACGGTGAAGTCGAGACCAAGCTCCCACAGCGTGTCGCCGGGCCCCTCATTCTCGAACGGATATTTCTGCGAATTATCGTAGGGGTAAAACAACAGGTAGCTCTCGACGCGCAGCATGTCGAGCGTGGTGAAGCGGCACGGGATGATGCCGGCGCTCTTGCCCTCATCGAGAATCCTGTCCCAGATCGTGCCGGCGTCCTGGCCACGGCAGAAGATCTCGTAGCCGCGCTCGCCGGTGTAGCCGGTGCGCGAGATCATCACCGGAAAGCCGAACAACTGCGTCTGCACGTGGTGGAAATAGTTGAGGTCGCGAATGCCGGGCACATGCTTTGCCAGATAATCCACGGCTAGCGGCCCCTGCAGCGAAAGGTCGTGCAGATTGTCGTCGAAGCGCAGCGACACGTCGCGACCGACGGAAGCGCGCTGCAGCTCTTCATGGCCGGTGCCCGAGCCATGCACGACCATCCAGGAATTCGGGCCGGTGCGGTAGAGGATGCAGTCGTCGGTGAACTTGCCGGCCTCGTTGAGCATGCAGGCATAGGCCGACTTGCCGGGATAGATCTTTTCGACGTCGCGCGTCGTCGCCAGGTCGATCAGGTGAGAGGCGTGCGGCCCGGTGATGTGGATCTTCTTCAAGCCGGACACGTCCATCAGGCCGGCCTTGGTGCGGATGGCGATATACTCTTCGTCGGCGTCCTTGTCGTAGGTCCAGGCGGTGCCCATGCCGCTCCAGTCCTCGAGCTTCGAGCCGAGCGCGCGATGGCGGTCCGCAAGCGCCGAAAATCTCCAGGATGCCGTCATCCGCTTGTCCTCCGTTTCGAAAAACGTTTGCTTTCCCCTGCTCCTGCACAGCGGCGGGAGCGTTGCCCGAATATTGATCGCAAACGCCGGGAGCCTGCAATACCCGCAAGCAAATAATTTCATTGTCAGGCAAAATTCGGCGGATCAAACAAACGGTTAACGTTGCGTAAAATCGTCTTGACAATTGCGGAATTCGGCTTGAATTTATGAAAAAAATTTCACTCTCTTGAAAGAGAGCGATGGAGGGGAACCGATGTCCGACATGCAGCAGCGCATTGAAGCCCTGTACCGTTCCGACCTTCGTGGATCGGTGCTCCTGATCGTCTGCCTATGGGCGACGATCCTTTTCGTCCTGTTCATGACATGGCCATACATCCCCGATGCCGGCATCAAGCTCGTCGTCGCGGTCGCCGCGGCCGCCGTGCTGATCTTCAACACGGCCGCCATCCTGGCGATGGTCAATCACTACAAGGAAGACAAGGACTTCATCTACGGCCTCGACATCAAGAATGCCGACGCCTACCGCAACCGCAAGTCCTGAGGGGGAGACGCATGGCCCGCTATACACCGCCCGAACAGAGCAAGGCCGGACAGGTTTTCGATATCGCCGTCGTCGTGGTCGCGATTTTCGTCGCGCTGTGGCTGCCGCTGAAACTAGGCCTGGCAGGGGCGGCAAAATCCATCGACGCGCTCGACGCCAAGACGTGGGAAGCGCTCGGCCAGAACCCGACCATGGCCTCGATCTGGGAAAAGCTCGGCTACACGCCGGAAACCGCGCACGACATCATCCAGAACCGGTTCCACTACATCATCGACTGGCCGACGCTGATCATCATGGCCGCGGTGCTGATTGGCTATTTCATCTTTCTGTTCCGCGCATCTGACCGCGAATACCGCGACGTCATCGACGAAAAGTTCGGCGACAAATAGATAGGAAGCATCGTCATGTGGGTGGCACTCTCTTACGCATGCTGGGGCATCTCGATCGTGCTCGCGCTGTGGATGCTCTACGACTGGTTCAAGATCGACACGACCTATTCCGAAGAGATGCTGACCTCGTCCAGGGAAGGCGAGCTTGAAGCCGTGTCCGAAAAACACCGGATCTGAGTGGGGGATTGAACGATGACGATCACGGCTGAACCAGCGGTGCAAGTGCAAGGCGACAGGGTCTCACTGCTCAGGGTGCTCGGCCCCGCTCATGTCTGGGCGCTCGGTGTCGGCATCGTTCTGGTCGGCGAATTCACCGGCTGGAATTTCGCGGCGGACAAGGGCGGCGCGCTGGCGGCGCTGATCGTCTGCTGGATCGTCGGACTGCTCTACACCTCGGTCGCGATGATCGATTCCGAAGTCACCTCGACGGTTGCCGCCGCCGGCGGCCAATATGCCCAGGCCAAGCACATTGTCGGGCCGCTGATGGCCTTCAACGTCGCGCTTTTCCTGGTCTTTGCCTATACCATGCTCGAAGTGTCGGACGCGATCCTGCTTGGCGACACCATTGTCGCCAAGGCCGGCGTCGAGGGCCTCAACCACAATTCCTTCATCGCCGCGACCATCGTCGTGCTGGCATGGCTGAACTATCGCGGCGTGCTGATGACGCTCAACGTAAACTTCGTCATCACCGCCATCGCCTATGTCTCGATCGTCATCCTGTTCTTCTCGGTCAGCCCGTGGACCCAAGGCGCCGTGCTCAAGCTGAACGAGTTGGTCACCCCCGGCAACGCCCTGCCCTATGGCTGGATCGGCGTCATCGCCGCCTTCCAGTTCGGCATCTGGTACTATCTCGGCATCGAAGGCACCACGCAGGCCGCCGAGGAAGTTCGCTCGCCGGCGCGCTCGCTGCCTTACGGCACGATGGCCGGCATGATCACGCTTCTGATCGCGGCCGCGATGACCTGGTATGTCTGCGCCTCGCTGATGCCCTGGGAATATCTCGGCATCACCTATTATCCGCTGTGGGACGCAGGCAAACTGACCGGCAGTGCGCTGCTCGAGAACCTGTTGTTCATCGCGACGCTGCTTGCTGCACTTGCTTCCGCCAATGGCTGCATCAACGACGCCGCGCGCGCCTGGTTCTCGCTCGGCCGCGACCGCTATCTGCCGACCTGGTTCTCGGCGGTGCATCCGAAATACCGCACGCCCTATCGCTCGATCCTGTTCCTGCTGCCGATCGCGCTCGCCTTTGCCTTCATCGCCGACCTCAACCAGGCGATCACCTTCTCGATCCTGTCGGGCGTGCTGCAATACACCTTCATGAGCATCAACATCATCATGTTCAGGAAGAAGTGGCCGCTCGGCTCGATCCGCCGCGGCTACACCCATCCCTTCCATCCGCTGCCGGCGATCGTCTTGTTCTGCCTTTGCGTGGTCACCTTCTTTGCGATCTTCCTCGGCTTCGGCTCGCAGCTGATCGCCATGGTCGCCTTCTACTTCCTGATCTCGCTGTGGTTCCACTTCTACCGCTACAAATTCGTACGCCGTGGTGCCCAGTTCACCATGCCGTGGCCGAAGCCGCAGGGGTACTGACGGCGCGCCGGTCTGGGCGGGCATTTGCGTGACGAGGTGCGCTAGGTGATCTCAGCATTGCTCGCCGGGGCGGTTGCCCTGGCTCTCGTCCTCCACATAGCCTGGCTTGCGCGCGCCAGCCGCGCCAAGGCTTCGACTGCGCTTGCCGCCGACGAAGCGGGGCTTCGCGATATCATCCCCGACGTGGCAAACATCTCGGACGGCGCCGCCGGAGTCGTCACCTTCGCCGGCTCGTGGAACGGCCGGCGGGTGCAGGTGCGGACCATCGTCGACACGCTGGCGATAAGGAAGCTGCCGGCGCGCTGGCTGAGCGTTTCGATCACCGAAAAGGTCGCGGTACCAGGCACTTTCGACATGATGATGCGGCCGGGATCGCCGACGACGTTTTCCAATTTCGATCATCTCGTCCAGACACTGCCGAAGGCCGCCGGATTTCCAGCCGAGGCGGTGCTGCGGAGCGACCGCAAGGGCGTGCGCTTCCCCGAAGCCGTCATCGCCGACCACCTCGATATCTTTGCCGAGGAGCGCGCCAAGGAACTGCTGATCACACCAAACGGCGTGCGCATCGTCTGGCTGCTGGCCGAGGCCGAGCGGGCGCGCTACGGCGTATTCCGGCAAGCCGAATTCGGCACGGTCAGGCTCGATCCGGGGCTGATCGAGAGGCTGCTGTCGTCGGCTTCGGCGCTGCGCGATGCCATCAATCAAAGCGAACGGCAGGCGGCATGACCAGCCAGATCACCACCTCCCCCGCACCACCGAGCCCCTATCTGGTTCTGGGCGCTGCGATCGTTTTGCCGGCGAGCGGGCATGTCGTGCTCGGCGTGCCGGTGCGCGGCCTGCAATTCCTGTTCTTCATGGTGGTCCTGGCCTGGGTCACCGCCAAGATCGCGCCGCCCGATGCCAGCTTCATCGGCCGCCATGCCGGCGGCGTCCTGATCTATGCCCTGTCGATCCTGGATGCCTACAAGATCGCCCGCATCCGCTATGCCAAATGGGTTCACAATGGCGGCCAGCGCAGCGATAGTGCGGCCGACGGCGCCTCAACCGATATATAACGACAGGAAAATTTTTTTCATGCCAATTGAATTCCCGGGACTCATTCGATACATCTCGGAGGAACAAACTCGCGGAGCCTGACATGTGCGGAATCGTCGGACTGTTTTTGAAGGACAAGTCGCTCGAGCCCCAGCTTGGCGCGATGCTGTCGGAGATGCTGATCTCGCTCAGCGATCGCGGTCCCGACAGCGCCGGCATCGCCATCTATGGCGCGCCCTCCAGTGAAGCCAAGATCACCATCCAGTCGGCCAAGCCGGAGCGCGATTTCGGCGGCCTCGACGCCGAACTCGCCAAGGCAATCGGCGCGCCGGTGAGCATTGCTGCGAAGTCGACGCATGCCGTGGTCCGGACGATGCCTGCCAAGATCGACGAAGCGCGCGAGGCGATCCAGACGCTGCGCCCCGACATCCGCATCATGGGCGCCGGCGACGTCGTCGAGATCTACAAGGAAGTCGGCTTGCCGGAAGCAGTCGTCGGCCGTTTCGGCGTCCGCGAGATGACCGGCACGCACGGCATCGGCCATACCCGCATGGCGACCGAATCGGCGGTGACGACGATGGGCGCGCATCCGTTCTCGACCGGCGCCGACCAGTGCCTGGTGCATAATGGCTCGCTGTCCAACCACAACAATGTCCGCCGCGAACTGATCCGTGAAGGCATGACGTTCGAGACCGAGAACGACACCGAGGTCGCTGCCGCCTATCTCTCCTCGCAGATGGCGCATGGCAAGAACCTCGGCGAGGCGCTGGAAGGCACGCTGAGCGATCTCGACGGCTTTTTCACCTTCGTCGTCGGCACCAAGAACGGCTTCGGCGTGGTGCGCGATCCGATCGCCTGCAAGCCCGCCGTAATGGCCGAAACCGACCAGTATGTCGCCTTCGGCTCGGAATATCGTGCGCTCACCAAACTGCCCGGCATAGACAATGCGAAGGTCTGGGAACCCGAGCCCGCAACCGTCTATTTCTGGGAGCATTGAACCAATGCCGGCAATTAACCTCTCCAAGGCGGCTCGCGAGCCGGGCCATGCATCACGGGTCTTCGATCTGGCCGAAATGTCGCTGCGCGAGCTCAACCAGGCGCTGCACGATCTGGCGCCCGGTTCGAACGAGACCGCCTGGGAGGTGCTCCACCCGCGAGGCAGCCATTCGGTCGCCGTCGGCGTCGACCAGCCGGTCGCCATCGATGTGCGCGGCAGCGTCGGCTATTATTGCGGCGGCATGAACGACGGCGGCACCATCACCGTGCATGGCTCGGCCGGGCCCGGCGTCGGCGAGAACATGATGTCCGGCCAGATCGTAGTCAAAGGCGATGCCAGCCAGTATGCCGGCGCCACCGGCCGGGGCGGGTTGCTCGTCATCGAAGGCAACGCGTCGTCGCGCTGCGGCATCTCGATGAAAGGCATCGACATCGTCGTCCATGGTAATATCGGCCACATGTCGGCCTTCATGGCGCAGTCCGGCAACCTCGTGGTGCTGGGCGACGCCGGCGATGCGCTCGGCGATTCCATCTACGAGGCGCGGCTTTTCGTGCGCGGCAAGGTCGAAAGCCTCGGCGCCGACTGCATCGCCAAGGAGATGCGGCCCGAGCATCTCGAATTGCTGCAAGGCTTGCTCGACCGCGCCGGTGTGACCGGCGTCAAGGCGGCGGAGTTCAAGCGTTATGGCTCGGCTCGTACCCTCTACAATTTCAATATCGACAACGCCGATGCGTATTGAGGCTCAATGACCTATCGCAACCCGCCGACGACGCCGCGCAAATCCGCGACCTTCGACGACTACACGCTTTCCGAGATCCGCCGCGCCGCGGCGACCGGCATCTATGACATCCGCGGCGCCGGCGCTAAGCGCAAGCTGCCGCATTTCGACGACCTTCTGTTCCTCGGTGCCTCGATCTCGCGCTACCCGCTCGAAGGCTATCGCGAGCGCTGCGACACCAGCGTCGTGCTCGGCTCGCGCTATGCGAAAAAACCGATCGAACTGAAAATCCCGATCACTATTGCCGGCATGAGCTTCGGCTCGCTGTCCGGCCCGGCGAAGGAAGCGCTTGGCCGCGGCGCGACGCTGTCCGGCACCTCGACGACGACCGGCGACGGCGGCATGACCGAGGAAGAGCGCGGCCATTCGAAGACGCTGGTCTACCAGTATCTGCCGTCACGCTACGGCATGAACCCGCGCGACCTGCGCCGCGCCGACGCGATCGAAGTGGTCGTCGGCCAGGGCGCCAAGCCAGGCGGCGGCGGCATGCTGCTCGGCCAGAAGATCTCCGACCGCGTCGCCGAAATGCGCACGCTGCCGAAAGGCATCGACCAGCGCTCGGCCTCGCGCCACCCCGACTGGACCGGGCCGGACGACCTCGAGATCAAGATCCTCGAACTGCGCGAGATCACCGACTGGGAAAAGCCGATCTACGTCAAGGTCGGCGGCGCGCGGCCCTATTACGACACCGCGCTTGCGGTGAAATCGGGCGCCGATGTCGTCGTCGTCGACGGCATGCAGGGCGGCACTGCGGCGACCCAGGAAGTGTTCATTGAAAATGTCGGCCAGCCTACGCTTGCCTGCATCAGGCCGGCCGTGCAGGCGCTGCAGGATCTCGGCATGCACCGCAAGGTGCAGCTGATCGTCTCCGGCGGTATCCGCAACGGCGCCGACGTCGCCAAGGCGCTGGCGCTCGGCGTCGATGCGGTGTCGATCGGCACGGCAGCGCTTGTCGCGCTCGGCGACAACGACCCGCGCTGGGAGGCGGAATACAACGAGCTCGGCACCACCGCCGGCGCCTATGACGACTGGCATGAGGGTCGCGACCCGGCCGGCATCACCACGCAGGATCCCGAGCTAATGAAACGGGTCGATCCGATTGCGGCCGGCCGACGGCTGGCGAATTATCTTAAGGTGATGACACTTGAGGCTCAGACAATCGCCCGCGCCTGCGGCAAGAACAGCCTGCACAATCTCGAGCCCGAGGATCTTGTGGCCTTGACGATCGAAGCCGCCGCCATGGCCGGCGTGCCGCTGGCCGGCACCAACTGGATACCGGGCAAGAACGGCTTCTAAGACAAACCAAATGCCAGTAAGCGAGGAACTATAATGGGGAACGATCTCGCCGCCTTCGCCAAGGAAAAGGGCGTCAAATATTTCATGATATCCTACACCGACCTGTTCGGTGGACAACGCGCCAAGCTGGTGCCGGCGCAGGCGATCGCCGACATGCAGCGGGACGGTGCCGGCTTTGCCGGCTTTGCCACCTGGCTCGATCTGACGCCGGCGCATCCCGACATGCTGGCGGTGCCGGATCCGGCCTCGGTGATCCAGTTGCCTTGGAAGCCGGAGGTCGCCTGGGTCGCCGCCAACTGCATCATGGACGACAAATCGGTCGAGCAGGCGCCGCGCAACACGCTGAAGCGACTGATCGCGGAGGCTGCTGGCGACGGCATGCACATCAAGACCGGCGTCGAGGCCGAATTCTTCCTGATCTCGCCGGATGGCAAGACGATTTCCGACGAATACGACACGGCGTCGAAGCCCTGCTACGACCAGCAGGCGGTGATGCGCCGCTACGACGTGATCGCCGAGATCTGCGACCACATGCTGGCGCTCGGCTGGGGCGCCTACCAGAACGACCACGAGGACGCCAACGGCCAGTTCGAGATGAACTGGGCCTTCGACGATGCGCTGGCGACCGCCGACAAGCATTCCTTCTTCAAATTCATGGTGAAATCGGTCGCCGAAAAGCACGGCCTGCGCGCAACCTTCATGCCTAAACCCTTCCAGGGCCTGACCGGCAATGGCTGCCATGCGCATATCTCGGTGTGGGACAAAGACGGCAAGACCAATGTCTTTGCCGACAATGCGATGGAGCTCGGCCTGTCGGCAAGGGGCCGGAATTTCCTCGGCGGCATCATGAAACATGCTTCCGCCCTTGCCGCGATCACCAACCCGACGGTCAATTCCTACAAGCGCATCAACGCACCGCGCACCATCTCCGGCGCTACCTGGGCGCCGAACACGGTGACCTGGACCGGCAACAACCGCACCCACATGGTGCGCGTGCCTGGTCCCGGCCGGTTCGAGCTGCGCCTGCCCGACGGCGCGGCAAACCCCTATCTGCTGCAGGCCGTCATCATCGCCGCCGGCCTTGACGGTGTCCGCTCGAAGGCCGATCCCGGCCGGCGCTACGACATCGACATGTACCAGTTCGGCCATACGGTGGAGGGCGCGCCGAAGCTGCCGCTCAACCTGCTCGACGCGTTGCGCGAGTTCGACAACGACAAATCGCTCAAGGCGGCGCTGGGTGAGGAATTCTCGTCGGCCTATCTAAAGCTCAAGCAGCAGGAATGGAATTCCTATGCTTCCCACTTCACCCAGTGGGAGCGCGACCACACGCTCGACATCTGATCCGGAATTGTTGCACGCCCGGCGCGAAACAGGTTCATGAAATACTCGATCTTCTCCCTCGCCCGGGCGGCATTTTCCGGCCATAAGAACTGGCAGCGCACCTGGCGCGACGCCACCCCGAAGAGCCACTACGACGTGGTGATCATCGGCGGCGGCGGCCATGGCCTGGCGACGGCATGGTTCCTCGCCAGCGAATACGGCATCAGAAATGTCGCCGTGCTGGAAAAAGGCTGGATCGGCTCCGGCAATGCCGGCCGCAACACCACCATCATCCGTTCCAATTACGGGCTGCCCGGCAATACAGGGTTCTACGAGCTTTCGATGAAGCTTTGGGAGCGCATGGAGCAGGACCTCAACTACAACACCATGGTCAGCCAGCGCGGCGTCATCAACCTCTACCATTCCGACGCGCAGCGCGACGCCTATGCGCGGCGCGGCAACACAATGCGCATCAACGGCATCGATGCCGAACTGCTCGACCTCGCCGCAGTCAGGAAGATGATGCCGTTCCTGAACTTCGACAACGCACGTTTCCCGGTGCAGGGCGGCCTCTTGCAGCGACGCGGCGGCACGGCAAGGCACGACGCCGTGGTCTGGGGCTATGCGCATGCGGCGAGCGCGCTCGGCGTCGACATCATCCAGAATTGCGAGGTGACCGGCTTTGTTCGCGACGGCAGCGGCAAGGTGACCGGCGTCGAGACATCGCGCGGCAGGATCGGTGCCGCCAAGGTCGGCATGGCGGTCGCCGGCTCCTCGTCGCGCGTCGCGGCGATGGCCGGCATGCGGCTGCCGATCGAAAGTCATGTGCTGCAGGCCTTCGTCTCCGAGGCGATCAAGCCGCTGATCCCCAATGTCATGACCTTCGGCGCCGGCCATTTCTACGTCAGCCAGTCCGACAAGGGCGGGCTGGTCTTCGGCGGCGATATAGACGGCTACAATTCCTACGCCCAGCGCGGAAATCTGCCTGTCATGGAAGACGTCTGCGAAGGCGGCATGGCGCTGATGCCGATGATCGGCCGGATACGGCTTCTGCGTCAGTGGGGCGGCATCATGGACATGTCGATGGACGGCTCGCCGATCATCGACAAGACACCGGTCGACGGGCTCTATCTCAACGCCGGCTGGTGCTATGGCGGCTTCAAGGCGACGCCCGGCTCCGGCCTGGTCTTTGCCCATCTGCTGGCGCGCGACGAGCCGCACAAGGAGGCTACCCGCTTCCGCCTCGACCGCTTCCGGCGAGGTGCCATGATCGACGAAAAGGGCCAGGGCGCCCAACCGAACCTGCATTGAAGGCTGGCTGAAGAAGCATGCGCATTGTCTGTCCCTTCTGCGGCGAACGCGAACTCGGCGAGTTCACCTATCTGGGCGACGCCAAGCCGGCGCGTCCGGCGGCCGGCGCCACCGAAGACGAGGTCTTCGACTATGTCTACCTGCGTGACAACATCGCCGGGCCGATGAGCGAATACTGGTACCATGGCGGCGGCTGCCGGGCCTGGCTGAAGGTCGCCCGCAATACGCTTACGCATGAGATTTCCTCCGTCGAGCCGGCGGCCGGCGTTGGTGCGAAGCAGGCTGCAAGATGAATTCTGTCCAGGTCAGCGCTCATCAGGCCACAGCGACGGAAGGCGGGCGATCGTGACCTCCAGCCAGCCCTATCGTCTCGTATCAGGCGGTCTCATCGATCGCGCCGCGCCACTGGGCTTCCGCTTCGACGGCAAGAGCTTTGCCGGCTTCCAAGGCGACACGCTGGCCTCGGCGCTGATCGCCAATGGCGTCAAGCTGGTCGGCCGCTCGTTCAAATACCATCGCCCACGCGGCATCCTGACCGCTGGTTCGGAGGAGCCCAACGCGCTGGTCGAACTGCGCAGCGGAGCGCGACGCGAGCCCAACACCAAGGCGACCACGGCCGAGCTTTATGACGGTCTGGAAGCGGCCAGCCAGAACCGCTGGCCGTCGCTGCGCCATGATCTGATGGCGGTCAACCAGCTGTTTGCGCCGATCTTCGTCGCCGGCTTTTACTACAAGACCTTCATGTGGCCGGCGAAATTCTGGGAAGCGGTCTACGAGCCGGCGATCCGCCGCGCCGCCGGCCTCGGTCGCGCTGCAGGCGTCGCCGATCCCGACCATTACGACAAGGCGTGGGCGCATTGCGACGTGCTGATTGCCGGGTCCGGCCCGGCCGGGCTGGCTGCGGCACTGGCGGCCGGGCGCGGCGGCGCCCGCGTCATCCTGTGCGAGGAAGATTTCGCGCTTGGCGGCCGCCTGCTCGCCGACGGCGGCATGGTCGACGGCGAGCCGGCAGCCGAATGGATTTCACGCACGCTGGCCGAACTCGCCGCACTGCCCGATGTCCGCATCATGAACCGCACGACGCTGTTCGGCGTCTATGATGGCGGCACCTATGTCGCGATCGAGCGGGTCAACGACCACCTGCCCTCGCCGCCCGAGCACCAGGTGCGCCAGCGGCTGTGGCGGATCGTAGCCAAGCGCTGCGTCGTTGCCGCCGGCGCCATCGAGCGGCCGATCGTCTTTGCCGGCAACGACACGCCCGGCGTGATGATGGCTTCGGCAATGCGGACCTATGTCGCGCGCTACGCAGTTACCCCTGCAAAGAGGATCGCGCTGTTCACCAATAATGAGGATGGCTGGCGCACGGTCGAGACCGCGCTTGCCGCCGGGTTGCAGGTCGCGGCGGTCATCGATGCGCGCCCGGATGTCTCCGCCGCGCATCGCGCGCTTGCCGCAAAGACCGGCTTTGCCGTGCTCAACGGCTCGGTCAGCGGGGTCGAAGGCGGCAAGGACGGTGTCCGGACGATCGCGGTATCGCTCACCGGCGGCGCGCGCGCCGAGGTCGAGGCCGATGGGCTTGCCGTGTCCGGCGGCTGGAATCCGGCGGTCGGGCTGACTTCCTATCATCGCGGCCGGCCGAAATGGCAGGACGATATCGCAGCCTTCGTGCCGGATGGTGCGCCGCCCGGCATGGTGGCCGCCGGCGCCGCCAACGGCGCCTTCGGCCTAGGCGACTGCCTGCGCCAGGGCTTTGCCGCCGGATCCGCAGCAGCACAAAGCGCCGGCCGCGGCGGCAATGCCGGCACGCCGCCGGTCGGCGACGAAGAAGCCTTTTCACTGACCCCGCTCTGGCACGTCGCCGGCAAGGGCAAGGCCTTTGTCGACTACCAGCACGATGTCACCGCGTCCGACATCGAACTGGCGCAGCGCGAAGGTTTTGAATCGGTCGAGCATCTCAAGCGCTACACGACGCTCGGCATGGCCACCGACCAGGGCAAGACCTCGAATGTCGCCGGCCTCGCCATCATGGCTGCGTTGTCAGGCAAGTCCATTCCCGAAACCGGCACGACGATCTACCGCCCGCCCTATGTGCCGGTCGCCATCGGCGCCTTCGCCGGCCATCATCGCGACGAAAACTTCCACGCGACACGACTGACGCCGTCGCATCACTGGGCAGCCGAACAGGGCGCGGTGTTCGTCGACACCGGCCTGTGGAAGCGGGCGCAATGGTATCCGCGCGCCGGCGAAAAGGACTGGCTGGAATCGGTGACGCGCGAGGTCAAGGCGGTGCGCTCAGGCGTCGGCTTCTGCGACGTCTCGACGCTCGGCAAGATCGACGTGCACGGCCCGGATGCCGGCGCTTTCCTCGACCGCGTCTACATCAACACTTTCTCCAATCTTGCCGTCGGAAAAGCCCGCTACGGGCTGATGCTGCGCGAGGACGGCATCGTCTATGACGACGGCACGATGTCGCGGCTCGCCGAGGACCATTATTTCCTGACCACCACCACCGCCAAGGCCGGGCTGGTGATGCAGCATCTCGAATTCTGCCGGCAGGTGCTGTTCCCGGAATTCGACGTGCAGTTGACCTCGGTTTCCGACCAGTGGGCGCAATTCTCGATCGCCGGGCCGAGCGCGCGGGAGTTGCTGAAACAGGTCCTTGATGAATCCGAGGATTTGTCGAACGAAGGTTTCCCGTTCATGGGGGCGCGGGAAGTTGCGTTGCACGGTGGCATCAGAGCGCGGCTGTTCCGCATCTCCTTCTCCGGCGAAATGGCGTTCGAGATTTCGGTTCCCGCGCGCTATGGCGACGCGCTGGTGCGCAATTTGATGCTGGCCGGCAAGCCATTCGGGGTTACGCCCTACGGCACCGAGGCGCTCGGCGTCATGCGCATCGAAAAGGGCCATGTCGCCGGACCGGAGTTGAACGGCACGACGACCGCCGCCGACCTCGGCCTCGGCAAGATGATGTCGACCAAGAAAGACTTCATCGGCCGCGTCATGGCCGGGCGCGAGGCGCTGGTCGCGCCGAACCGCCAGGTCGTCGTCGGCATAAAGCCGGTCGACAAGACGCGCCGCCTGCGTTCCGGCGCGCATATTATCCCGAAGGGCGAGACGCCCGGTCCCGACAATGACCAGGGCTATGTCACCTCGGTCTGCTTTTCGCCGATGCTCGACCAGTGGATCGGGCTTGGGCTGGTCGAGCGCGGCCGCGAGCGCATCGGCGAGATCGTCCATGCGCACGATCCGCTGCGCGGCAAAGATTACGATGTCGAGCTCTGCAGTCCTGTCTTCTACGATCCGGATGGAGGGCGCCAGCGTGGCTGAGTTTTCCTGGATTGCCCGCAGTCCGCTGGAGAAAGCGCTTGTTGTCGGCGGCTACGGCGCGCGCGGCACGGCGGCCGGCGTATCGCTCACGGAGATCCGCAATTTCGACCTGATCCAGGTGATGGCGCGGCGCGGCAAAGCGGCAGAACTGGCGAAGGCTGCCGAAACCCGCTTCGGCGTTGCCGCTCCGAATGCGCCCAAAGCGGTCCGAGTTCCCGACGCCACGCTGATCTGGTCGGGACCGGATCAGTTCCTCGTCTTGTCGAAGGGCGGCATTCACGCGATGGAGAAGCTGAGCCAGGCGTTCTCGCAGTCCGCCTCGCTTTCCGATCAGTCGCATGCGCGCGCCTTGATCAGCGTCTCGGGAGCCAAGGCGCGCTCGATGTTGGCGAAATTGTTGTCGCTAGACCTGCACCCGGCGGCGTTCCCGGCCGGCACCGCGGCGGCGACCGCGGTCGATCACACCAGCATCAATCTCTGGCGTGGCAATGACCGGCCGGATGGGCAGGCGGTGTTCAATCTTCTGGTATTTGCGACGTTTGCCGAAAGCCTGTGGCATACGATGCTCGATGCGGCCGCGGAGTATGGCGTCGATATCGGGCATTCCGAGGAATTGGCATAGCCTTGGCGCGTCTTCCCTTCTCCCCTTGTTGTGGGAGAAGGTGGATCGGCGCGCAGCGCCGAGACGGATGAGGGGTGTTCCAGCGGAGTGAGAGGCTGGCGTTCCCTGGAACACCCCTCATCCGTCGCCTTCGGCGACGCCTTCTCTTCCACAAGGGGAGAAGGGGAGCTTGTGCCACCTCCACCTTGCCAAACCCGATCCCCCTGCTATTCTTCCCGCTAAAATAATTTCACGCACAGGCAAACTTGTTTCTCGAAACTAGGGTTGAGATGAGCCAGTCGCCCTACCCCGCCGTCGTCGCCGGACCGCCGCGGCCGAGCCTGATCCTGCGGCCAGGCCAGATCGCGCTGCCGGCCGGGATGGAGCGCTACACCGTCCACGGCAACGGCGCGGTGCTGATCGAGGTCGAGGCCGGCGATACGATCAGCGTGCGCAATGTCGAGGGCGGGCAGGCTTGCGAGCTGCTGGCATGGGACAGCAGCGGCGCGACCGATCCCGGCATTCTCGGAGAGCAATCGAACAGCAATGCCGCCGGCATCAAGGCGATGCTGGCCGAGGGCGACGATAGCCTCGCTTCCTTCCGCCGAGGCCTCGAGCGCCGCGAGGTGCAGCTCGATCAGGCAAAGGCGGTTCGCGTTTTCGGCGGCGCCACCCCTGCCGGTACCGAACAGGCTTTTGCCGTCGCCCGCGACGGTTCAATGCTGATTGCCGCGCCCGGCGGGCCGATGCTGGTCGACGGCCACGATACCGCGACGCCGCTTAGCATCGTCGTCCGGCGCGCCACCATCCGCCCGGCGGCGAAATCCAGGCTCGCCGACCCGCTGGCCGATCCCGTGCTCGATCTGCGCGTCCATTCGGCGACGGCGGAGGCCTACTTCGTCAAGGCGGGCGACTATCTGCAGATCATTGATGTCGACGGGCGCCAATGCACGGATTTCCAGTGCTTTTCGGCGCGCAAGCTGGACAAGGGCCGGGATCATCCGCTCGACGTGACGACGACGCGCACGCTGATGGGCTCGAGCTATCCGATGCCCGGCCTGCATTCGAAATACTACGACCAGGACATGGAGCCGCTGGTCGAGGTGGTGCAGGACACTTGCGGCCGGCACGACGCGTTCGCGCTCGCCTGCGCTGCCAAATATTACGACGACATCGGCTATCCCGGCCATCCCAACTGCTCGGAGAATTTCAACCGCGCGCTGGCCGACAAGGGCGTCACGCCCCGCGCCGGCTGGATGGCGATCAACTTCTTCTTCAACACGGCGATCGACGCGCATGGCGTCGTGGTTTCGGACGAGCCGTGGTCGCGGCCGGGCGACTATGTGCTGCTGCGCGCCTTGACCGACATCGTCTGCGTCTCGTCCGCCTGCCCCGACGACACCACGCCGGCCAATGGCTGGGACCTGACCGACATCCATGTGCGAACCTATTCCGGCCAGCACAAATTCTCGCGAGCGATCGCCAGACGCATGACGCCCGATTCGGAACCGAAAATGACCCGCGAGACCGCCTTTCATTCGAGCTTTGCCAAGCACACCCGCAACTTCGTCGAGTACAAGGGTTATTGGCTGGCCAATTCCTTTGCCAGGCAAGGCCCGATCGACGAATACTGGGCCTGCCGGCAGGACGCCGTGATCATGGACCTGTCGCCGCTGCGCAAGTTCGAGGTCACCGGCCCGGATTCGGAAGCGCTGCTGCAATACACGCTGACCCGCGACATCAAGAAGCTCGGCGTCGGTCAGGTGGTCTACTCCGCCATGTGCTACGAGCACGGCGGCATGATCGACGACGGCACGCTGCTTCGGCTCGGCAAGGATAATTTCCGCTGGGTTGGCGGCGACGATCTATCCGGCGAATGGCTGCGGGAAACGGCGCAAAAACTCGGCCTCAGCGTGCTGGTGCGCTCGTCGACCGACCAGATGCACAATGTCGCCGTGCAGGGACCGAAAAGCCGCGACATCCTGCGGCAGATCGTCTGGACCTCGCCGCTGCAGCCGTCGATCGACGAGCTTGAATGGTTCCGTTTCGCGGTCGCCCGCATCGGC
Organism: Mesorhizobium sp. M0208; assembly: GCF_040322015.1. Classification (NCBI taxonomy): domain Bacteria; kingdom Pseudomonadati; phylum Pseudomonadota; class Alphaproteobacteria; order Hyphomicrobiales; family Phyllobacteriaceae; genus Mesorhizobium; species Mesorhizobium sp. M0208. The sequence continues at coordinate 153,769 of NZ_JAMYSP010000010.1, read as the reverse complement.
GGCGGCAATGGCATTCCCGTCATTGTCTCGCGCACCGGCTACACCGGCGAGCTCGGCTACGAGATCTGGTGCCACCCGCGCGACGCCGACAAGGTCTTCGACGCGATCTGGCAGGCCGGCCAGCCGCACGGCCTGAAGCCGATGGGGCTGCAGGCGCTCGATATGGTGCGCATCGAGGCCGGGCTGATCTTTGCCGGTTACGAATTTTCCGACCAAACAGATCCGTTCGAGGCCGGCATCGGCTTCACCGTACCGCTGAAGACCAAGAGCGACGATTTCATCGGCCGCGAGGCGCTGATCCGGCGCAAGGAAAATCCGCAGAGGAAGCTGGTCGGCCTCGACATCGACGCCAATGTCGCCGTCGGCCACGGCGATTGCGTACATGTCGGCCGCGCCCAGATCGGCGTGGTCACCTCCGGCATGCGCTCGCCGCTGCTAAACAAGACCATCGCGCTGGCCAGGCTCGACGTCGCGCATTCGGCGGTCGGCACCGAGGTCGAGATCGGCAAGCTCGACGGCCACAGCAAGCGGCTGCCGGCGCGCGTTGTCGCCTTTGCCCATTACGACCCGCAAAAGACCAGGCCGCGCTCCTGATCGACGCTGCCCTGGTTCTTCCCTTCTCCGTTGCTGTCGTGGGAGAAGGGAGACCGCACCTGTTGGCAGCGCCAACGAAGCTCGACTGTTTCACAAACGCAATGTGCACAGCGTCACAAAGCGCTTGACGTGAAAGCGCGTTGGGTCAATCTTCACTGCTAAGAAAAAAATACTACTGAGCGGAAAACGCTTGGGGCCGTTCAACGTGAGCGTCGATGACGCCTCGCGAGATTGCGGCTGTTGCCGATGGGAACATCAAAAATGGGGAATCCACGTAAATGAGCACGATAGTCACCACCTTGGTGCCGCCTGCCGAAGGGCAGCTGCACCGGAACATCGATTGGCGCGGCGCCTTCTGGGTCGCAAGCGGCGTTCCGGCCCTTGTCCTGTTTTCGATCGGCGGCATCGCCGGCACTACCGGAACGCTGGCCTTCCTGATCTGGACCGTATCCATGGTCATGGGCTTCCTGCAGTCCTTCACCTATGCGGAAATCGCCGGGCTGTTCCCGAATAAATCCGGCGGCGCCTCGATCTATGGCGCCACCGCATGGCTGCGCTATTCGAAATTCATCGCGCCGCTTTCGGTGTGGTGCAACTGGTTCGCCTGGTCGCCGGTGCTGTCGCTCGGCTGCTCGATCGCCGCCGCCTACATCCTCAACGCACTGGCGCCGGTGCCGCTGTTCACCGACACTTCGCCGGAAGTCGCCGCCTATATCGCGGCCCATGCCGGAACCAGCGCCGCCGACGCCATCACCGCGGTCACCGCGGCGGCGACGCCGGCGATCCGTAACTGGACGCTCTACGGTCACACGCTTGGCCCGGTTTCCTTTACCTTCAACGCCACCTTTTTCATCGGCGCGGTGCTGATGCTGATCATCTTCTCGATCCAGCACCGCGGCATCCTGGGCACGGCCAACGTGCAGAAATATATCGGCCTGCTGGTCATCATCCCGATGCTGATCGTCGGCGTGGTGCCAATCGTCACCGGCCAGATCGATTGGGCAAATTTCTCGCCGCTGGTGCCGCTCGCGGCAGCCTATGCGCCGGAGCCCGGCGCATGGAATATCGCCGGCTGGACGCTGGTGCTCGGCGGCATGTTCATCGCGGCATGGTCGACCTACGGTTTCGAGACCGCCGTCTGCTACACCTCCGAATTCAAGAACCCCGGCACCGATACCTTCAAGGCGATCTTCTACTCCGGCCTGTTGTGCATGCTGCTGTTCATCCTGGTGCCATTCACCTTTCAGGGCGTGCTCGGCTTGAACGGCATGCTGGCGACGCCGATCGTCGACGGCTCCGGCGTTGCCGATGCGCTGGCCGGCATGGTCGGCGGCGGACAGCTGATCCACAGCCTGCTGGTCATGCTGATGATCCTGGCGCTGGTGCTCTGCATCATGACGGCGATGGCCGGCTCTTCGCGCACGCTCTACCAAGGTTCGGTCGACGGCTGGCTGCCGCGCTACCTCAGCCATGTCAACGAGCATGGCGCACCGACGCGGGCGATGTGGACCGACCTGGTCTTCAACCTGATCGTGCTGGCCATCGCCTCGGCCGACGCGACAAGCTTCTTCTTCATCCTCGCGGTGTCGAATTGCGGCTATATCATCTTCAACTTCCTCAATCTCAATGCCGGCTGGATCCACCGCATCGACAATTGCCACATCGCGCGGCCCTGGAAGGCCCCGAGCTGGCTGCTCGGCCTCGGCGCGATCTTTGCCTACGTCAACGCTGTCTTCATGGGCGCCGGAGCCAAGGTCTGGAACCCGATGGCATTGTGGGCCGGGCTGATCACGGCAGCCTTGATCATCCCGGTGTTCTGTTTCCGGCATTACATCCAGGACAAGGGCAAATTCCCCGACCACATGCTGGCCGATCTCGGCATGAACTCGTCCGACCTTACAGTGCGAAAGGCCGGGATGCTGCCCTATCTGACGCTGGTCGCCGGCGTCGCGGTGATGCTGCTCGCCAACTGGCTGTTTGTCATCTGAACCCTGCCTTGAGGGATCGGGCGCGCGATGCGCCCGGTCCCTGCATTTTGTTCTTGCTTTGTGCCGGCAGCTATGCTATTAATTCCACTATGGTGCTGATTCGCCCCGAAACCCGCCGCTGAGGCGGGTTTTTCGTTTTAGGCCCGGCGCCAGGCTCAATCGATCTTGATGAACACGCCCTTGGTGTTGAGATATTCGTCGAGGTGTTCGGCGCCACCCTCGCGGCCGTAGCCGCTCATCTTGTAGCCGCCGAAGGGCACGGCCGGATCGATCGCGTGATAGGTGTTGACCCAGACCGAGCCGGCGCGGATCTTTCGCGACAGCCGATGGGCGGTGGCGAGATTTTGGGTGAAGACCCCTGCAGCCAGGCCATAAGGCGTGTTGTTGGCCCGCTCGACCGCCTCGTCCAACGTGTCGAACGGCAAGGCTGAAATCACCGGCCCGAAGATCTCCTCGCGGGCGATCTTCATGTCGTCCGAGACTCCGGCAAAGACGGTCGGCGCGACGAAATTGCCGGCGGCAAGCGCGCCTTCCACAAGCCGGGTGCCTCCGGTGACGAGTTTCGCCCCTTCCGCGGTGCCGGCCTCGAGGTAGCCGGTGACCCGTTGTAACTGCTTTTCGGAGACGAGCGGGCCGATTTCGGTCGCCGGGTCGATGCCGTCGCCGACCCTGAGACCCTTGGCATATGCCGCCAGCCGCTCGACGAACTCGTCATGGACGGCGCGTTCGACGAAAAGGCGCGAGCCGGCGATGCAGATCTGGCCGGAATTGGCGAACACCGACATCGCCGCCACCGGCACCGCTTTGTCGAGATCGGCATCGGCGCAGACGATGACCGGCGATTTGCCGCCGAGTTCCAGCGAGACGCGCTTGAGGTTGCCAGCCGAGGCGCGCACGATCGACTGGCCGGTTGCCGTCGAGCCGGTGAAGACGATCTTGTCGACGCCGGTGTGCTCGGCGAGTGCCGCGCCTGCCTCGGCGCCGGTGCCGGTGACGATGTTGACGACGCCTTCCGGGACGCCGGCTTCGTTCATGATGTCGGCGATCAAAAGCGGCGTCAGAGGCGCCTCTTCCGATGGTTTCAGCACGATGGTGCAGCCGGTCGCCAGCGCCGGGCCGATCTTCCAGATCGACGCCGCCGTTGGCGCGTTCCAGGGAATGATGGCGCCGACGACGCCGACCGGCTCCTTGCGGGTGAAAGAGACGATTTCGCCGGGCAGCGAGTTGTCGATGGTCTCGCCGTGCAGCGCCGTCGCCATGCCGGCATAGTAGCGCAGCATGCCGATGACGCGGTTGCGGTTGGCGCGGGTGCGTATGATCGGCATGCCCATGTCGGTGGTGTCGGAGCGGCTGATCTCTTCCCAGTGCTTTTCGAAGAGGTCGGCGATCCTTAGCAGCAGCACCTGCCGCTCATAAGGCTTGAACCGGCTCCATGGCCCCTCGAACGCCTTGCGGGCGGCAGTCACCGCGACGTCGATGTCCTGGCGGTCGGCGCGCGGCACTGTGGCGATGACCGCGCCGGTGGCGGGGTTGCGGCTCTCCATGGTCCGACCGGAGCGGGCATCAACCCACCCACCGCCGATGAACATCCGGCGATGGCGCCCGTCGATCGGCAGCCGCAGCGCCGCCGCTGTCTGAGGCATGGTCATAACGTCCTCCTCCGGCGCCTACGCCTGGTGGGCGGATTAAACCGCCGGAGGTCACATTTGCCAACAGCGCTATTCGGCCGCCAGGGCCAGTTGCGGCCTTTCGTTCTTTTCTTCCGTCTCGGCCGGCTGCTCCACCACCTTCTTGGGCTCCCTGCCGAAGAACAGCGCATAGGCTGCCGGCAGGACAAGGATGGTCAGCACCGTGGCGACGAGAATGCCGCCCATCATGGCGTAGGCGAGCGGCCCCCAGAAGACGCCGCGCGAGATCGGGATCAGCGCCAGCACCGCCGTCAGCGCCGTCAGCACGATCGGCCGGAACCGGCGCACCGCCGAGCCGATGATGGCCTCGGAACGCTCCACGCCGGCGGCGATGTCCTGGTCGATCTGATCGACCAGGATGATCGAGTTGCGCATGATGATGCCGAGCAGGGCGATGACACCGAGGATGGCGACGAAGCCGAACGGCGCGCCGCTGATCAAAAGTGCCGCGGCCGCGCCGATAATGCCGAGCGGACCGGTCGCCAGCACCAGCATCGCCTTGCCGAAATGCTGCAGCTGGATCATCAGCAGCACGACGATGACGGCCAGCATGATCGGCGCTTTCGCCGCAATCGAGGCCTGGCTTTCGGCCGCATCCTCGGCGCCGCCCTGGATCTCGATCTTGTAGCCGGGGGCGAGGCTGGCGCGCAGGCCCTGCATCTCGCTGTACATTTTCATGGCGACATCGTTCGGCTGCACGCCATCCGGAAGCGTGGCGCGTACACTGATGGTCGGCAAGCGGTCGCGCCGCCATTCGACGCCTTGCTCCAGCACCGGGACGATCTTGGCGACCTGCGACAGCGGCACGGAGCCACCGAAATCGGTCGGTATATAGACGGAGTCGACCGCCGACAGCAGGTGACGGCTTGCCTCCGGCTCACGGGCGACGATCGAAACCGTCTCCTCGCCGTCGCGGAAGTCATCGAGCGGCGCTCCCGACATGGTCGCCTGCAGCATCTGGCGGATGCGCTGCGAGGTGACGCCGAGCGCACGGGCACGATCCTGGTCGATCACCAGCTTCATCGCCGGCACCGGCTCCAGCCAGTCGTCGTGGATGGCGCCGAGCAGCGGATTTGCCTGGAACTTCGCCTTTACCTCGTCGGCAATGCGTCGCACCTCCTGGCGATCGGGACCCATGACGCGCATCTGCACCGGCCAGCCGGTCGGCGGACCGAGGAACAGGCGATCAACCTTGGCGCGGATCGATGGGAAATCTTCGGCCAGGATGGTGCGCAGCTTGACGATCAGCCGCTCGCGGGCCGGTTCGTCATTGGCCATCACCAGAAGCTGGGCGAAGTTCGGGTTGCGAAGCTGCTGGTCGAGCGGCAGGAAGAAGCGCGGCGCGCCTTCGCCGATATAGGTGGCTATGAAGCGCTTGTCCTTGTCGTCCATCATCCTGGCTTCGAGCGCCTTGGCCTGGGTCTCGACTTCCTTGATGCTGGTGCCTTCCGGCAGCCAGAGATCGACGAGGATTTCCGGACGCGACGATTGCGGGAAGAAATTCTGCGGAATGAACTGGAACGCCCACAGGCTGGTGGCAAACGTCATCAGCGTCATCACCAGGACGATGATGCGATGGCGCACCGCCCATCCCACGGTCGAGCGAAGACGGCGGTAGAAGCGCGTGTCGAAGACATCGTGATGGTTGCCGGCGTGCTTGCGCTGCTTCAGGATCATGTGGCCGAGCCACGGCGTGAAATAGACTGCCGCAAACCAGGACACGACCAGCGCGATGCCGACGACGTAAAACAGGGTGCGCACATATTCGCCGGCCGTCGAGGCAGCGAACCCGACGGGAATGAAGCCGGCCGTGGTGATCAGCGTGCCGGTGAGCATCGGGAAAGCGGTCGAGGAGTAGGCGAAGCTCGCCGCCTCGACCTTGACCAAGCCTTCCTCGAGCTTTCGCTCCATCATTTCGACGACGATCATCGCGTCGTCGACCAAGAGGCCAAGGGCGATGATCAGCGCACCGAGCGAAATGCGCTGCAGGTCGATGCCGAGCTCGTACATAATGGCAAACGTAGCCGCCAGGACTAACGGAATGACGATCGCGATTACCAGGCCCGAACGCCAGCCGATCGACAGGAACGAAACGAAAAGCACGATCAGGAGCGCTTCGCCGAGCGCTTCCATGAATTCGCTCACCGCCTCTTTCACCACGTGCGGCTGGTCGGAAATCTGATCGACCGCAACGCCATAGGGCAGCGCCTCTTCGAAGCGCTTGTAGGTCGCTTCGACGTCCTTGCCGACGTCGGTGACGTTGAAGCCCTTGGCCATGACGACGCCGAGCTGGACGCTGTCGTGACCGTTGAAACGGTATTTGCGCTGGTACGGATCCTCGAGGCCCGAGGTCACGGTAGCGATGTCGCCAAGGCGCGTCACCTGGTTGCCGGCGCGCAGGCGAAGCTCACGGATGTCGGCCGCCCTGGTGACATCGCCCTCGACCGAAATGCGCACCGAACGCTGGCCGGTGTCGACAGAACCTGCCGGGTCGACATTGTTCTGGCCTCGGATCGCATTCTGCAGGTCGGTCAACGTCAGGCCACGTTCGGCAAGCGCCTTGGATGAAACGTCGATGTAGAGTTTTTCCGGCTGGTCGCCGATGATCACGGCCTTCTCGACACCGGGCGTCGTCAGCAACATGTCACGCGCCTGGATGGCGAATTTCTTCAGTTCGGGATAGCTGTAGCCGTCGCCGCTGATCGAATGCAGGGTGATGAACGTGTCGCCGAATTCGTCATTGAAGTAAGGCCCGAGCAGCCCCTGCGGCAGCTCATTGGCGATATCGCCGACCTTCTTGCGCACCTGATAGAAAGCATCGGCGACCTGCGCCGGATTGGTGTCGCCCTTAACCTGCAAGGTGATGATGGCGCTGCCGGCGCGGGTGTAGGAGCGGACAAAATCGAGGTGTGGGGTTTCCTGCAGCTTGCGCTCGATCTTGTTGACGACCTGGTCCTCCATCTCCTTGATCGAGGAGCCTGGCCAGATCGCCTGGACGACCATGACGCGGAAGGTGAAATCGGGGTCTTCCTTCTGGCCCATGCGCATCAGGCCGAGCGCACCGGCGACGATGATCAGCCCGAACAGGAAGCGGGCAATGCTCGGATGGCCGATTGCCCAGCGCGAAAGATTGAAAGACCGCTTTTCATTGGTGTCGATGGTCATCGGCGTCAGTCCGTTTCAATTTGATCAACAGAGCACGCGCTTTCGCATGCCCAAGGAACTTCCGATGTGGGCTTCCGGGCGGCGTGGCTTTCCGAGTTGAGAGATCTACATCGCGGTGGGACGCGAGGATCGACGTGGGGGTTACATCGACCTGAGATCTCGAAAATCGGGGGAGGCCTGCCGCCCGGAAACCGTGAATTGCCTGGCCGTCAGCGCAAGCGCCTTGCAGCGTCATCGGCAGACGCCGACTGTTGCGCTGCATCACCGGTCAGCTTGACTTTCAGATTCTCGGTCATGAACTGCGTGCCGGCGGCGACGACCACGTCACCCGGCTTCAGCCCATCGGCGACACTGACGCCGTCGGGGGTGAAGGCGGCGACCTTGACCGGATGCGCGTGGACGGTCCCGCCATTGCGGTCGACGGTCCAGACGATCGATTGGCTGTCCTTTTGCGCCAACGCGGCTAGCGGGATCGACACCAGCTGCTGCCGGTTGTCCGCCGCGGCTTCGATGGAGGCGGTCATGCCTAGCAGCACGCGAGGATCGTTGGGCAGGCTGACGCGAACGGCAAAGGTGCGCGACTGCGGATCGGCGCTGCCGGCGACTTCGCGGACCTTGCCGTCGAGCGTCAGCGCCTCGTCGGACCAGAAGCCAGCCTTGACGGTCTTGCCCGGCTTGAATTCGGCGATATCGGTTTCCGGAACAGCGATCAGAACTTCCTTCTCGCCGTCGATGGCAACGGTCACCACCGGCGTGCCGGAGCCGACCACCTGGCCGACATCGGCGGCAACGGCGGTGACGATGCCGTTCTTGTCCGCCTTGAGATCGGTATAGCGGACCTGGTTCTGCGCCTGGGCAAGCTGCGAGCGGGCGGAGTCTCGCGTGGCGACCGCCTGATTATAGGTGAGCGTCGCCTGCTCGAGCTGCGACTTCGGCGCGAAATTCTTGGCGTAGAGCTGTTCGGCGCGCTTGCGCGTAAGCTCGACTGTCTCGACCTGACGGTCGGCGGCATCGAGGCTGGCCTGAGCGCTTCTCACCGAAAGCTCGTAGTCGGTGGGATCGATGCGGGCGAGAACGTCGCCCGGCTTGACGCGGTCACCGATGTCGACAAGGCGCTCGGTGATCTTGCCGTTGATGCGAAAACCGAGACTCATCTCGGTGCGGGCACGCACCGATCCGGAATAGGAAAGCTGACGGGTATCACTCGCCTTGGCGATCTCGACCACCTTGACCGGGCGGATGATCTCGGTGACCTCGGCTTTCTCCTGCGAGCAGCCAGCGAGGCCGAGGGTGGCAACGACAAGCAATGCCAGGCCTGCGGCCGGTCGCCCGTTGGTGATGGACTTGGACAAAGACACTTTTCGTACTCCCGAACTGTGGAGATGAATTCTCGGCATCGCCGCCCGACGGGCGGCAACGGTCATTTCTTCAAGGCTCTGATGGCAAAGTCGGCAAGCTCGTCCGGCGTTGCCCGGTTCTTCTTGGCGAGGCACTGGGCCACCATCTGCGGATGACAGAGGCTGATAATGGCAGCGCCGAAACACCGGGAAGCGATCACCGGATCCTGATCGACGAACTCGCCGGTAGCGATGCCCTCGCGGATCACTTCCGCGACCAGTTCATGGATGCTGTCGATGTGCTTTTCGATGACGTGCCAGTCGCGCTCGATGGCGACGATGACCATCTCGTGGACCTTCTCCTGGTCGATCATGGTCTCGAGCGTCCACTGATAGTGCGTACGCACGTAGCGGCGGAGCTTTTCGCTGGCGGTGCCGGGGCTATGGCAGGCTTCGTAGGTCAACCGGTAGCAGGTCTCGAGCATACGGCCGCAAACCGCCTGGTGGATTTCCACCTTGGAGGCGAAGAAGCGATAGATGTTGGCGGTCGACATGCCGAGTTCGCGCGCTATGTCGGCGACGTTGGTCTTGCCGTAGCCGTAGTGGCGGAACAATCGCTCCGCGCAATCCAGGATGCGCGTGACATTTTCCTGGCGGGCGGAATCGGCGGTGGCGTCTAGGGTTTCAAGCATCTCGTTGGCCAAAATTTACGACTGACGAATTTAGAATTTCGTCACTCGTAAATTGAAAACCGTCACCTGTCAAGGCACGATTTTGGGCGCTGACGACAGAGGGTGACATCTCTGGACGGAGTTGGCCCATGAAGCGCATGTGGTTCACGCCGGGTGCGCCTGCAACGCCGCCCCGTGTTTTTTGACGCAAAGGAATTTGAAATGATGCTTTCCGAAAAACGGTTCCGTTTCGGATCGGGCGTTAAGGCTGCTTTGTCATCTCCCGCAGCCGGAACTTCTGGATCTTGCCTGTCGAAGTCTTCGGGATCTCCGCGAAGATCACCGCTTTCGGCACTTTGAAGCGGGCGAGCAGCGCGCGGCAGTGCTCGATGATTTCGGCCTCAGTCGCCGCCTTGCCCGGCTTCAGCTCGACATAGGCGACGGGCACCTCGCCCCATTTGTCGTCGGATCGGGCGACAACGCCGCAGGAGGCAACGGCGGGATGCTTGTAGAGTGCCTCCTCGACCTCGATCGAGGAGATGTTCTCGCCGCCGGAGATGATGATGTCCTTGGAACGGTCCTTGAGCTGGATGTAGCCGTCCGGATGCATGACGCCGAGGTCGCCCGAATGGAACCAGCCGCCTGCGAAGGCCTCGTCGCTCGCCTTGCGGTTCTTGAGATAGCCTTTCATGACGATGTTGCCGCGGAACATCACCTCGCCGATGGTCTCGCCGTCGGCCGGCGTCTCTTGCATCGTCTGCGGGTCCATCACCGTCAGGCCTTCGAGCGCGGCGTAGCGCACGCCCTGCCTCGCCTTCTTCGCCGCCCTCGCCCCCTTCTCCAGCCGATCCCACTCGCCATGCCATTCGTTGACGACGGCCGGGCCGTAGGTCTCGGTCAGGCCGTAGAGATGGGTGACGGCAAAGCCCGCATCGGCCATGCCCGACAGCACCGCCTCAGGCGGCGGCGCCGCGGCGGTGTTGAAGGTGACGGTCTGCGGAAACTGCCGCTTGTCCTCGTCCCTGGCGTTGATCAGCACCGACATCACCACCGGCGCGCCACACAGATGGGTGACGCCGTGATCGGCGATGGCGTCGTAGATCGGCTTCGCCCGCACCCAGCGCAGGCAGACATGGGTGCCAGCCTGCACGGCAAGCGTCCAGGGAAAGCACCAGCCGTTGCAATGGAACATCGGCAGCGTCCACAGATAGACCGGGTGCTTGCCCATGCCGGCATGGATGGTGTTGGCATAGGCCATCAGTGCCGCGCCGCGATGGTGACAGACGACGCCCTTCGGATTGCCTGTCGTGCCGGAGGTGTAGTTGAGCGAGATGGCATCCCATTCGTCGTCCGGCATCGACCAGGCGAAATCCTCGTCGCCGTCGGCGACAAACGCCTCATAGTCCAGCGTGCCGATCCGTTCCCCCTTGGGATAGGGCGCATCGGCGGCATAGTCGGGATCGTCGTAATCGATCAGCAACGGCCTGACCTTGGCCAGCGTCAGCGCTTGCCGGACCACGCCGGCGAATTCGCGGTCGACGATCAGCACCTTGCTTTCGGCGTGATCGAGCTGGAAGGCAATGACGGCGGCATCGAGGCGGGTGTTGAGCGAGTGCAGCACCGCCTTGGTCATCGGCACGCCGAAATGCGCTTCCAGCATCGGCGGTGTGTTGGACAGCATGACGGTGACGGTGTCGCCCTTGCCGATGCCGCGCTTAGAAAGGGCCGAGGCAAGCCTCAGCGAGCGTTTCCAGAAATCGCGATAAGTCGAGCGCCGGCGGCCATGAATGATGGCGACCTGGTCGGGAAAGGTTTTTGCCGCCCGCTCGAAATAGGTGAGCGGCGTCAGCGGCTGATGGTTGGCCGGGTTCCTGTCGAGATCCTGTTCGTAGGGATTGCCCATCCCGTCCTCCCCGATGTTCGTCCAGAACTTTAGCTACAGGTTTGCGGTCCGTCACCACCAACGATGCCGCGACAGACCGCATTTGGCACAATGACGGTCTAGATTCGACCGGCGCGAGAGCATTACCTGCCCGCGCGTAGTTTGACTTTTGTCGAGAGCCGTGAATAATGTCAGCGAGGAGATGGCATGGCGATCCGACCGGCAGAACAGCTTATCCACAAGGCCGCGTGGCTTTACTACGTACACGGCTTGCGCCAGGATCAGGTGGCCAGCCAGCTCAAGATTTCGCGTGCCTCGGTGGCGATGTATCTGCGCAAGGCGCGCGAGACCGGCATCGTCAACATCTCGACCTCGACCCAGCTTTTCACCGACGACGTCCTGGCGCGCGAGCTGGAAGACGCGCTGAAGCTCGACGCCGTCTGGATCGCGCCGGAAAACGGCTATGTCGCCGACCCGTCCACCGACATCGCGGTACTTGCGGCAAGCGTCTTTCTCGAGCTGGTCAGGAAGGGCGACCGCATCGGCGTCGCTTGGGGGCGGACCATCTACACCATCGCCGATATCATGTCCTATGCCGATCTGCAGGACGTCACCGTGGTGCAGCTCTGCGGCAATCTGGGCGCCCCCTATTCGTACCGGCCGGACCAATGCACCATGGAAATCGCGCGCCGGCTCAACGCCAAGGGACTGAATTTTTACGCGCCGCTGGTGCTGACGACGGAAGAACTGGCACGCGGCCTGCGCGCCGAGCCGGTGATCCGCGAGCAATTGTCGGGCATCGGTGACTGCAACCTGGCGCTATACTCGGTCGGCTCGGTGGACACCGACAGCCATCTGGTCAAATGCGGCGCGCTGACGCCAAGCGAAATGGCTACATTGCGCAAGGCGGGTGCGGCCGGCGTCATTGCCGGGCAAATCATCGACGCCCAGGGCCAGGCGCTCGACTGCAGCTACAACCGCCGGCTGATTTCGGCGGAGCTGTCATCGCTGCGCCAGATCGAAAAGCGCCTTGTGGTGGTGCAGGAGGAGAGCAAGTTCGAACCGCTCGTCGCGGCGATCGCCGGCGGGCTCTGCACCCATCTCGTCGTCGGCGCGCGCATGGCACGACGGCTGCTCGACCATGCCGGAGCGGCAGCAGAAAAGGTAGCCTGATAGCCGCCGGTGCGTTGTCATCAAGGCGTCGCGGCATTCCTGTTCACAACAAAGAGAAATCGGACGAAGCTGACATGAAGAACCTATGGAATGACGGCGAGGCGGAGAAGCTGGTCGCCGACTATGCAAAGAAGGGTGTGGCCCGCGACCTGGCGTTGCGCGTCTACACGACCAGGCTGCTGGGCGGCGAGCCGCGGCTCGTCCTACATGGCGGCGGCAACACCTCGTGCAAGACCAAGGCCACCGATCTTGTCGGTGACGAGTGGGACGTGCTCTGCGTCAAGGGCAGCGGCTGGGACATGGGCGTCATCGAGCCGCAGGGGCTGCCGGCGGTCAAGCTCGGCGCGCTGTTGAAGGCGCGGTCGCTGAAGAAGCTCTCCGACGAGGACATGGTCGCGCTGCAGCGGGCGAACCTCATCGATCCGTCCTCGCCAAATCCATCGGTCGAGACGCTGCTGCACGCCTTTCTGCCGCACAAATTCGTCGACCACACGCATTCGACCGCAATCCTCGCCATCGTCGACCAGGAGGACAGCGAGGCGCTGAGCCGCAAGGTGTTCGGCGAAAAGATGGGCTTTGTGCCTTACATCATGCCGGGCTTCGATTTGGCGAAGGCGGCCGCCGATGTTTTCGACGCCGATCCGATGGTCGAAGGCCTGATCCTCGACAAGCATGGGATTTTCACCTTCGGCGACGATGCCAAACAGGCCTATGACCGGATGATCCATTACGTGAACGTCGCCGAGGATTTCATCGCCAGCCACGGCAAGCCGCGCACCGAAAAGCTGGCACTGCCAGCCGGGCTGGCCAAGCCCGCGGAGATTGCTCCGATGCTGCGCGGCGCGGTGGCGGTGGCGCGCGGTGAAGGCCGCTTCGACCGCATGATCAGCGATTTCCGCACCTCGGATGCGATCGTGGATTTCATCAATTCGGCAAAAATTGCCGACTATGCCGGGCGCGGCGTGTCGACACCCGACCTGTCGATCCGCATCAAGACCGGACCGATGGCACTGCCGGCGCCCGACGCTGACAAGGTAGGCGACTACAAATCCGTCATCCGCCAGCATGTCGAGAAATTCGCCAAGGACTATCGCGCCTATTTCGAAACCAATGATGCGCTCGACGACGTGAAGCGCACCATGCTCGATCCGATGCCGCGGCTGACGCTGGTGCCCGGCCTCGGCATGTTCGGCCACGGCCGCACGCTCAAGGACGCGAAGATCGCCTCCGACGTCGGCGAAATGTGGATCGAGGCGGTGCGCGGCGCCGAAGCCGTCGGTGACTTCCGCCCGCTCTCTAAAGCCGACCTGTTCCCGCTCGAATACTGGTCGCTGGAACAGGCCAAACTCGCCTCCAACAAGCCGAAGCCGCTGACCGGCCAGGTGATGCTGGTCACTGGCGGCGCCGGCGCGATCGGTGCTGCCACGGCAAAGCTGTTCGCCGACAACGGTGCCCATGTCGTCGTCGTCGATCTCGATGCGTCAAGGGCTGCCGAGGCGGCAAAAAAAGCCGGCAACAATTCGATCGGCATTGGCGCCGACATCACCGATCCGGCGCAGATGCGCGCTGCGTTCGACAAGGCGGTCGACGTCTACGGCGGCCTCGACATTCTCGTCTCGAATGCCGGTGCCGCCTGGGAGGGCCGGATCGGCGAGCTCGACGACGCCACCTTGCGCAGGAGTTTCGAACTCAATTTCTTCGCCCACCAGTCGGCGGCGCAGAATGCCGTGCGCATCATGCTCGAACAGGGCACCGGCGGCGTGCTGTTGTTCAATACCTCCAAGCAGGCGGTCAATCCGGGGCCGAAGTTCGGCGCTTACGGCATTCCCAAGGCGGCAACGCTGTTTTTGTCCAGGCAATATGCCCTCGACTACGGCGCGCATGGCATCCGCTCCAATGCCGTCAACGCCGACCGCATCCGTTCGGGGCTGTTGACCGATGCCATGATCGCCAGCCGCTCGGGCGCACGCGGCGTGTCGGAGAAGGAGTACATGTCCGGCAACCTGCTCGGGCAGGAAGTGACGGCCGAAGACGTCGCCCAGGCCTTTCTGCATCAAGCGCTGGCCGAGCGGACAACCGCCGATGTGACGACGGTCGATGGCGGCAACATCGCGGCGGCATTGAGGTAGGCGGAACCGGCCGAGACAGGCACGCAACTCGGAATTTTGCGACACGGCCATGGAAGACATTCTCGAACGGCTGCTACAGCAGGCCTCGGATGTCTTCCCAAGCCTTGCTGCCCAGCTTTCGATCGGTCTCGTCATTGCCTCCGTGTGCGTGCAATGCGGAGCGTGGTGTGTTCTCGCCTGGCAAGAGAATGCGGTGTCCCGCGTCCGGCGACGAAATGAGATGAATGACCTTACCTGCTTCGCCGCACCGCCTAACAATATCTCGGGCGAACGATAGGGAAGGCCACAGCGCATCGTCGCCGCCGGCGACGAGCAGAATCTCGGCCGATGCGGTCTCAACAGGGATGGTCGCCGCATTCGCTTCCCGCTTGAGCGTTTTCAAACAACTTTCGAAAAGCCCCCTGTAGGACACCTGGCCATCGACGTACTCTGGTGTCCAATCTGGATCTGTCGGCACAAACGGCAGCGCGATGCCGTCGAGCGACCATGAGGATCGTTCAGGCCAGCTGACACCATCGCGGCCCGCACCGATATTTCCCCAAACTACGGATGACGGGCTAATCGCGACCACCGCATCAATTCGCTGGTCATGGACCGCGGCAAGCAATGACGCCTCGGCACCCTTAGACGTGTCCACATAGACGATACGACGGCATCCTGTTTCAATGAGATAATCGGTTGCCGCAAAGACATATTCCGGGAACCTGGCCTTCACCGCCAAACCACTGCAGCGCCAAGGCCGACGTACCCGCATTTGCAAAGAGCCGCGCGCGCCCAACATCAACACGGCCACTCGATCCACCCAACACCACAACGCCCGTGGTGGCCGTCAAGCATCGAAAACATGTTCCGGCGACAGCGCCGGTAAGACTTTCCTCTACCGCCCGCACCTCCATGTACCCGTCAATCCTGGATTTCGGTTGTCCAATCGGCCCGCAAAGCCGGTGGCTGCGACAATTGAATTCGGTGGTCCGGCACGCCAGACATCTTCGACAAAATGGCCGCCTGCAACAAGCTGCGGCAGACGGCTATTGTTTTGCTCGTGCCGAAAGTCACTTCGCGTTCGGGTTCGGCATCCAGGCCGGCATCGCGACATCGGCATGGGCGAATTGCGGCAGCTTGGCCGAGAGGTCCTCCATGTTCTTGATGTCCTTGTCGATCAGATCCTTCTGGGTGATCAGCGTCGGCGGCACGATGACGTTGTGGCCCGGGTCTTCGCCGGCCAAGAGTTGCGCCAGCGCACGCACCGAGACCTGGCCGACGACGGCCGGGTTGGTGGCGGCGGTTGCCGCCCAGGCGCTGTCCGGCTCGCGCATCGCGGCGATGTCCGAGGTAGAGATGTCGGCCGAATAGATCTTGATGTCCTTGTTCAACCCGGCCTCGTCGACGGCGATCTTCACGCCTTTGGCGAATTCGTCATAGGGCGCGAACATCACCTTGATGTCGGGATGAGCCGACAACACCGAGCGAGCCTGGTTGGCGACCGAATTGGCGATCGGATTGTCGAGCGTGCCGAACATGGCGACTTCGTTGATGCCCGAATATTTCTTCTTGAATTCGACCCAGGTCTCGTTGCGGCGGTCGAGCGGCGCGATGCCGGCGACATAGACATAGCCGGCCTTCCAGCTCTCGCCATTGTCTTTGACCGCCTGTTCGAGTGCGAGGCGCGCGAGGTCGCGGTCGGATTGCTCGATCTGCGGGATCTTGGGGTTTTCGACATTGACGTCGAAGGCGACGACCTTGATGCCGGCATCGACCGCGCGCTGGGCGGCGTCCTTCATCGATTCCGTCAGTCCGTGCTGGATGATGATGCCCTGGACGCCGAGCGCGATGGCCTGGTCGACCATGTCGGCCTGAAGCGCTGCGTCCTGGCGACTGTCGAGCACGCGCAGGTCGACGCCGAGCGCCTTGGCCTGCGCCTCGACGCCGGACAAATACGCCTGGAAGAAGTCGCCGGTCGAGAGATAGCGGACCAGCGCTATCTTGACGGCGCCCGGTTTGTCGAACGGCGCTGGCCGATCCTGCGCCATCGCTGGCAACTGCATCAGCAATGTTGCGCCGGCAAGCCCGAGCGCTGCCTTCCCCAAAAGTCTTCTTGTGATGTTCACGTCGCTTCCTCCACTTGTTGAACCCAAAATGTAACCGGTCGAAACCTATCTCCTGCCCCTGCCGGACAGGGCGAAGGTGAAGACAAGGGCGACCACGAGAACCACGCCCTTGACGAAATCCTGCGTGTAGTAAGGCGCGTTCATCATCGTCAGGCCCTGCAGCAGCACGCCGACAAACACCGCGCCGACAGCCGTGCCGAAGGCGTTCGGCTTGGCGGCGCCGAGAACCGCGTAACCGATGAGTGCCGCAGCCACCGCGTCGAGCAACAGATTATTACCCGAGGCGATGTCGCCACGTCCAAGCCGGGCGGCGAGCAAAATGCCGCCGATCGAGGCAAAAACCCCAGAAATAACGTAGGCCCAGATTTTGTATGCCTTGACAGGCGCGCCGGCGAGTTCGGCAGCGCGTTCGTTGCTGCCGACCGCATACATCATGCGCCCGAAACGCGTGTATTCTAGAAAGAACCAGATCAGTACGGCCAGCACGAGCAGGACGACGACCGACACCGGGATGAGGTTCGGGATGAAGAAGTCGAAGCGATGGCGGCCAAGCGCCAGGAACGCGGCGCCGAAGCTGCCGTTGGCGACCGAGCCGTCGGGCATGGTCATGCCGGTGGCGATCGAACGGCCCTCGGTAGGTATGCGCTGCAGGCCGATAAGCAGGAACATCATGCCGAGCGTCGCCAAAAGGTCCGGCACCCGCATATAGACGATCAGCCAGCCATTGATGAGGCCGACGACGGCGCCGATCACAAGACAGACGACGACCGCCACGACGGCGTTCTGTTCCAGCACCACCATGACATAGGCAGCCGCCATCATGGCGCTGGTGGCGACCGAGCCGATCGACAGGTCGAAGCCGCCGACGACCAGCGTGGCGGTGACGCCGAGCGCCAGAACGCCGGTGATGGCGACCGACTGGAAGATGAAGACGGCGCTTTGCGGCGAGACGAAACCATCGGCGGCGACGGCGAAATAGGCGATCAGCCCGAACAACAGAACGATGAAGCCGTAGCGAATAGCATGGTCGCGCAGGATCATTCAGCGCTCCCGCACGCTGGCACCGTCTTTATCCGACCCGAATTCATGCCCTCTCCATTCCAATTCTCATCGTCTTCCCGCTGTCAGGCTGCACTGTGCAACGGCCCGCCCGCCACTTCGGCCAGCAGACGCTCGAGATCGACATCGGTATTGCGGTGCTCGCCGACGATCGTCTGCTCCGACATCACCAGGATGCGATCGGCTGTCTCCAGGGCTTCGTCGAGTTCGGTGACGAACAGCAGCGTCGCGCGGCCGTGGGCGCTCGCCCGCAGCTTTGCGGCGATATCGCGTCTGGCCGAGATGTCCACACCTTGAAACGGCTCGTCGAGGATGAAAAGCCTTGCCGCCTGCGACATCCAGCGGGCGACCATCACCTTCTGCTGATTGCCACCGGAAAGCGACGCCATCTCGTCCCTCTCGGAGCGGCAGACGATGCCCAACTCCTGGATCTGCTGGCGGGCAACAGCGCGTTCGATACCGCGTTTGAGAACACCGAGACGCGACATGCGACTGTGGAACGGCAGGCTGATGTTTTCCTGGATGTTGAAGTCGCCGACGATGCCGTTTTCGCCCCGGTCCTTGGCGACGAGAAACACGCCGGCGGCAATCGCTTCGCCGGTCGACGCCGGCGCATAGGGTTTCCCGTTCAGCACCATGGTCCCGGACAGCGGCTTGCGCAAACCGAACAGCGTCTCGGCGAGTGCGGTCTTGCCGACGCCGACGAGGCCGGTGATGGCGACGACCTCGCCGTCGCCGAGGGTCAGCCAAATCGGCCTGGCGCCTTCAGCAATCCGCAACGCATCGGCAGTGAAAATTGCTTTGGCCGAATTCCTGGCGACGATCCGCTCGAGCTGGATCTTACGGCCGAGCATGGCGTTGACCGCACCTTCGTAATCCAGCGGCTTCTTGTCGAAGATACCTGAGATAACCCCATCGCGCATTGAAATGATGCGATCGGCAAGCCGTCTGATATCCGACATACGGTGCGAGATGTAGAGGATCGCCACGCCTTGCCGGCGGAGCCGGTCGAGCAATGCGAACAGCCGGTCGGCTTCGGCGCTGGACAGCGAGGAGGTCGGCTCGTCGAGGATCAGCACTTTCGGCCGGTGCGCCATGGCGCGGGCGATCGCCACCATCTGGCGATCGGCCAGAGAGAGATCGCTGATCCGGGCCTTGAGGTCGATGGCCAGTCCCATACGGTCGGCCACCGCCTTTGCCTCGCGACGCACTCGGCCCGGATTGAACAGCGTCGGCACGCCGCTGCCGCTCAGCCTGTCGAGGGTAAGGTTGGTTGCGACGTCGAGGTCGGCGACGACGCCGTCATTGATGTTCTGGTGGACAGTAACGACGCCGGCGCGGATCGCCTCCGCCGGCGTTTTCGGGTCGAACTCATGCCCGGCAAGCGACATCGAGCCGCCGCCATGGTCGTAAACGCCGCTGATGATCTTGACGAGGGTGGATTTGCCGGCGCCGTTGGCGCCCATCAGCACGGTCACTTCGCCGGCATGCAATTCGAGCGAGACGCCGCCAAGCACCTCGATATGGCCAAAGGATTTCCTCAGGCCGTCGACGCGGAACACGGCATCATTGCCCATTCGTTCCTCCCTGACCGTGACGCTATGGGCTGTATCGGCAATTGTCAACACGATTGACAATTGCCAGAAGGCTTCCTAGCTTGGCCCGGCCGCCATGGCTCCGCTATCATCGGAGCACATAAGCGGGAGGTGAGGATGACTGGGAAATCGCCGTTCGAAGCACTGTCGGTCGAGACACTGGCGGGCCGTCTCGGTGCCAACGAGGCCCTGTGTTCGCAGATCGGCAAGGATACGAGCCAGTGGAAGGTTCGTGAAGTCGGCGACGGCAATCTGAACCTTGTGTTCATCGTCGAAGGTGCTGAGGGTGCGGCCGTCGTCAAGCAGGCCCTGCCCTACGTCCGGCTGGTCGGCGACAGCTGGCCGCTGCCGTTAAAACGCTCCTTTTTCGAATACCATGCGCTGACGCGGCAACAGGCACGGGCGCCGGGTTCGGTGCCTGAGATCTACCACTTCGATGAAGGCCAGGCGCTGATCATCATGGAGTACCTGTCGCCGCACATCATCCTGCGGCGGGCACTGATCGAAGGCCGGCAATTGCCGAACATCGCGAAAGACATCGGCTTGTTCATGGCCCGCACGTTGTTTCGCGGCTCCGACCTGCATATGGCGACCAAGGATCGCAAGGCCGATCTGGCGCTGTTCGCCGACAATGTCGAACTCTGCGACATCACCGAGAACCTGGTTTTCTCGGATCCGTATTTCGATGCCAAGATGAACCGGCACACCAGCCCGCAGCTCGACGGCATTGTCGCCGAGCTGCGCGCCGACCGCGACCTCAAGGTCGAGGCGCAGCACATGAAGCACATCTTCGCTGCCAATGCCGAGACGCTGCTGCATGGCGACCTGCATTCCGGCTCGATCATGGTCACCGACACCGAAACGCGGATGATCGATCCCGAATTCGCCTTCTACGGCCCGATCGCCTTCGACGTCGGCATGCTGCTCGCCAATTTCTGGATGGCGTTCTTCTCGCAGCGCGGCCATGAACAGGGCGGAAGCCGCGATGCCATGCGCGACTATCTGCTCGGCGTTACGGTCGAGACATGGTCGGTATTCCGCGTCGAGTTCTCGCATCTGTGGCGAACCGAGCGTACCGGCATGCTCTACCACAAGAGTCTGTTCGAGGATCAGGGCGACAGGCTTGGCGCCGAGCAGGCGCTAGACCACATGCTGCAGTCGATCTGGACCGATCTGCTCGGCTTTGCCGGCGTCGAGGTTCACCGGCGCATTCTCGGCCTTGCCCATAATGCCGATTTCGAGACCATTGCCGATCCTGATCTGCGCGCCAGATGTGAGGCAAAGGCGCTGAAATTCGGCCGTCACCTCGCCGTCAACCGGCGCCAGATCCACAGCATCGACGAGGTCAACCGGTTGGCCGCGCTGATCGAACGGGAGAGCAGGATTTGAACGTCGGCGACCGCCACTACCGCACCATCTGGCCGAGTGACGACGGGCGTTCGGTGGAGATCATCGACCAGCGCTGGCTGCCGCATGAGTTCCGCATCGAAAAGATCGATACCGTCGCCGGCATCGCCACGGCAATCCGCGACATGTGGGTGCGCGGGGCGCCGCTGATCGGCGTCACCGCGGCCTATGGCGTCGCCATGCAGATGGCCGACGACCCGTCGGATGCAGCACTCGACGCCGTCTGGGCAACCTTGCACGAAACGCGCCCGACGGCGATCAATTTGCGCTGGGCGCTGAACGAAATGCAGCGCTTCCTGCTGACGCTTCCCCTGGCAGAACGTGCCGCGGCTGCGTATCGGCGTGCCGGCGAGATCGCCGACGAGGATGTCGGCCTCAACCGCGCCATCGGCGCCCATGGGCTCGAAATCATCAAGGCGATCGCGGCGCGCAAGCAGCCGGGCGAACCAGTCAACATCCTAACCCACTGCAATGCCGGCTGGCTGGCCACCGTCGACTACGGCACCGCCACCGCGCCGATCTATCTGGCGACGGAAGCCGGCATTCCAGTCCATGTCTATGTCGATGAAACGCGACCCCGCAACCAGGGTGCCCAATTGACCGCCTGGGAGATGGCCGGCCACGGCGTGCCGCATACGCTCATTGTCGACAACGCCGGCGGCCATCTGATGCAGCGTGGCCAGATCGACATGGTCGTCGTCGGCACCGACAGGACCACCGCCGACGGCGATGTGTGCAACAAGATCGGTACCTATCTCAAGGCACTGGCCGCCGCCGACAACGACGTGCCGTTCTATGTCGCGCTGCCGTCGCCGACGATCGACTGGACCGTGGGCGACGGGCTGGCCGAAATCCCGATCGAACAGCGCTCGCCCGACGAGGTCTCGCTGGTCTGGGGCAAGACCGCTTCCGGCGAGATCGCCCAGGTCCGCGTGTCGCCGGAAGCCACGCCGGCGGCCAATCCGGCCTTCGACGTGACGCCGGCGCGGCTGGTCACCGGTTTGATCACCGAACGCGGTGTCGCTACGGCCTCGCGCGAAGGCCTGAAGACGATGTTTCCCGAGCGCGGATGATCCGCCGTCGGCGCCGCGATTGACAGCGTCATCCTGCCCTCCCATACATCTGCCGTCAATGTTCTCAGGGCGGGGTGAAAGTTCCCACCGGCGGTGAAGGGTTTCGGCCCAAGCCCGCGAGCGCCTTCCAGATGATCGGAAGGGTCAGCAGATCCGGTGTGATTCCGGAGCCGACGGTCAAAGTCCGGATGGAAGAGAACGAATGGAAGACGGTCCGCTTTCGCGGTTCGGATTCCGTATCGTGCGTCCTGATTCTGGTTCGAAACGGAAGGATGGACCCATGAATCAGCATTCCCGGAAAAACTATGAAACGATCCGCGTTGCCGTCATTCGGGCGCGCTGGCACGCCGACATCGTCGACCAATGCGTTGAAGCGTTCGAGGCGGAACTGGCGGTTCTCGGGGAGAAACGCTTTGCCGTCGATGTCTTCGACGTGCCGGGTGCCTATGAGATTCCCCTGCATGCAAAGACCTTGGCCCAGACCGGTCGCTATGCGGCGATCCTCGGCGCGGCGTTTGTCATCAATGGCGGCATCTACCGCCATGAATTCGTGGCGGGCGCTGTCATCGACGGCATGATGAACGTGCAATTGTCGACTGGCGTGCCCGTGCTTTCGGCGGTGCTGACGCCGCACAACTACCATGACAGCGCGGACCATCACCGCTTCTTCTTCGAGCATTTCAAGGTCAAGGGCAAAGAGGCGGCCAGTGCCTGCGTGCAACTGCTGGCGGCACGCGAACGCATCGCGGCATGAAATCTCCGTCGCGGGTGGAAATCCCGGTAAGGCGCTGTAGTATCTCACGAAAACCAGGGAGGATGCTGGTGCAGACCAAGAAGATCATCAATGACGGTAACCGCTCCGTCGACGAGATGCTGGAGGGCATCCTGGCTGCGCATCCGCGCCATCTCAGAAGTGCGGAGGGAAGTCCGCGCTCCATCATCGCCCGCGACGGCCCACGCCCCGACAAGGTCGGTCTCGTCATCGGTGGCGGCTCGGGCCACGAGCCGACCTTCCTCGGCTTCGTCGGCAAGGGGCTGGCCGACGCCGCCGCAATCGGCAATGTCTTCGCCTCGCCGCCGCCGGACCCGATCCTCGAATGCGCCAAGGCGGCCAGCGGCGGCGCCGGCGTGCTGTTCATGTACGGCAACTATGCTGGCGACGTGATGAACTTCGACATGGCCGCAGAGATGGCGGCGATGGACGACATCGAAGTGCGCACCGTGCTGACCACCGACGACGTCGCCTCGGCGCCACGCGACCAGAGGCAGAAGCGGCGCGGCGTCGCCGGCAATTTCTTCATTTTCAAGGCCGCCGGTGCCGCATGCGACCAGATGCTGTCATTCGATGAATGCGAGCGTATCGCCAGGAAGGCCAACGATCACACCTTCACCATGGGCGTGGCGCTGTCGCCCTGCTCGCTGCCGCAGACCCGCCGGCCCAATTTCGAGATCGGCCCGGACGAGATGGAGATCGGCATGGGCATTCATGGCGAACCAGGCATCGCGCGTGGAAAGTTGAAAACCGCCGACGAGATCACCGACGAGATGCTGGACAAGATGCTCGACGAGATGGCACCGGCGCGCGGCGATAAGGTCGCCGTGCTCGTCAATTCACTCGGCTCAACGCCGTTGATGGAGCTTTACATCATGAATCGGCGCGTCAAGCAGAGGCTCGACGACATCGGCGTTTCCGTCCACGCGACCTGGGTCGGCAATTATTGCACGTCGCTCGAAATGGCCGGCGCCTCGGTGACGCTGATGCATCTCGATGGCGAATTGCAGGAGATGCTCGACCATCCCTGCGACTGCGCCATGTTCCGCGCCGGCTGAGAGAGCATCATGACATCCACCGATACGGCCAAATTGAAAAAAATGTTCGATGCGATCGCCGCAGCGATCGACGCCGACAAGGACAGGCTCTGCCGGCTCGACGGCGTCATAGGCGACGCCGACCATGGCATCGCCATGGCACTAGGCTTCGGCGCTGTGCGCGACGCGCTGGACCAGATCGATGCGTCGACCGAGCCGACGGCATTGCTCAACACCGCGGCAAAGTCGTTTCTCAACGCAGTCGGCGCCTCGTCGGGCCCGCTCTATGCGACCGCCTTCATGCGCGGTGCCGCCGCCGTCAAAGGCAAGGCAATTCTGGAGGACGCTGACGTCATCGCCATGTTCCGGGCGATGGCACAAGGCATCCAGGATCGCGGCAAGGCCGAGCTCGGCGAAAAGACCATGGTCGACGCATGGCTGCCGGCAGCGCGGGCAGCGGGTGTCGCACAGGAAGCCGGCAAGAGCCTGTCCGAGAGCCTGGATGCGGCACTTGCCGCGGCCGAAAGCGGCGCCGAGGCGACCAAGGACATGATCGCCACCAAGGGCCGCTCTTCGCGTCTCGGCGAGCGCTCGCTCGGCCACGTCGATCCTGGCGCCGCGTCGGCCGTGACGATCGTCAGGGCGATGCGGAACAGTCTGGCTTAGCCCCGCTTCGCCGCGTCGAGCCTGTCGATGGCCTGGACATTGCCGGCCGATGGTCCCTTCTCATCGAATTCCGATGCGAGCCAGGCGTCGACGATCGACTTGGCCAGTTCCGGGCCGATGACGCGCGCGCCCATGGTGATGATCTGGGCGTTGTTGGATTTCGCCGCGCGCTCGGCCGAATAGGTGTCGTGGGTGAGTGCGGCGCGAATGCCGGGGACCTTGTTGGCGGAAATGGATACGCCGATGCCGGTGCCGCAAAACAGGATGCCGCGATCGTTCTCGCCGTCCAGGATGGTCTGGGCGAGCTTCTGCGACAGGTCGGCATAGTAGCCCGCCTGGCTGAGATCGTTGACCGTGAGGCCGGGCTTGGTGGCAAGGTGAGCGGCAATGACGTCGAGCAGCGGCTTGCCGGCGCTGTCGGCTCCAATGGCTATTTTCATGTTCGGTTTCCTTCCTGGTCGATGCTTCAGATCGCCGCCGAGGCGCGTTTGAGGATGTCGATATAGCCTTCCGCCTGCCAGGCGGAACGGCCGATGAACAAGCCGTCTATATTGGGCTGGCCGACCAATTCGGCGGCATTTTGCGGATTGACGCTGCCGCCATAAAGCACCGGCGGCACCACGGGCAGCAGGTCGCGGGCGATTTTCTTGATCAGCGCCTGCTGCTTGTCGGCATAAGCAGAACTTGCCGGCACGCCCTTGTCGCCGATCGCCCAGACCGGCTCATAGGCGAACAGGATCGTCGCCGCCTTCGCCGCCCCTTCGAGAAACTGCAGTGCGCCGTGCACCTGCAGGGCCAGTACCGCAGCGGCCTGCCCGCTGTTGCGTTGAGCCAAGGTCTCGCCGACGCAGATGAGTGGCACGAGACCGTGCTTCACCGCCGCTGCAGTCTTCAGCCCGACAGCCTTGTCGGTCTCGCCGAAATGCTCGCGCCGTTCGCTGTGGCCCAACTCTACCATATCAAGTTCGCAGTCTTTCAGCATTACCGGCGAGATCTCGCCGGTCCAGGCACCGGCGTCGGCCCAATGCATGTTCTGCGCGCCAACCTTGATGCGTGTCGGCGACAGCGCTTTCTTGACCTCGCGGACCGCCGTGAAGGGCGGGATGACGAAAGGCTGAATGCGCTCGTCGAAACCGGGGACGAACTTCGCCAGCGCCTCGGCGAAGGCCATCGCCTCGGCGAGCGTCTTGTTCA
Organism: Mesorhizobium sp. M0208; assembly: GCF_040322015.1. Classification (NCBI taxonomy): domain Bacteria; kingdom Pseudomonadati; phylum Pseudomonadota; class Alphaproteobacteria; order Hyphomicrobiales; family Phyllobacteriaceae; genus Mesorhizobium; species Mesorhizobium sp. M0208. The sequence continues at coordinate 128,231 of NZ_JAMYSP010000010.1, read as the reverse complement.
TTTTCCAGCTGGTGCCAACCCAATAAACCATACGCGCCCTCCTACTCTGCGATCACGGTCAGCGAAACGCCAGCGCCATCCAGCGCGGCGCGCATCTGCGGCTGCGGCTCGCGGCCGGTGAAGACCATGTCGAAGGCCTTAAGATCGGTCAGGAAGTGCAAGGCGGTGCGGCCAAACTTGCCGTGATCGGCCAGCAGATATTTGCGCGCTGCTGCAGCCATCATCAGCCGTTTGGTCTGGACCACTTCCTGATCTTGGTGAAAGGCTGAGGCACCATGGATGGCCGATGAAGACAGGAAGGCGACATCTGCGCGCAAAGATTTCAGCGTGTCTTCGGCGAGCAGGCCGAAGAAGCCGTGGAACTTCTTGCTGTATTGGCCGCCAAGCGCAATCAGGTTGATGCCGGCAACGCCCGCCAAATCCTGGATGACAGCCAGGTTGTTCGAGATCACCGTCAGCGGACGCAGATCGGCAAGGTGCCGAGCAACGCCGCCCGCAGTCGAGCCGTCGTCGATAATCACCGTCTGGCCCGGCTCGATCATCCTCACGGCGGCGACGGCGATGCGCTTTTTCTCGTCGCCAGCCAATCTCTGGCGGTAACGGAAATCGCTCTCGAAAAGGCTGCTCGGCTGGATCGAGGCGCCGCCGCGCACCTTGCGCAGAAAACCGCTTTCCTCGAGCTCGTCGAGGTCGCGGTGGACGGTCATCTTCGACACGCCGAAACGTGAGGCAAGATCGTCGACACTGGCGGTGCCGATGTCCATCAGAAAATCCATGATGCCTTGCCGACGGCCGTCGCTCTTCATTTCCGCGGTTTCCTCGTACACCCCGCGTCCGAGATATAACAGCAAACGTCGCACAAGCCACCAAATTTTTTGTGATAATGTTATATCTCTATGGGATATCATGACGCTTCTGGTCGCGTGCTGTAACAAGAATTGCTGCCGGCCGAGCGCCCAGCGGTTGCGGTGCCGCGGAAATCCGGCCAGAAGCATCAGGGGCTCGACGACAACCGAACAGCCCGCAAACACTGGCCCGAAACCGGATACGGGAGACTACTGAGTGGCTCGCATCACACTGAGACAATTGCTCGACCATGCCGCCGAATACGGCTATGGCGTGCCTGCCTTCAACATGAACAATATGGAACAGGGTCTCGCCATCATGGAGGCAGCCGAGGAGACCAAATCGCCGGTTATCCTGCAGGCGAGCCGCGGCGCGCGAGCCTACGCCAACGATGTGGTGTTGGCCAAGCTGATCGACGCGCTGGTCGAAATCCATCCCGATATCCCGGTCTGCATGCATCTCGACCATGGCAACAACGAAGCCACTTGCGTCACTGCGATCCAGCACGGCTTCACTTCGGTGATGATGGACGGATCGCTGAAGGAAGACGGCAAGACGCCGGCCGACTACGCCTATAATTCCGGCATCACCCGCCGCGTCGTCGACATGGCGCATTGGGGCGGCGTCTCGGTGGAAGGCGAGATCGGCGTTCTCGGATCGCTGGAGATGGGTGGCGGCGAGCAGGAGGACGGCCATGGCGTCGAGGGCGTCATCAGCCACGACCAACTGCTGACCGATCCCGTGCAGGCCGAACAATTCGTGCGCGACACCCGTGTCGATGCGCTGGCCGTCGCCATGGGCACCAGCCACGGCGCCTACAAGTTCAGCCGCAAGCCGGACGGCGCTGTGCTCGCCATGAACGTCATCGAGGAAATTCACCGCCGCCTGCCGAACATGCATCTCGTCATGCACGGCTCGTCCTCGGTGCCGGAAGAGCTGCAGGAGATCATCAACAAATATGGCGGCCAGATGAAGCCGACATGGGGGGTGCCGGTCGAGGAGATCCAGCGCGGCATCAAGCACGGCGTGCGCAAGATCAACATCGATACCGACAACCGCATGGCGCTGACCGGCGCCATTCGCAAGGTGCTGACCGAGAACCCGAGCGAATTCGACCCGCGCAAATATCTGACGCCGGCGATGGCCGCCATGCGAAAGCTCTGCAAGGAGCGTTTCGAGCAATTCGGCACCGCCGGCAACGCACCGAAGATCAAGCCGCTGCCGCTATCGGAAATGGCCAGGCGCTATAAATCCGGCAGCCTCGACCCTAAATTCGGCTGATGTGTTCTGGATGAGCAGGGGCCGCATCGGCTCCTGCTCATCCATCATGCTCGCGGCAAAAGATCGGCCCTGCCGGCCTCGATGAAGGGCGCCCAATAGCCGACCGACTCGCGGATCATGGCGATGACCTGGTGGTCGACGGGCTCGCGCTCGCGGAACGACAATTCGAGGCAGATCTCGTTGTCGACGCCGCCGCCACGGCGAATCGTCTCCAGCAGCTTTTCCGGTGTGATGCGGCCGTCCTTGTTGTGGGCGGCAATGAACGGCCAATGGCCACCCTTGTTCATCGACGACTGCTTGACGTGGATGATCGGCGATTGCTTTGGAAAGGCTTCGGCCCAGGCATAAGGGTCGATGTCGTCCGGATTGCTCGACGTCACGTCGCCATGGTCGATGTCGACCATCATCTTGAGCGGGATCGCCATGCCGGCGGCATCGATCTCGCGCTGCAGCGTCCGGCAGCTCTCGATCGTATGGCCGAACTCGCGGCCGACCGACATCGGCTCCCAGAACAGGTAGATCAAGCCGGCGGCCTGGGCATGCTCGGCAACCTCACGCCAGCACGCCAGCGCGATGTCGAAAAGCCGCGCGCGACGTTCAGGATCGTCGTAATCCCGATGGGTGAAGATCGCGAACTGCGTACCCATGCCGCCGGCGCCGAGCTCGGCCGAAATTTCGGCAAAGGTCTTGAACCAGTCGACGTAGTAGCGTCGCACGTCGGCATCGGGATGGCCGAAATGATTGAGCCGGCCGTAAGGGCCGGTCATCGCCGAGGTCACGCGCACCCCGGTGCGGTTGAGAGCGGAGCGGAACAGGCGGGTGAATTTAGCGATCGTTGCCGCCGGCCAGCCGGGATTGATGAACTCATGCGTGAGCTGCACGTCGCGGATGCCGATGTCGTAGGCGATCGTATCGATCAGGTCGTCCGGTTCGGCAAAACGGTTGACCAGCGGATTGGTGTTGAGGGACAGCGTAAAGGCCATCAGCCGGCCTTCGCCAGCCGATTCGAACACCAGTCCTCGAACGCTTCTCTTTCCGCGCTGGACAGATGCAGGCCGTGCTTGGTGCGTCGTTCGAGAATATCGGCCGCGGTCTCGGCCCATTCGTGCTCGAGCAGGTAGTTAGCTTCGCGCTCGAAAAAATCCTTGCCGAAGCGCCGGCCCAGTTCGGCGAGCGAACCGGCCGCGCCGACCAGATCACGCGTCCTTGTGCCATAGAGCCGGCCATAATGCTTGACCAGGGAGGCGGGCATCCAAGGATATTCGTGGCCGAGGTCACCGAGGAACTGCTCGAAATCGGCATTGGCGATATCGCCGCCCGGCAGATGCCCTTTCGAGGTCCACGGCTTGCCCATCTTCGGAAAGAACGGGGCGATGCGGTCCAGCGCGTGCTCGGCCAATTTGCGGAAGGTGGTGATCTTGCCGCCGAAGACGGAAAGCAGCGGCGCCTGCCCTGCCGAAGCGTCGAGTTCGAAAATATAATCGCGGGTCACCGCACTCGGATTGTCGGCATTGTCGTCATAGAGCGGCCTGACGCCGGAAAACGAATGAACGACGTCGCCGCGCGCAAGCTGGCGCTTGAAGTAGCGGTTGACCACCTTGATCAGATAATCGATCTCGCCGGCATCCGCGGTCACGTCTTCCGGCCGCCCGTCATAGGGGATGTCGGTGGTGCCGATCAGCGCCAGATCGTTCTGGTAGGGATTGATGAAGATCACGCGCTTGTCGCTGTTTTGGACGAGATAGGCCTGTCGCCCTTCCCAGAATTTTGGCACGACAATGTGGCTGCCCTTGACCAGGCGCACGTTCCGCTTGGAGTTCTGGCCGGCCACGCGGTTGACGATGTCGTTGACCCAGGGACCGCCGGCGTTGATCAGCGCCCGTGCCCGGACTGTGGTCCTGACGCCGGTTCGACCGTCGCGCATCTCCACCGACCACAGGCCGCTTTCGCGACGGGCGGCAATGCAGGCGGTTCGGGTGAATATCCTGGCCCCACGCTCCGCGGCGTCGAGCGCGTTGATGACGACCAGGCGGGCGTCGTCGACCCAGCAGTCGGAATATTCGAAGCCGCGCTTGAAGGCGTCCTTGATCGGCGCGCCTTCGGGTGCGGTGCGCAGGTCGAGCGTGCGGGTGGCCGGCAGCCGCTTGCGGCCGCCAAGATGATCGTAGAGGAACAGGCCGAGCCGGACCAGCCAAGCCGGCCTGTCATCGGGGCTGTGCGGCAGCACGAAGCGCATAGGCCAGATGATGTGCGGCGCGGATTCGAGCAGCACCTCGCGCTCGATCAGCGCCTCCCGCACCAGGCGGAACTCGTAATATTCGAGATAGCGCAAACCGCCATGAACGAGCTTTCCCGATCGCGAACTGGTGCCCTCGGCGAGATCGTCTTTTTCGCAAAGAATGACCGACAGGCCCCGGCCCGCCGCATCGCGCGCGATTCCGGCGCCATTGACGCCACCGCCGATGACGAAGAGGTCGACGATTTCGGTTTCACCGTTCATCTCGCTCTATGCCCTGTCGTCAGCATGGATTGACCGGAGGCAGACCGGCGATGAAGCGGCGCACTTCCTCGGCCGCCTGCTCGGCCGCATAAGTCACCGTGCGCACCGACGCGCCGGCGATATGCGGCGTCAGTGTCACGTTCGGCAGCTGCAGCAAGGGCCAGTCGGCAGGCACCGGCTCGACGGCGAACGTCTCCAACATGGCACTGCCGATCTGTCCCGAGACGAGCGCCTCGTAGAGTGCATCGTAGTCGACCAGCGGTCCCCGCGCTGTATTGACGAAGATTACGCCTGGCTTCATCCGGGCAATGGCGTCCTTGCCGATGAGACCGCGCGTCTCTTCGGTGACCCGGGAATGCAGCGTGACCACATCGGAGCGCGACAGCAGATCGTCCAGCGCTACCAGCTCGACGCCGGCATTGCGGTCCTCGACGCTCAACTGCACATAGGGATCGCAGACCAGGATGCGACAGCCGAAAGCACGCAGCAGCCGAACCAGCCTGGTGCCGATATTGCCATAGCCGATGACGCCCACGGTCATTTCGTTGAGCTCGCGGCCGGTGCGGTCGGCGCGGTAGAGATCGCCGCGCCACTCGGCCTTGCGCAAGGCTTCGTGGCCGACGCGGATCAGCCGCGTTTCAGCGAGAATGGCGCCGATGGTGAACTCGGCCACGGCGCTGGCGTTGCGGCCGGGCACATTGACAACGGTAATGCCATGGGCCTTGGCGGCCGCCATGTCGATGTTGATCGGCCCGCCGCGCGATACCGCAACCAGCTCGAGCGTGGGCAGGCGCTGCATCATGCTTTCAGAGAGCGGCGCAAGCTGGGTGACGAAGATTTCGGCGTCGCCGATGAAGTCCACCACCTCGTCGGGATCGCCGAAATACTCCTTGACCTTGCCCAGACCAAGCGCGGCATTGCCGAATTGCATCGGCTCGTCGGGCCAAGCGGTCTCAATGCTGCGGATGTCGAGGTTGTCGCCGCAGGCCGCCTCGATTTTCTCGCGAAACACTTCCGGAAGCATGAAGCGGTCGCCGATGATCGCAATTTTCTTGGGCATGCTCTTCTCAATTCAAGTCGGTTTGCCTGGACGCGGCCATCGAACGCCAGACCGGCCGCAGCGCCTCATGCGCCAATGTGTAGGACGGAGCCATCGCCTCATAGGCACCGGCAAGTTTCCGGTCGCTGGGCTCGGCCGCACGGAGCAAAGGAGTGACCCATTCACTGACGCAATCGTCCATCGATGCGTACTGGCCGACGCAGACCGCAGCAATCATTGCGGCGCCCGCAGCACCGGCCTCCTCGCGCTCGCTGGTGCGAATGTCGGCGCCGACCGCAGCACCCAGGATCTTGCGCAGAGCCGGGCTCCTGGCCGCTCCGCCGGTCAGGCGGATTTCCTTGGGCAGTGGCCCCATGGCGGCGTAGCAATCGCGTGCCGCGAAAGCCAGCCCCTCGAACACCGCGCGGACCATGTCGGCATAGCCGTGCCTGGACGAAATGCCGATGAAGCCGGCCCTGGCATTGGCATCGACGAACGGGCCGCGCTCGCCGGCCTCCGAGACATAGGGCTGGTAGAGCAGCGAGCCTGGCTCGGACGACGATATCCACTGGTCGACCAGCGCGATCATCTCGCCATTGGTCCGCGTAATACCTTGCGAGGCGAGAATGCCGGAGGCGAGGCCAAGGACCCAGTCGATATTGAGCGTTGCCGCCATGTTCGACTGCATCTGCGCAAAGACGCCGGGTGCCGGCATCGTCATCGTGTAGCCGGTTGCAGCCTCGTTGAGCAGAACCTCGTCCGGCGTTTCGGCAAGCCGCATATGCATTCCGGTGGAGCCGATGATCGAGCATCCCGGCTTGCGTTCGCGATCGAACAGGCCGGCGCCGAGCGCCGTGCAGGCGACATCGACATAGGCCAGAACGACCGGTGTGCCGGCGAGCAGGCCAGTCGCATCGGCTGCTGCCACCGACAGCGAGGTGCTTTGCCTGGTGCCATCGACGATGGGCGGCAACAGATGCCGGAGATCGGTGACGCCGAGTACCTCGAGCACATCATCGCAATAGCCGCGCGTGCGGAAGTCGCCGAAGGTGAAGGTGCCCTCGGACGGGTCGGTGGCGCGATGGCCGGTCAACTTGAAATAGAGCCAGTCCTTGCAGTGGAACGCCGTCGCTGCATTGGCAAGCATCGCGGGCATGTGGCGCTTCATGAACACGAACTGCGATCCCTGCTGGCAGGCAGCGAGTCCGCTGCCGGTCTTTTCGAAGCGCAGCCGGTCCTCCGGCCGCGCGCGGATCTCCTCGACGACCGCGGCAGCGCGCGCGTCGAGCCACAGCCAGCCCTTGGCAACCGGCTCGCCATCCTTGTCGATCAGCCAGGTACCGTCGCCCTGCCCGGTCACGGCGATGGCAATGGTCCGGCTGGCGAGATCCGGCACCTTGTCGGCAAGCTCGCGCAAGGTCGTCGCGGTATCGGCCCAGGTGCGTGTCAGGTCCTGCTCGGCGCCGCCGCCCGGCAGTGTCTCGTATTTATTGGGCAGCGCGGCGGACGCGATCTGCCTGCCCGCCGTGTCAAAGGCGACGGATTTTATGACAGACGTGCCGGCGTCGATGCCGATCAGCACATCCTGCATCAAGCAAGCTCCGTGCCGTGCGAAATGGCATTGCCGCTCGCCTGATCGAAGACGTGAAGGTTTTTCGGATCGATGCTGATCTTGATCGGCGCGCCAAGCTCCAAGCGCGTTCGGTCATGTTCGACCAGGACCAGCGAACCGCCGGCGAAATCGGCGGCGATATGGGTCTGGTCGCCGAGCCATTGATTGGCCGAAACCGTCGCCGGCACACCATCCTTCGAGCGGCGGACCGCATAGGGCCTGACGCCGATGACGACGCGCTGCCGGTTGAGCAATTCGTCGCGAACCGGGCCGCTGAACGCATCCTTGTCGTAGTCGAGCGAAAGCCCGTCGGGCAGCTTGAGACTGATCTTGCCGGCAGCCGTGCCGACATAGGCCTCGAAGACATTCATCGGCGGCTCGCCAACGAAGGTGCCGGTGAACAGGTTTGCCGGCCGCTCCTTGAGCCTGTCAGGCGTATCGAACTGCTGCAGCACGCCGCCCTCCATGACAGCGATGCGATCGGCCAGCGCATTGGCCTCGGTCTGGTCGTGGGTGACCAGAATCGCGGTCAGGCCACGCTCCTTGATGAAATGCTTGATGCGGCCGCGCAGCACGGCGCGAAGCTGCGGCTCGAGCTGGCCCATCGGCTCGTCCAGCAGATGCAGGTCGGCCTCGCGGATCAGCGCCCGGCCGAGGCTGGCGCGCTGCTGCTGGCCGCCGGAGATCGAGCTCGGATAGCGCTCGAGAATGTCCTCGATCTCGAGCAGCTTGGCGATGTTGGCAACCTTTGCATCGACCGCACTCTTCGCCAGCCTGGCGGCCTTGAGGGCGAAGGCCATGTTCTCGCGCACGGTCAGCGGCGGGTAGAGCGAATAGCCCTCGAAGGCCATTGCGACGTTGCGCCTGACCGGCGGCAACGTGTGCACCTTGCGGCCGGCAACCGAGATTGTGCCGCGCGAGACCTCTTCGAAGCCTGCGATCATGCGCAATGTCGAGGTCTTGCCGCAGCCGGATGAGCCGAGCAGTGCCACGATCTCGCCCTTGGCGATTTCCATCGTCAGGTTCTTGACGGCGTGCACGCCGCGGTCGATCGGACCGTAGAACTTGTCGACGCCCGAAATGGTGATTGCGCTCGGGCTCATGCCGCTTCTCCACTGCGCAAATTGACGACATTTTTCGAGCCGATGCGCTCGCCGCTTGCACGATCGAACAGCAGGGCGCTTTTGCTGTCGACAGCGATATGCGCCCTACCCTCGGATTGACCCGGTATCCCGGACGGACGCGAAACCAGGATTTCACGGCCGCGCACGGTGCGCACCAGGGTGACGATCTTCTCGTTGAGCGGCGTCTCGGCCTCGACCGTCACCGGGATGGCGCCGGACGTGCCTTCGTCAACAAAGGCCAGCGCCTCCGGCCGCAAGCCTATCACGCAGTCACGGCCGACCGCCGCCTCATGCGCGCCGGCCAGATGGACCTGGACATTGGACAGGCCGACATAGACGCCCTTGGCATCCCGGGACGGCTTGACGTCGAGCAGGTTGATGGTCGGGTCGCCGAACAGTCGGGCGATCTCGACGTTGGCCGGCTCGCGATAGATCTGTTCGGGCGTGCCGAGCTGTTTCACGACGCCTTGCGACATCACTGCGATGCGATCGCCAAGCGCCATCGCTTCCTTGTAGTCCTGGGTGACGTAGACAACGGTTGCGCCACGATCGGCGAGCAGCCTTGGCAGTTCGAGCCGCATTTCGAAGCGCAATTTGGCATCGACGTTGCGCAAGGGATCGTCGAGCAGCAGAAGCGGCGGCGAGCCGACCAGGGCGCGGGCAAGCGCGGTGCGCTGCTTCTGGCCGTTGGACAGCGCCCGCGGCTTGTGGCTGAGCACATGGCCGATCTTCAACAGCTTGCCGACGCTCTCGACGCCGGCCTTGATCGCGCCCTGCGACGAATGCTTCGCCTGCAGCGGCGTGGCGATGTTGTCGAACGCCGTCATATGCGGGAACAGCGCGAAGTTCTGGAACGCCATGCCGACGCCGCGGAACTCGGCGTCGACGTCGGTCATGTCCTCGCCGCCGATGAGGATCTTTCCCTCGTCGGGGTCGATGACGCCGGCGACCAGCCGCAATAGCACCGTCTTGCCGGCGCCGGACGGCCCGAACAGGACCAGCGTTTCGCCGTCGGCGACGGTCAGCGACAGATTGTCGAGAACGGTCTGGCTTTTGTAGCGCTTGACGATGTTTCGCAGTTCGAGGCTTGCCATCGGACTATCCTTTCACCGCGCCAAGCGACAGGCCTTCGACGAGATAGCGCTGCGCATAAAGCGCGAGCGCCAGCGTCGGCGTGATCGACAGCACGATCGCGGCTGAGATCTGGCCGTACTGGATGCCGGAGGAGGTGATGAACGCCAGCGCGCCGACCGTCACCGGCTGCTTGTCGGCCGAAGCGAGCACCAGCGCAAAGACGAAATTGTTCCAGGCGAAGATGAAGGCGAGCAGGCCGGCAGCGGCAATGCCCGGCCCGGCGAGCGGCAGCGCGATCTTGCGGAAGGTGGCAAACCAGGAATGGCCGGCGATGCGGTAGGCGTATTCGATGTCGGCCGGAATATCCTCGAAATAGCCGCGCACGATCCACAGGATCAGCGGCAGGCAGATCAGCTGGTAGACCCAGATCAGCCCGATATAGGTGTTGGCCAGCCCGAGCTTCTGGAAATAAAGGGTGAGCGGCAAAAGCACCAGCAGCGCCGGCGCGAACCGGAACGACAGCAGCGTGAAGGCGATGTCCTCCGAGCCGCGGAATTTGTGCCGGGCAAAGGCATAGGCTGCGGGAACGCCGAGCAGCAGCGCGACGGCAACCGAGGTGACCGACAGGAAGACGGAATTCCAGAGATTGCGCATGAAGGCGATGTCGAGCGTGCCGGCTGCCGTCATCAGCTTGCCTGTGATCAAGGCGGTGTAGTTGGCGAGCGTCGGCTCGAAGACAAGCTGCGGCGGGATCCGCAGGATTGTCTCGTTGGTCTGGAACGACATCATCAGGATCCAGACGATCGGGAACATGAAGAAGATCACGACCAGTGCCAGGGCTATGCCACGCAGGATGCGTTCGAGAAGGGAGGTGTGTTCCATGCCAGCCTCCTATGCATGGCCGCGGGCGCGTTCGCGCAGCCGCAGCCAGTTCTTGATGAAAATGTTCGAGAGGAAATAGGTAATCGCCCACAGGATGATCATCAGTGCTGCCGAGCGGCCGACATTGGTCGACTGGAAGAAGTTGAGATAGGCCTCCACCTGGAAGACGGTCAGCGTATCGCCCGGCCCGCCTTGGGTCATGGCGTAGATGATGTCGAACTGCTGGATTGAATCGAGCAGGCGGAACAGCGTCGCTGTCAGGATGTAGGGGGTCAGCATCGGCAGGGTGATGCGGAAGAAGACGAAGCTGCGCGGCACGCCGTCGAGTGCTGCCGCCTCGAAGGGCTGCGTCGGCAGGCTGCGCAGTCCGGCAAGCAGCAGGATCATGATGAAAGGCGTGTAGACCCAGATGTCGACAAGGACGACGGTGAGCAATGCCGTCGACGGAGACGAGGCCCAGCGGAAATCCTGCAGCCCGATCAGGCTAGCGAGATAGCTGAGCACACCGAAGCCGGGATTGGTCATCAGCTTCCACATCAGCGCGGCGAGCGCCGGCGCCGTCATCAGCGGCATCAACAGCATTATCGAGATGAAGTTGTTTAGCGTCGAGCGCTTCTGCAGCAGCATGGCGATGCCGAGACCGAGAAGCAGCTCGAGCACGACGGTGATGCCGGCGTAGAGCAGCGAAATCTCCAGCGTGTTCCAGAACTTCGGGTCGGTGAAGAAGGAGATATAGTTGTCGCCCCAGTTGAACTGCCGCGCCCAGGGTTGGCTCAACCGGTAGCGCTGGAACGAATAGACCACCGAGGTCAGGAACGGGATCAGGATTCCGATGCAGACCAGCAGGGCCGGCAGGCTGAGGAGGTAAGGCAGCACACGCTTGCTGATCCTGAAGCCCGACGGCGTGTTTCTTTGTATTGTCGCCGCAGTCATCTGCTGCTCCGTCATCCTGTTGCTTCGCCGTCCCGGCCGCCCAAGGGAGCAAGGCGGCCGGGCGGGCGAGCAGGCGGCACCTTTCGGGACCGCGTCGCAAACGTATCACATCTCAAAGGCTGGCCCGCGACGGGCCAGCCTTTGCCGCCCCTTAGCCGAGCCCGGCTTCCTTGAGCTGGCCGTTGATGCTCTCGGCCAGCTTGTCGAGGCCCTCGTCGACCGGCACTTCCTTGGCCACCATCTTCTGCAGCGTCGCCGCCCATTCGGTGGTGAGATCGAAGAACAGCGGCTGCGGAGTGAACTTGATGCTGGCGCCCGGCGCCGAGACGTCGAACATCTCGACATAACCGGGATAGCTCTTGTTCAACTTGTCCCGGAACATCTGGTCGTTCCAGACCGACTGGCGGACCGGATTGACGAAGTCCATCTTGGTCGCACCGAACAGTGCATGCTCGGGTCCGGATGCCCATTGCATGAAGTACCAGGTGGCGTCCTTGTCTTTGGAGAAGTTGGACATCGACAGCGACCAGATCCAGATATTGGGCGTCGGTGCCTTGGCGGCGGGATTGGCCTTGAACGCCGCGAAGGCGAGCTTGCCGGCCATCTTGTTATCGCCGCCATTCATGAAGTAGCCGAGAATGTCGGCATCGTAGATCATCGCCGAGGCGCCTGCACCGAGATCGGTGCCGACCTGGTACCAGGTGTAGGTCGACCAGTCCTTCGGGCCGCTCTCCTGAATCATCTGGACCCACTGTTTGTGGAAAGCCTTGGATTCGGCGGTGCTCATCGCGGCCGACAGCTTGCCGTCAGCCGAGACGTTCAGGTCCTTCTGGTCGAAATTGGCGTAGGCCGACAGGAAGCCCGGGTGGATCGTCGCCCAGGAGCGCGAGCCGCGCACGCCGATGCCGTAGACGCCACCGCCGACGTCCTTGGTGAGCTTCGCCGCCGTAGCGACCATCTCATCCATATTGCCGGGAACGCTGACGCCGACCTTGTCGAACATGCCCTTGTTGTAGGTGATGTTGTTCTGTTCGAAACCCCACGGAATGCACCACTGCTTGGCGTCGTCGGAACCGAGCACTCCGCCAGGCTGGCCGTTCCAGGCGCAGGACTTCCTGACGCCGGGCAGGAAGTCGTCCCAGGCATATTTCGGGTTGGTCTTGGCCGGATCCTTGATCCATTCGTTGAGGTCGGTGATCCAGCCGGCCGGGCCGTAGGTCCAGGTCATGTAGGCGCCCGTCATGAAAGCATCGTATTCGGGCGAGCTGGCCGACAGCGCGGCGGTAACCTTGTCGAAATAGACGTCTTCGGGGAACACGTCATAGACGACATTCATGCCGGTCAACTGCTTGAAATTGTCGAGGTTGGCGATCATCGCATCGGCGTAAGGATGCTTGTTGAGCAACAGCTTGATGGTCTTGCCCTTATGCGCCTGCCAGTCGAAATCAGCCGCCAGGGCGCGGGTCTGCCCGAAATTGAGCAGTGTGCCGGCGGTGCTGGCGGCAAGGCCCATTGTACCGAGGCCCTTGATCAGCCCACGGCGGTCGACTTGTCCACGCAGGAACGCGTCGATGAGGTCTTTCTCTTTCTCACGCATTTCTCTTCTCCTCCACAGGGTAGTTTCAACGAAATGGTTGCCGGCTACCCGACCGGCGTCTGTTCCACGAGCGATCGCGCCGTCCGCTCGTCGGTTATCAAGCCTTTGAGATAGCGGCCCTCCAGCACTGACTTGATGGCGCGAACCTTCACCTTGCCGCCGGCAACGGCGACAATCCTGCGGTTGCTGATGTCTTCGCGCGCCAGCGCCAGCGCCCGGTCGGAAAGCGTCGTCGCAACGGCCTTTCCGGCGTTGTCGAAGAAATGCCCGAGCAGTTCGCCGACGCCGCCATTGCGGCGGATCTCCTCCATCTCGCCCTTCTCGATCATACCGGTGGCGACAAGCGAGGCCTCACGTTCGGCGGTGCCGATGCCGGCGATAAGCAAGTCGGCGGACTTGGCGAGGTCGAAGACATCGCTGACGCCCTTCTGCCCGAGCAACACGGTTCGATCCTCGACCGTGTTGGCGAACATCGGTACGGGCATCACATAGGCCTCCGCACCGGTCCGTTCCGCGACGCGGTGGATGACGTCATGCGGATTGGCCGAGAACTTGCGCGTCAGGCCGCCAAGCAGCGAGACGAAACGGATCCGGCCGGCCGATATGCGCGGCAGATACTCCACGCAGGCGGCAAGCGTGCGGCCGTGGCCGACGCCGATCAGCGCCTCTTCGCCGCGTTCGATCTCGCGCTTGAGAAACTGCGCGCCTGCGATGCCGAGCGCCTTGAGCGGCAGGTCTTCGGCATCGAAGTCCGGAACTACCTCGCAATAGTCGAGGCCGTAGCAGCCGGACAACTCGTCCTCAAGCTCCACGCATTCGGAGACTTCGCCGTCGATATAGACTTTGACCAGGCCTTCCTGATTGGCCTTGGTGATCAGGCGATGCGCCTTGAGGCTGGTCAGGCCGAGCCGCTTGGCGACCTCCGACTGGGTCAGGCCGCCGGCATAGTGAAGCCAGGCGGCACGGGCTGCCATACCTGTCTCATCGTCGCGCAGCAGGCCGTTGCCAAAACCAACCATTTCCGCCCTTTGATATTTTTATCAGTTGCTGCAAAATTTTTCACAAGGCGTCGCCCGAGTCAAGCAACCGCTGCGTTTAAATCGCCGACTAGGAGCTTGCGGGCCGGGGTCGATAGGGCCGCGCTACCCAACGGGCAAGAAATCACATCGACCGCGCACCATTTAAAACGTTTGCAATTTCGCTTGAAGTGATTACAAACGTTTCAAACTTCGTTCGGGAGGAACGATGCCGGCCCGCGTTACGACCCTCAAGGAACTTGCTGCGCAGCTCGGCCTGTCAATCACCACCGTTTCGCGGGCCCTTGCCGGCCACGAGCAGATCGCCTTGAAAACGCGCCAACGTGTCACCGAGGCCGCGCGCCTGGCCGGCTATGTGCCGAATACCGCAGCCCGCACGCTGGTCTCCGGCCGCAGCGGCTTTGTCGGCATGGTGCTGCCGATCCGCGGCCCCAATCTGGTCGATTCCTTCCTCGGCGAATTCGTCACAGGGCTCGGCGAAGGGCTGGTTTCGCACGGCTCCGACCTGATCCTGGCCGCAGCGGCGCAGGGCCAGTCGGAACTTTCCGTGCTTCGCCATGTCGTCGAATCGGGCCGCGCCGACGGGGTCATCGTCACCCGTATCGCCGAGGTCGACGAGCGGCTTGCCTATTTGCGCCAACGCAATTTCCCGTTCGTCGCGCATGGCAGGCTGCTCGACGGCGACTTTGCCTACCATTGGCTCGATACCGATGGCGCGCATGCTTTCGGCGAAGCCTTCGACATGCTCTACAACCTCGGACACCGGCATTTCGGCCTGGTGACGATTTCCGAGCCGATGACGTTTCGCCATCTTAGGCAGGATGGGCTCGCCGCCGCGATCGCCCGCCGGGGCGATCCGTCGGTCAGGCTCGATGTGGCGACGGCGCCGCGTTTCGATCGCGGTGCCCGCATCCAGGCGATCAACCGGCTGCTGCACGCTGCCGAGCGGCCGACGGCCATTGTCGCGCTGTTCGACGAGCTGGCGCTGACGGTCATGGAAGAGGCAGGGCGCGCCGGACTTGCCATTCCTCACGACCTGTCGGTGATCGGCTTCGACAACATAGCCGCCTCCGCCTATGCGCCGCCGGGGCTGACCACTTTCGACGCCTCGATCCGCCAGTGCGCGCGCGAGATCGGCGAGATGCTGCTGACCGTCATCGGCGACAGGCCGACCAAGCCGCTGACGCGGCTGGTGCGGCCGATACTTGTCTCGCGGGCAAGCCATGGCCCGACACCTACAGGACGGAACTGACGCCTTAGCGGCGCACAACCAGGGAGGAAGATGACGATGAATGCGTTGAGGACATTGGCAGGTGCGGTGCTGGCGTTGTCGCTTGCTGCTGGCGCAGCACAAGCCCAGCAAGTGTTGTTCTGGTCGACACAGGCGCGACCAGTGGAAGAGACACAGAAGATGCGCAGCGAAGTGCTG
The DNA here is from genome assembly GCF_040322015.1 of Mesorhizobium sp. M0208. NCBI lineage: Bacteria > Pseudomonadati > Pseudomonadota > Alphaproteobacteria > Hyphomicrobiales > Phyllobacteriaceae > Mesorhizobium > Mesorhizobium sp. M0208. The sequence goes on along the minus strand of NZ_JAMYSP010000010.1, from coordinate 112,877 downwards.
AAGGGGTTTGACGGCCAGGTCGACTATCAGGTCGCCGAGGACGGGCCCTGGCTCACCCGCCTTCAGGCCGAACTGCAGGCCGGCTCCGGCACCATAGGCGTGCTCGGCGGCCTGCACGGAGACTTCTCCACCGTCGGCGCGAACCTTGTCGATCTGTCCGGCGTCGATCTCGGTGGCGTCAAGGTCAACGAGACCTACAAGAAGCTCGGCATGCTCGGCACCGGCGAGCAGAAGTACCTGCCATGGATGCAGGCCACCTTTCTGATGGCGGCCAACAAACAGGCGCTGCAATATCTGCCGGCCGGCACCGATCTCAACACCATCACTTATGACCAACTGATCGAGTGGGCGAAAAACATCGCGGAAAAGACTGGTTCACCCAAGTTCGGTTTTCCGGCCGGCCCGAAAGGGCTGAAGCATCGTTTCTTCGAGGGTTTTCTCCTTCCGTCTTATACCGGTTCGATGGTGACCAAGTTCCGCTCGGCGGAGGCCGAGACGGCGTGGAACAAATTCAAGGAGTTGTGGCAGTACACCAACCCGAATTCGACCAACTATGCCTTCATGCAGGAGCCGCTGCTGACCGGCGAAGTCTGGGTGGCATTCGACCACGTGGCGCGGCTTGCCGACGCCTTTAACCAGAAACCCAATGACTTCGTCGCCTTTCCGGCGCCGGCTGGCCCGGCAGGCCGCGGCTACATGCCGGTGGTGGCCGGTGTCGCTATCCCGAAGACCTCGCCTGACATGGACAAGGCCAAGGCGCTGGTCGCCTATATGCTGAAACCGGAAACCCAGATCGCGACGCTGAAGGCGACAAACTTCTTCCCCATCGTCAACGTCAAGCTGCCCGACGACATGCCGGCCTCGGTGAAGGCTTTCAGCCCAGTGATCGCCACCATGACAGCAGCTCCCGATGCGTTGCCGGCGCTGCTGCCGATGGGACTTGGCGGCCTCAGCGGCAAGTTCAATCAGATCTACACCGACAGCTTCGAGCGCATCGTGCTCGGCGGCGAGGATGTGCACGGCGTGCTCGACGAACAGGCGACGGCGCTGAAAGCGATCATCGAACAGGCGAAGGCGCCGTGCTGGGCGCCCGACAAACCATCGCAAGGCGCCTGCCCGGTCGATTAGGAATCCTCCCTGGGCGTCCGGATTTCCAGCGCGCCGGGCGCCCACCCGTTTACAAGCGTCGAATAGAGAGCGCTCCATGCACGGCAAGGCCCTTCCCTATCTCCTGCTGATGCCGGCGACGCTGTTCCTCTGCGTCTTCTTCCTCTACCCGTTCGCGCTGGTCGCCTTCGAGGCGTTCACCCGCGACGGCGGTTTTACGCTCGACAATTTCCGCACCATGGCGGGCAGCTGGAAGTTTCCGGTCACTGTCCGCAATACGCTGCTGCTGAGCGCCATCGTCGTGCCGATCCAACTGGTGATGGCGCTGCTGATGGCAACGGTGGTGTCGCGGCTTGAAACCGGGCGCAGCGCTGCGCTTTACATCTTCGCTATTCCGCTCGGCATCTCCGATCTCGCCGCCGGGCTGATCTGGCTCGCCATCTTCGACCAGTCCGGCTTCCTGAACACCTTGCTCTCCAATCTCGGCGTCATCCACAGGCCGGTTATGTTCCTCGGCTATCAGAGCAAGCTGACGATCTTCATCGCCGTGGCGCTGGCCGAGATCTGGCGCGCGACCGCCATCATGATGGTCATTCTGGTCGCCGGCATGGGGCTGATCCCCCGGGAATACTACGAGGCGGCGGAGGTTTTTGGCGCTAGCCCGTGGAAGCGCTTCATCAAGATCACGCTGCCTCTGCTGCGCCCAAGCCTGCAGACGGCGATCATCCTGCGCGTCATCCTTGCCTTTGAAGTCTTTGCCGTGGTTGCAGCACTCGGCGGCACCAATCTGCCGGTGCTGATGGGCGAGACCTACAATTGGCAGTTCACGCTGCAGGACCGCAATGTCGCCGCCGCCATGGCGCTGTTCATCCTCGCCATCTCGATCGGTTTCACGCTGTTCTTCCTGCGGGTGCTGCGTGTGCCGAAGGAGGCGCGGATATGAGCACGGTCGCGGAACTCTCGATCGCCGCGCCTGAGGCCCGCAAAGCCGGTAACTGGTTGCTGGTCGCCACCGTCATCCTGCTTTGCGTCTGGGTGCTGCTGCCGATCTATCTGTTGATCGTCAACGCGCTGTCGTCGCCGGAAGAGGTGACCGCCTTTCCCAAGCGCTTCTTCCCGTCATTCGATTTCGGCAGCCTTTCTTTCTTCATCAATTTCGCCGGCGTCGCCAAGGCGCTGTGGAACTCCGTTCTCGTCGCCACGCTGACGATGCTCCTCTCGATCGGCTTCGGCGCACCCGCGGGCTACGCGCTGTCGCGCTTCGAATTTCGGGGCAAGGAAACGTTCCGTTTCCTCGTGCTGATGACCCGCGCCTTCCCGCTGCCGCTGCTGGCGCTACCGCTGGCGGTGATGTTCATCCGCACCGGCCTCGACGATACCGCGATCGGGCTGGCGCTGGTCCACACCACGCTGGCGCTGCCGTTTGCCGTGCTGATTACCTTCTCGCTGTTCTCCGGCATCCCAGTCGAGCTGGAGGAAGCTGCCTGGACACTCGGCTGCACGAGATTGCAGGCATTCCGAAAAGTCATTCTGCCGCTGGCGCTGCCGGGCATCGCGGCGTCGGCGGTGTTTGCCTTCACCATCTCCTGGAACGAGGTGTTTGCCGCCGCCGTGCTCACCATCGAGAACCGGACGCTGACCGCCTTCCTGCTGCAGAGCCTTGGCGAATCGCCGCTCTACCTCAAATTCGCCGGCGGTGCTGCCTTGGTTATCCCGGCGCTGATCTTCATCTTCGCCGTCCGCAAATATCTGTTCGCCATGTGGGGGATCGCCAACCGATGACGCGCACAAAAGAGAACGCCGATGGCTGAGATCGTCATCAAGCAGGTGGCAAAACGTTTCGGCGGCTTCACCGCGCTGCATTCGATCGACCTGACCATCGCCGACCAGGAATTCATGGTGCTGCTTGGCGCCTCAGGTTGCGGCAAGACCACGCTGCTGAGGATCGTCGCCGGGCTGGAAACGCCAAGCCAGGGCGAGGTCTGGATCGGCGGCCGTCGCGTCGACCATCTGCCGCCGCGCGCCCGCGGCATCGCCATGGTGTTCCAGAATTACGCGGTCTTTCCGCACCTGACGGTATTCGAGAACATCGCCTTCGGCCTGCGCATGAAGAAGCTGCCGCAGCAGGAGGTCGACGGGCGCGTCAACCGCACCGCGGAGCTCATGCATATCGAGCAACTTTTGAAGCGCTATTCGGGCCAGCTTTCCGGCGGCCAGCGCCAGCGTGTGGCCGTCGCCCGCGCGCTCGCCATGGAGCCCGATGTGATCCTGATGGACGAGCCGCTGTCGAACCTCGACGCGCTGCTCAGGCTCGAAATGCGCGCCGAGCTCAAGGGCGTGCTGGCGGCGTCCAAGACCACCACCATCTACGTTACCCACGACCAGGTCGAGGCGATGAGCCTTGCCGACCGCATCGCCGTCATGCATCAGGGCCGTATCGTCCAGGCCGCCTCACCGGTAGAGGTCTACCGCAATCCGGCGGCCCGCTTCGTCGGCTCCTTCATCGGCAACCCGCCGATGAATTTCATCCCGGCGACGAAGACTGCGAACGGCAGCTGGATCGTCGCCGGCCTGACGCTACCTGGCCCCAAATCGGACAAGCAGACGATAGAATTCGCCATTCGCCCCGAGGATGTGGACGCCGGTAACGAAGGCATTAACGCCACCGTGCGCGTCGTCGAGCCGCTCGGACCGCACACGCTGGTCACCTGCGATGTCGAGGGCGGCCTGTTTCGCGCCATTCTCGAATCGAACGCCACGGTCGCCGTCGGCGATCACTTGCGGCTTTCGCCCAAACCCGATCGCATCCGCTGGTTCGATCCCGAAACCACGAACGCCCTTTGATCCTCCCTTCGATCCTGAAAGTACGAACGCCCCGATGATATCTCTTGCCATTGACGAAACTATCGCCCGCGCCGTCGAGGTGCTCAGGGAAAATGACCAAGGCACCTATACCATACCGACCAAGGGCCTCTACCCGTTCCAGTGGAATTGGGATTCCTGCCTGACCGCCCTCGGTCTTGCCCACTATGACGAGGCCCGAGCCTGGACCGAGATCGACACGCTGTTCGCTCACCAGTGGCCGGACGGCATGGTGCCGCACATCGTCTTCCACGTCTGGAACGACGGCTATTTCCCCGGGCCGGGGGTCTGGCGAACGGACCGCCCGACCGCCACCTCGGGCATCACCCAGCCGGCAGTCGCCGGCTTTGCCGTGCGCCGCCTGTTCGACCAGGCCAAGGACAAGAAACTGGCGGCCGAGCGCGCCCGCGCGCTGCTGCCGAAGATCGACGCCTGGCACCGCTGGTTCTACGAAAATCGCGACCCGAACGGCGAAGGGCTGGTCGCCATAATTCACCCATGGGAGTCCGGCCGCGACAACTCGATCGACTGGGACGAGGCGTTCGAGCGCGTGCCGACCGAAGGCGTCGAGCCCTACACCCGCCGCGACATCCTGCACGCCGACCCTGCGCATCGACCGACCAGGGCCCAGTACGATCGCTATATCTGGCTGCTGCAGCATTTCCGCGAACTTGGTTGGGACAACACCCGGCTGCACGATGCCTCGCCCTTCCAGGTCGTCGATCCCGGCTTCAACGCCATCCTGATCCGTTCCGCCGCCGACCTTGCCGATCTCGCCGATACACTTGGCGAAACTGAAATCGCAGAAGCCAATCGCGCCCGTGCCGAAAAGGGGCTTTCGACGATGGAACGGCTGTGGAGCGACACACATGGCCAGTACATTTGTTTCGACCGAGTGGCCGGAAAGCTCGTTAACAGCGCGTCGGTCGGCGGCATCCTGCCGGTGTTTTCGGCCATTCCGGAAAGCCGGGCAGCCGCCATCGCTGCAACGATCGAGCGCATCGCTGGCAAAGCGCGTTACATCGTCCCCTCGCACGATCCTGGCGATGGACGCTTCGACCCAAAGCGCTACTGGCGCGGCCCGGTCTGGCTGGTGGTCAATTACATGATCGCCGACGGCCTTGCCGCCGCCGGCCACAGCCAAATCGCACAACGGATCACGCAATCCAGTCTCGACCTGATCGCCGAGAGCGGTTTTGCCGAATATTACGATCCCCTCAGCGGCGAGCCGCTCGGCGGCAATCGCTTTACCTGGACCGCGGCGATGGTGATCGAGTTCCTGAAGGGCAGAGCCTGAACGCTTCCGCCTAGGCCGCCGGCTACCAAAGCCCGTTCTGTCTGCCGAATAACAGTCGACCCCATTTGCGTCTGAGGCATGTCCTGGCCCATCAAACAGGGCCAAGGCATGCCCAATCTTCACCATGCCAGAGCTATAATAATTCGTCACAAACCGCTATCTATACTGCGTCGGGGCGGGGAGAAGCGCGGCTTGGAATTCGATCTGAAGACCATTGAGGCGCTTGCTCCCGATCAGGCGTCGCTGAGCGCCGCCTCCAAGCTCACCAAACGAACGAACTGGCCGCGGCTCGAAAAGCATGAGCAGCAGGCGCTCATCTGGGGCGAATGCCAGGGTTCCGGCTCCAATCCTTATCGAGTGGTGGTCGACACGGGTGATCACGGCTACAAATGCACCTGCCCTTCGCGCAAATTCCCATGCAAGCACACGCTGGCCCTGATGTGGATCGCCGCCACCGCGCCAGCCAGTTTTGCCGCTGCCGATACCACGCCGGAATGGGTGAATGACTGGCTTGGCCGGCGCCGGAAGACGGCGTCACAGCCGGTGCAGCAACCGGCACCGGGCGCGGAAGCCAAGAGCATTGGCGAAGCCGCACGGGCGGACGAGAGCGCCGCCGTTGAAGATAACGCAACGGTCGAGCGTCGCGAGGCGGCGCAGCGCAAGCGGGCGGAAAGCACACGAGAAACAGTGTCGGCGGCGCTCGATGAACTCGACCAGTGGATTGCCGACCAGTTGCGGCTCGGTCTTTCCGGGTTTGTCGACGCCAGCAGCGACCGTTGCCGGCGGATTGCTGCGCGGCTGGTCGATATGAAGGCAGCGGCGCTCGCCGGCCGTATCGACGAGATTCCGTCGCGGCTGATGGCGCTGCGCAGCGAAGAACGACCGGATGCGGCGATCCGCGAACTCGGCAAGCTCGTGCTGCTGGCCAAGGCCTGGCGGTCGGCGCCCGACGATCCCGAGCTGAAGCGGCTTGTATCGACATCCGAAACCCGCGAACAGGTGCTGGCCAATCCCGATGCAATGCAAGTCGAAAGTCTCTGGGAGGTTGTCGGCGAGAAGATCGAGACCCGGCGCGATGGTTTGGTCAGCCATTCGACATGGCTGCTCGATCTGAAAAGCTCCACACCACAATTTGCCCTGCTGCTCGATTATTTTCCCGCCTCGGCCGGACGCCGATCCAACGCCTTCTCGCCAGGCGATCGCTTCAATGCCCGGTTGGTCTTTTATCCATCACGCCGGCCACTCCGGGCGCTGGTGGCAGAACGCATGGGCGACGTCGCATCGGGCCCGTGGCCCGATTTTACCCTGGGCGTCGCCAAGGATCCGCTGGCTGCGCATGTGTGCCATCAGGATGCCGCTCCCTGGCTCACAGATAGCCCTCTCATGCTGCCGCCTGGTGCGATCCTGGTCGACGATCGGGGCGCAGCCTGGTGGCAGGCCGCCGATGATCCGCAAGGGCTCGCCTTGCCGATCAGTGGCGCCGTCAATCAGACATTGCTCGGCCTCGACCTTGCCGCCACGGCAGCGCTCTGGGACGGCGCTCGGCTTGACCTTCTGGCGGCTCAAAGCGGGTTCGGGAGGCTTGACCTGTCGTGAATGAGGGCGAGCAAACAGGCCTGGCGACCATGCGCGATTGCTGGATCACCGGCGGAGCCACCTTCGATCTGGCTCCGGCCGCCTGGAAGGCAATCGCAGGCGGCGCAAGTCCCGACGAGCAGGAGCGCCGGCTCCTGGCAATTGCAGCGCAAGCGCTCGGCGTCGCCTTGCGGCCGGCGGCGCCGAAGACGCTCAAGCGGCGGCCGCCGCTGCCCGGGCTTGCCTTGCCACTGCTGCCGGAGCGGTTGCGGCCGCTTTTGCGCGCCGCCCTGAAACAAGCCGCCGACGCAAGGCGCAAGACGCGCGTGGTGACGCTTGTCGCCAGCCGCGGCTTCGTGCTCCACCCAATGGACTGGATGCCCTCGTCGGATCAGAACAGCCCGGATGTCTACGCTCCATGGATCGACTGGCAAGCCAGCGTGGATGGAGAAAGACATACCCCGCAAGAGAAACTCACGGCGGAAAATTGGGATGAGTTCTATCCCGCCGCGCGCCGCATCGCGCTGGCCGATATGCGCCGGCGCGAACCGGCCGCGGCGCGAATGCTGATCGAGGCCAAGGCCTCGGGCGAACCTGCGGAGGTCAGGCTTGCGCTCATCGAACTTATGCGCTTCGGCCTCAATGCCGAGGACGCGCCGTTCCTGAAAAGCCTTGCCACCGACCGTTCCGGCAAGGTGCAGGACCTGGCTGGCCGGTTGCTGGCAAGGTTGGGCGAGCACGGCCATTCGAGCGAAGGCGGGGCGGAGGATCCAGCAGTCGAACTCGCCGTCTTCATCGGCGAAGGCAAATCCGGCTTCATCCGCCGCCGGACCACCTACACGCCGGCGAAACTCAAATCCCCGGCGCAGGAAAAGCGCCGCGCCGAATTGTTCGAGACCTGCAATCTGGTCGACCTCGCCAGACGGTTCGGCATCACGGAACCCGAATTCATCGGAGCCTGGCAGTTCGGCGCCGACAACAACGCTGATATCCTGATCGCCCGAATGGTCGCCGCTTCTGGGAGCGACGCGGCGGTGACGCATATGGCGGACATGCTTGTCACCGAAGGCGGCAAACCGGCGCTGTTCGTGTTGCACCTTGTGCCGCGTCTGGACAGCCGCAGGAAACGGGCTCTCGTCCGGCTGATCCTCAAGCAAGCAAATTACCTCAGCGCGATCAATCTGGCGGAAGGCATTGATGCTGGCTGGCTGGAATGGGACGATCTTTCGAACGGGTCAGCTCTTCCCGCTTTGCGTTCCGCCGTTGCGGGAAACGACGAAGCCGTGCGGCGGGGCGCTGACGATATACTGGAAACGATCGGCTACCTTGCCACAGCGACCACAGCAGCCAAATTGATCGACGAGGTCGTCGCTGCCGGTATGCCGCCCGCCGCCCCATCACTCAGTGTCCTGCGTCTCAACGCGGCGCTGGCCGAACATCAGTCTCGAACCGACACATGATCAATCCGGAGAATTCATATGAACGCTGCCATCCGTCTCCCGGTCGAGCAGGCCTATGCCTCTGAATTGCAGGCGCTGGCGCGCGGTGACGACAGGCAAAAACCTGCCGGCTGGAGCCTGTCGCCACAGGCTGTGCTGACCTATCTGCTCGGCGGCAAGGCTAGCGACGGCACACTGATAACCCCGAAATATGTCGGTCGCCGCCGGTTGATGGAAACCGCGGTAGCGACGCTCGCTACCGACCGTGCACTCTTGCTGCTCGGCGTTCCCGGAACCGCCAAGTCCTGGGTATCTGAACATCTTGCCGCCGCCATCATGGGCGACTCGACGCTGATCGTGCAGTGCACGGCCGGCACCGACGAGAACCAGATCCGCTATGGCTGGAACTATGCGCAGCTGCTGGCAAAAGGCCCGAGCCAGGAAGCGTTGGTGCCGACGCCGCTCTACCGAGCCATGCAGAACGGCAAGCTCTGCCGGCTGGAGGAACTGACCCGCATGGGCTCGGACGTGCAGGACACGCTGATCACCGTGCTTTCCGAAAAGATGATGCCGATTCCGGAATTGAACACCTCGATCTACGCCCAGCGCGGCTTCAACATTATCGCCACGGCAAACAACCGCGACAAAGGTGTCAACGAGCTCTCCTCGGCGCTCAAGCGTCGCTTCAATGTCGTGGTGCTGCCATTGCCGGAAGACATGGCCGAAGAGGTGGCGATCGTCTCCAAACGGGTCGATGAGATGGCTGGCGGACTCGACCTGCCGGTGCCAAAAAATGTCGGCGAGGAGATCGCCCGTGTGCTGACCATCTTTCGCGAATTGCGCTCCGGCGCGACTGCCGACGGCAAGGTGACGCTGAAGACTCCTTCCGGCTCGCTGTCGACCGCAGAAGCGATCGCCACGATGGTTGGCGGGCTCAGCCAGGCGGCGTGGTTCGACAGTGGCAAGCTCGGCGCCGAAGGTCTCGCCGCCAGCCTTGTCGGCGCGATCGTGAAGGATCCGGTGCAGGATAAGGTGGTGCTCGAGGAATATCTGGAAACGGTGCTCAAGAAGCGCCCCGACTATGCCGGCTATTACGCGGCGCTGAACGCAGCGATCTGACGCCATGAGCCACGGCGACATTGCCTATTTCGGGATACGCCATCACGGGCCGGGTTCCGCCGACAGCCTGGTGCAGGCACTGCAGGATTTGAACCCGGTCGCCGTGCTGATCGAGGGGCCGATCGACGCCTCTGAGCTTCTGCCCATGCTGGCCCGCCCCGAAATGCAGCCGCCGGTGGCGCTCCTTTGCTATCCGGAAGACGATCCGGCTTCGACAAGCTTCTGGCCTTTTGCCGAGTTCTCGCCCGAATACCAGGCGGCGCTTTGGGCTGTGGGCAATAAGGCGACGTTGCAGTTTATCGACCTGCCATCGTCGGCACGGTTCACCACTGCTGCGATCGGTGGCGCGGAGGACACCGATGTGACCGAAGCTACCCAAGCCCCCGAGGATGGTGACGCGGCTCCGCTTCCGCGTGATCCGATTGCCATGCTGGCGCACGCCGCCGGTTATGAGGACGGCGAAAGCTGGTGGTCGGACATCATTGAACAGAACCCGGAACCCGGCCCGATATTTGCGGCCATCGCCGATGCGATGACGACACTGCGGAATGGTGAGGGTCCGATCGCGCAGTTCGAAGCCAAGCGCGAGGCGCATATGCGGCTCGAAATCGCCAAGGCGCGTAAGCAGTTCGAGGGGCCGATCGCCGTCGTCTGCGGAGCATGGCATGTGCCGGCGCTGCAGGCCACCCACACTCAGAAAAACGATCAGGTCCTGATCAAGGGAATTGCCCGGCGCAAGAGCACAATGACATGGGCACCGTGGACCGGACCGCGCCTGGCGCTGGGATACGGCTATGGCGCGGGCGTCGTCGCGCCCGGCTGGTGCAAGCATCTTTGGCGCACGCGCGGTCGGCGCGATGCGGCAACCCTGTGGCTTGCCATGATCGCGGCGCTGCTGCGGGCGAAGGGCCATCTGGTCTCGACCGCTTCGCTGATCGAAGCGGAGCGGCTCGCCCGCGCGCTCGCCGCCATTCGCGAACGGCCGAAGCCCGGGTTCGAGGAATTGCGCGACGCCGCGATCGCGGCCCTGTTCAATGGCGAAGCGTTGCTGTGGGGGCTGGTCGAGGCCGAGTTGCTTCTGGGTGCGGACGTCGGTGAAATTCCGCCCGACACGCCGCTGGCGCCATTGATCGAGGATCTGCAGCGCAACCAGAAGGCGGCGCGGCTGAAGCCCGAGGCGCTGGAGCGCGAACTGTCCGTCGACCTGCGCAGCGAAAGCGGACTGTTTCGCTCGACATTGCTGCATCGGCTGAGCGTGCTTGGTGTGCATTGGGGCAGACTGACCGATGCCGGTCGCAGCCGTGGCACCTTCCGCGAGCGGTGGACCCTGGCGTGGGAACCGGAATATGCCGTTCGTCTGGTCGAGAACCTGATCTACGGGCCGACCATCGAAAAGGCTGCCAATGCCCGCCTGATCCAGATGATCGAAACGGCGGCGACGCTCGATACGCTTGCGGCATTGGTGGAGAACGCGATCACGGCAAGCCTGTCGGAAGCATCGACTGCCGGCCTTGCGGCGTTGGAGGCGCGAGCGGCGCGCAGCAGCGAATGCCTGGAGATCCTGGCGTCTGTGCCGCCCCTCGCCGACATCATCCGTTACGGCGAGGCCCGCAAAACGGAGACGAACCGGCTGTCCGGTCTCATGGAGCGGCTGATCGTCGAAGGTGCGATCGCGCTTCCGTATGCTGTACGCGATCTGGATGAGCAAGCCGCGGCGACGCTAGTCGGTGCGATGCGCAAGGCCGATGAGGCGATCAGACTGGTCGAGCCCGGGCAAGACGTGCTGGACGGATGGCGTAACGGACTGGCTGCCGTGCTGGAGGGATCGCGGTCGACGGCGCTGCCGGCAGGATGCGCCGCGCACCTGCTCTACGAAGCTGGCCGGCTTTCCGCCGAGGACGCTGCCGGACTGCTCGAGCGACGCTTGTCACCGGGGACTCCTGTCATTGAAGCGGCCGGGTTCTTCGAAGGCTTCTTCAGCACTGCCGGTCAGCGGCTGATCTATGACGAAGGTCTGCGCGGTGCGGTTGATGCGTGGCTGAAGTCCCTCGACGAGGACGCTTTCATCGCGCATCTACCGCTGCTGCGCCGCGTCTTCTCCAATATGGACAGCATGGAGCGCCGGCGGTTGATTGAAGCGGTGCTCGGCCGCGCCGCTCGGCTGCCGGCCGGCCTGATACCGGCGCCCGATGGCGGCGAGGCCTGGCGTCGGCACCTGGAGCGGCTTGGACCTTTGCTCAAGAGCGGGACATAACGATGGACGACGAGGCAGAGGCGACCCAAACCGGCGCACCATCGCCCGATGGCGGAAGAGAGCGCCGCTGGCGTCTGGCGATCGGCGCCGACGATGAGACATCTGCGGCACTTTCCAGCGACGACAAACGGCTTTCGGCGGCTCTTGACGCGTTATACGGCGACGGCGCCAATGCCGCTGCCGACCCGCGCAAACGGCGCGGCGGGCTAGGCCGTTCGGCGCCGCGCGTTGCGCAATGGATGGGCGACATCCGCTCTTTCTTTCCCGCGCAGGTCGTCCAGATCGTCCAGAAAGATGCCTTCGAACGGCTGAACCTGAAGCAGATGCTGATAGAGCCGGAGTTCCTGAAGGCGATCGAGGCGGACGTCAATCTGGTCGCCGACCTGGTTTCGCTCCGCTCGGTGATGCCTGCCAAGACCAAGGACATCGCCCGCGCGATCATCGCCGATATCGTGGCCAAGCTGATGCAGAGGCTGGAGCAGAAGACAGTCGAGGCAATCCGAGGCGCGCTCGACCGGTCGAGGCGCACCAACCGCCCGCGTTCGCGCGATATCGACTGGCAGCGCACCATCTCGGCGAACCTTCGCCACTACCAACCCGAACACAAGACTATCGTGCCGGAGAAGCTGGTTGGTTTCATACGCAAGCAGCGACGGCTGGTCGATCTCGACGAGGTGGTTCTGTGCGTCGACCAGTCCGGCTCGATGGCAAGTTCGGTGATCTATGCCTCGATCTTCGCAGCGGTGATGGCCTCGCTGCCGGTTGTGCGCACCAAGCTCGTCTGTTTCGATACCGCCATCGTTGACCTTACCGAAGAACTCAGCGATCCTGTTGAAGTGCTGTTCGGCGTGCAACTCGGCGGCGGCACCGACATCAACCAGGCGGTCGCCTATTGCGCCGACCGTATCGAGCGGCCCACCAAGTCGCATCTGGTGCTGATCACCGACCTCTATGAAGGCGGCAATGGCCAGGAACTGCTGCGGCGGCTGGCGGCGCTGGTTCGATCCGGCGTCAATGCCGTCGTGCTTCTGGCGTTGACCGATCAGGGGCAGCCCGGCTATGATCCAGCGATGGCAGGTTCGGTCGCGGCACTTGGCATTCCGGTCTTCGCCTGCACGCCGGATCTGTTTCCGGACATGATGGCGGCGGCACTGCGGCGGGAGGATATCGGCGCCTGGGCGGCGGGAGCCGACATCAAGCTCATTCGCGCCGGGGCTGAGGCGCCTGGGATGCATGAGTGAGCGTTTGCCTCGGTCCAGAATACTGGGCAGCCCGCAGGCAAGCGCTTGCGGTCAAAGGTTTGACAAATAGCCAGCCGCGCCTATGGTCGACCTGTTACAGGAGCGACGCATGGCGAAGACAACCGGCTGTATTCCTGGCGGGTTTTCCCCACATTTGCTGAACAGTAGAAATCAGCCACGGCCGCTTTCACAGCCCTCGCCCTTCCCTCTCCCGGCCGCGTCGATGCGCCCGGGCCGTTCATGTCCTTGAGCCACATGTCGCAGAAAATTGCCGAGCTTCTGTCGCGGCTGGAAAAGCGGCTGGACAGGTCAGCGATTGTCTCGGCTGAGGAGGCCGGACCACGCTACCGGGAAGATCCCGACGGCAAGGACGGCGCGCCGCCAGCGATCGTCTTGCGTCCACGCACGACCGGCGAGGTGTCGGACATTCTGCGCCTGTGCAACGAGGCCGGGCAGAGGCTCGTCATCCAGGGTGGCCGCACCGGTCTTGCGGGCGCGGCGCGCATCCAGCCCGGCGAGGCGGTGCTGTCGCTGGAGCGCATGACGGCGGTCGCGGCGCCCCACCGCGAGGCGGCGACGATCGTCGCCGAGGCCGGCGCGCCGCTGCAAATGGTGCAGGACGCGGCCGATGCGGCCGGCTTGCTTTTCGGCGTCGACATCGGCGCGCGCGGCACGGCCACCGTCGGCGGCAATGTCGCCACCAATGCCGGCGGCATTCGCGTGCTGCGCTACGGCATGTACCGCGCGCAGGTGCTCGGTCTGGAGGCGGTGCTTGCCGACGGCAGTGTGCTCACGTCGCTCAAGGGCTTGCCAAAGGACAATTCCGGCTATGACCTCAACCAGCTCTTCATCGGCAGCGAAGGCACGCTCGGCGTGGTCACGCGCGCCTGCCTGCGGCTGCATCCCAAACCTGCCACCGAGGTAAATGCCTTCTGCGCACTTCCATCGCTCGATGCGGCGATTGCGCTGCTTGCGCAGCTCCGGCAGAAGCTTGGGCCGTTGCTCTCGGCCTATGATGTGAATTTCGCACCGCTCTATGGCGCCATGATCGCCGGCATGGAGGCGCCGGCGCCGCTGCCGGCCGGCTCGCCCGTCTATGTGCTGGCCGAGATACAGGGCAATGAGCCGGACCGCGACGGCGACCGCTTCGCCGCGGTGCTGATGCAGGCGGTCGAGGGCGACGTGATCGACGACGTCGTCGTCTCGCAATCGCCGCGCGAATTCCGGGCGCTCTGGGCGGTGCGCGAGGAGGCCAACCGTTTCCTGTTTTCGATGGCAGGACTGATCGGCGTCGATATCAGCATCCCGCTGGCGAAAATGGCGACTTTCCTGCGCGAGACGGAAGCCGCTATCAAAGCCGTCGACCCGAGCGCCGACATCTACGTCTTCGGCCATCTCGGCGACGGCAATCTGCACTACCAGGTCCGCACCGTGGATCCGGCGGCTGCATACGGGATCATCTACCGGGGTGTGGCCGCGGCTGGCGGCGGCGTCTCGGCCGAGCATGGCATCGGCCTCGACAAGAAGGAATGGCTGCATCTGGTGCGTAGCGACGCCGAGATCGCGGCCATGCGCCGCCTGAAAGCGGCCTTCGACCCGAACAACATCCTCAATGCCGGGCGCATCTTCGACCTCGTGCCGGGCTGAAAAAGGCACGTAGCGCTGGCCGGACGCTGTCTCTATCTGGTCGCGCCCTTCAATTCCGCATGCGCAACTGCGATGCGGGCAGCAAGCGCGGCGTTGTTGCGGACAAGCGCGATGTTGGCCTTCAGGCTGCGGCCTTGTGAAAGCTCGTTGATGCGGGCGAGGAGAAACGGCGTCAGTTCCTTGCGCCCGATGCCGCGCTTCTCGGCCTCAGCCACGGCCGCTACGATCGTGCCGTCGATGAACGCCGGATCGAGCGCGTCCGCTTCGGGAATCGGGTTGGCGACGAGAATGCCGGTGCCGGATTCCATCTCGTCATGCAGCAGCATGGCTCGCGCGACCTCGTCGGGGGTATCGAGGCGATGGTCGGCCTTGAGCCCGCTGGAGCGGGTGTAGAAAGCCGGAAAATCATCGCTCCCATAGGCGATCACCGGCACGCGCTGAGTTTCCAGATATTCCAGCGTCTTCGCAACATCGAGTATCGACTTAACCCCGGCGCAGACGACGGTTGTGCCGGTCTGGCCGAGTTCGGTCAGGTCAGCGGAGATATCGAAAGTGGCTTCGGCGCCGCGATGCACGCCACCGACGCCGCCGGTCGCGAAAATACCGATCCCGGCTAAAGCGGCAATCCGCATCGTCGCCGAGACGGTGGTTCCGGCCGAGCCGCCGCGCACCATGATTGCGGCGAGATCGCGCCCGGAAGCCTTGACCACGCCCTTTGCCGCTGCCAGCTCTTCCAGTTCACGGTCGTCGAGGCCAACCTTGATCTTGCCGGCGACCACTGCGATCGTGGCGGGCACGGCGCCGTTTTGACGCACGACGGTCTCGACACCACGAGCGGTTTCCAGATTGGCCGGATATGGCATGCCGTGGGTGACAATCGTCGATTCCAATGCCACCACCGCGCGGCCTTTATCAAGCGCAGCAGCGACTTCATCGTTCAAATGGACAAGGGAAGGTTTCATATCATCTCGCTTTCAGGCAGGAATGCGGTACATGCCGGCGGCAAGGAAGCGCGGCGACAGATCGGGGTGGACGCTGGATTCGCTCTCGGTGGTCAGTGTGGCAAGCAGCGCGCCGGTGCGCACGGCATGAGCCACCGGCTCACCCGAAAGCACCTTGTACAGAGTGCCGGCGATCATAGCGTCGCCGGCGCCGGTGATGTCGACGGGCTGGGCCGGGACGGAGCGCATGGCCGTCACACCGCTCTCGGTCGCAACGGCAAATCCATGCGCACCCACAGTCACGATCACTTCGCCAGCGCCTGCCGCGCGCAGCGCTGCTGCTGCTTCCTCCGGCGTCAGCCGCCTGTCGGCATCCGTCATGCCGAGCATCGTATTGGCCTCGTCATGATTGGTGAACAGAAGATCGATGCCGGTCAGGTCCTTCGGCAGGCGCGCTGATTTCGGTGACGATACCGTGTCGACTGCGAGCTTGAAGCGCGCACCGTGCTTGCGCGAGATCAGCGCTGCGATGGTCGCGGCCGGCAGATTGCAGTCGATGAAGACCCATGTCGCCGAAGCCAGGTGCGGCCAGAAACGGTCGAGATAGGACGGCAAAAACAGATCGAAGATCTCCATGTCGGCGATGCCGAGCACGAGATCGTTGTTGCGGTCGAGGATGGCCGCGTATTCGGCCGTCGGCCGCTCCGTGGTGGTGATGACCTGGCTGACATCGGCGCCGAAGTCACGCAAATGCCGCACCAGCGCGCGGCCGGTTTCATCCTCGCCGACGATCGAGACGAAGCTTATGTCGACACCGAGGCGGGCAAGGTTTTCGGCGACGTTGCGGGCAACCCCGCCGAAGCTGCGATGGCCTTCGACCGGGTTCGATGTCTCGAAGATCAGATCCTTCCTGGCGTGGTATTTGCGGTCGAGCACCGCGCCGCCGATGCAGACCATACGTTTGGACGCCGGCAAGACATAGCCGCGGCCGAGAATGTAGCCCTTGTTGATGAGTTGCACGATGTGGGCGGCGACCGTCGAGCGGGCAATGCCGAGCGCGGTTGCAATATCCTGCTGGCCGGAGAACGGATTCGCCGCAATGAGGTCGAGAACCGCTTGTTCTTGTGCTCCAAGGTCGTCCATCGTCTCACCTGGCCCGCCAAATTCGAAGCTGAACTCGATGTATGAAACAACAGATGATCTTGTCAACATTGGTTTGCCATGGCGGCGTTTGACCAATCGGCGCTCCCGCGGCTCTGCCAGCCGGAGAGCGTGTGAGCGCATTGAAGAAAGCTATTCGGAGGACGAAACCTGCTCTTGTCGACGTGCAGCATCAGGGAGGAACAGAGGCCTTAACGCCATGCCGAAGACAGCTAAGCCTTCAGCACCGAGACGGCCAATTCGCTGTTGTGGACATATTCATTGGCGTCAGGCTGCTTCTGCACAAGCAGGATGAACAGCAGGTCGGTTAGCGTCAGTTGTGCATCACGCGCGGTTATCGATGAAGAGCGCGCGCGCTCTTCATCGGCGATCGTGTGGAGGCGAATGTCGGCAACCCGGCTCAGCGGATTGTCGCGAAGCCCGGTGACGGCGATAACGGTGGTGCCGCGTTTATGTGCGAGTTCAGCTATCCGCAGGGTTTCGATGCTCGCCCCGGAATAGGAGAGCGCGAATAACGCGTCGCCTCGTCCAAGCGTCGAGACATTGGCCATTTGCACATGGCTGTCGCTGTCGTGCAGCACGTTGCGGCCGAGCTTCATCAGCTTGTATGAGAAATCGCGCGCCACCAGAGAGGATGCGCCGACGCCTGCCAAATGAATGCGGCGCGCACCGTTCAATGCTTCGAGGGCCTTGCCGATTTCATGCTCGGTGTTGGCCGCGACCGTCTGTTGCATCGACAAAAGCTTGCTGCCGATCAGCTTGCGCAGGATGACCAGATAGCTGTCGCCGACCTCGATCGAACCGTGGATCATGCCGGCCGGCACGTGCCATTCCTGCGACTTGGCCTCGCTGACGGCGAGCTTGAGCTCCTGATAGCTGGAATAGCCGAGCTTCTGGCTGAACTTGACGACGCTCGACTGGCTGCGGCCGATCTCAGCGGCAAGCGCCGCCGTCGACAGGCGCAGCATCTGGTCGGGATTATCGACGATATACCGACCGATCTCGCGGTCGCCGGGCGCCATGATTTCGAGCTTGGCCTCGATTTTCTTCAGGATGGACATGCGTTCACCTGTTGCCAGTCACGGACAATGCCAAACCAAGGAATAAATTATTCCGTCTCTGATTGACAGCCAAGAATGATCCATCAAATCTCTACCGGTGCGGTTGCGGCCCAGCCTTCGGGCAAGCCGACGATTCGGCCACGAAAGATCGTAGACACGCCGACAGCTCGGGATTAGGTCAGAGCCATGGACAAATTGCGGATCGTCGGCGGGCATAGGCTTGAGGGCGCGGTGACGATCTCCGGCGCCAAGAACGCGGCCTTGCCGCAAATAGCGGCGGCGTTGCTCAGCCCTTATCCGCTGCAACTGACCAATCTGCCTGCGGTGACCGACGTCGACAACATGCTTGGCGTCGTCGGCCTTCATGGGGCCGAAGTCACCAGATCGGCGCATGCCGCCACAATCGATACCAGTGCTGCCGTCTCCAAGGAGACAACCTACGATACCGTCAGGCGTATGCGCGCGACAGTGCTGGTGCTCGGCCCGCTGCTTGCCCGCTTCGGCCACGCCAGGGTTTCGCTGCCCGGCGGCTGCGCGATCGGCGCACGGCCGGTCGACATGCATGTCGCCGCACTTGCCGCACTTGGCGCCGACATTGCGGTCGAAAACGGGCTGATCGTCGCGTCCGCGCCGGGCGGACTGAAAGGCGCGCGTATCGTTTTGAGCTCACCATCGGTCGGCGCGACCGAAACGGCGATGATGGCAGCGACGACTGCAAAGGGCGAAACCGAGATCCTCAATGCGGCGCGCGAACCGGAGGTGGCCGACCTTGCCGCCTGCTTGAACGCCATGGGCGCGCGGATCGAGGGCGCCGGCACGCACCGTATCCTGATCGCGGGCAGCACAGGCTGGCGCGCCGCCACGCACGACATCATCCCGGACCGGATAGAGGCCGGCACCTATGCCGTCGCGGCGGCTATCACCGGCGGTCAGCTCGAGCTGACCCACGCGCGGCTCGAGCACATGGCATCCGTCGTCCAGCTGCTCGAAACAGCCGGTGTGAAAATCTGGCCGGGCGACCGCGGGCTGATCGTATCGAGAGACGGGCCGCTCAAAGCCGTCGATGTGACGACGGAGCCCTATCCGGGCTTTCCGACCGATCTCCAAGCGCAGTTCATGGCGTTGATGTGCTGTGCCGAGGGCGCTTCGCTGTTGCGTGAGACGATCTTCGAGAACCGCTTCATGCATGTGCCTGAACTGATGCGGCTCGGCGCCAACATCAAGCTGCAAGGCACCATGGCGTTGGTGCGCGGAGGCGAGAAGCTGAAGGGCGCGCAAGTGATGGCGACCGACCTGCGCGCCTCCGTCTCGCTGGTGCTGGCAGCGCTGGTGTCCCAGGGTGAGACGACGATCAACCGCGTCTATCATCTCGATCGCGGCTATGAGCAACTGGACCGCAAGCTCCGGCTTTGCGGCGCCCAGATCGAGCGGATAAGTGGATGAGTGCCGGCGCGGCGTCTTCGCATTATTTCCTGGGCGTCGATGGCGGCGGAACCGGCTGTCGGGCGCGTATCGAAGACGAGGCGGGAACCGTGCTCGGGCAAGGTCTCTCAGGTCCGGCGACAACGCGGCTCGGTATAGAGGCGGCCTGGGCCTCCGTTGCCAAAGCCTTTGGTGCTGCGATCAAAGAGGCAGGGTTCACGGCGACGAAAATCGCCAGGATCCGTGCCGGCGTCGGTCTTGCCGGCATCGGCCGCAAGGGGTCGATTGAGGCGTTTCGTGCGATCTCCCATCCCTTTGCAAGTCTCGACTTCGTCAGCGACGGCGTCGCGGCTTGCCTGGGCGCGCATTCGGGCCAGGACGGCGCCATCGTCATAGCCGGCACCGGTTCGATCGGGCTCGGCTTTGTCGAAGGGCGCAACCTGCGTGTCGGCGGCTACGGTTTTCCGATTTCCGACGAGGGAAGCGGTGCCGATCTAGGGTTGAAAGCGGTACAGTTCGCCTTGCGCGCCCATGACGGCCGGCACGAGCGGACCGCGCTGCTGGCCGAGGTGATGCAGCGCTTCAAGGACGACCCGTTCGAGGCGGTGGCCTGGATGGACCGCGCCAGTGCGACGGACTATGCCGCCATGGCGCCGATGGTGATCCGCCATGCCGACCAGGGCGATCCGGCCGGTCGGCGGATCGTGCAAGGCGCTGCCGAGCAGATCGACACCTTCGTGCGGGTGCTGTTCGAAAAAGGCGCGCCGCGGGTTACGTTGCTCGGAGGGTTGTCCAGCCCGCTTGAGCCATGGCTCGCTCCCGACGTCCGCCGACGGCTGAAGCCGGCCGACGGCGATGCGGTTTCGGGAGCCATAATCCTGGCCAGAAAGTCGCTTTGCGGCGAGTAACGCGCTACTCAAAGAGGAATATTTTATTCCTACAATCCGTTGACACCGGGAATACCGAATTCTAAAAAGTTAACTAAGCAGAAACACGACAGCCGGGCGCCTGCCCGGCACGGCATCGCGTTCCCGCTCACGGCAGATTGAAAGTAAGCAAGTGGTCGAACACGGGTTGATGTCGGAGTTGGAGCGGCTGGTTTCCGAGGACCGCAACCCGAGAACCATCGACATCGACCTGTTGCCGACCATCGAGGTGCTGCGGAAGATCAATGACGAAGATAAAGGCGTTGCGGCCGCCGTCGAGAAGGTCATTCCTGAGATTGCTGCTGCCGTGGACCGGATCGTGAGCGCGTTCCAGAAGGGTGCGCGCCTTGTCTATGTGGGCGCTGGCACCAGCGGCCGGCTCGGCGTCCTCGACGCCTCGGAATGTCCGCCGACCTTCGGCGTACCCGAGGACATGGTGGTGGGCCTGATCGCCGGCGGCGACGACGCGCTGGTGCGCTCCGCGGAAGGCGCCGAGGATGACCCGAAACAGGGTGTAAAGGCATTGCAGGACATCAAGCTGACCGCCGACGATGTGGTGGTCGGCATCGCTGTCAGCGGGCGCACGCCCTACGTCATCGGCGGCCTGACCTATGCCAAGCAGGTGGGAGCGACCACCGTGGCGCTGTCCTGCAATCCGCGATCGACCATTGCCGGCATAGCCGACATTGCCATCTCTCCGGTGGTCGGCCCGGAGGTTCTCACCGGCTCGACCCGACTGAAATCGGGAACCGCGCAAAAGCTGGTGCTCAACATGCTGTCTACCGCCAGCATGATCCGCATCGGCAAGAGCTATCAGAACCTGATGGTTGACCTCAATCCAAGCAACAAGAAGCTTGTCGCCAGGGCGGTCAGGATCGTGATGCAGACGACCGGCTGCGCGGCACAGCAGGCACGACAGGCACTCGACCAGACCGGCAACGATGTAAAACTGGCAATCCTGGTGACGATCACCGGCATGGGCGTCGAGGAAGCACGTAAGGCGCTTGGCAACGCGGGAGGTTTCCTGCGCAAGGCGATAGGCGAAAAGACGGTGTAAGACCGCATGGACACTGGGCCGATGTTCCGGGGCGTGTGTCCCTTTGAAGCGGTCCGGCGAACTGCAAGGCATCAGGTTTAACAATAATGGGAGACGACAATGGTACGGCACATTGGCAAGAAACTGCTTTCCGGCATGACCCTCGCGGCAATGATTGGCATCGCGGCGCTACCGGCGCAGGCGAGTGCGGCGACGCTGCATATGGCGTGGTCGCAGGACGCCACCGGTCTTGATCCGCACAAGCAGACGGCATTCTCCTCACTGCGGCTGCTGGAACTGATCTATGAGCCACTGGTGCGGCTCGACGCAAACCTGCAAATCACGCCCGCGATTGCCGATTCATGGCAGTTCTCGCCGGACGGCAAGGAGCTGAGTTTCAAACTCAATCCGAAAGCAAAATTCCAGAACGGCGCCGCCGTGACCTCGGCCGATGTCAAGGCATCGTTCGAGCGCATACTCGACGAGAAGACCGGCGCGGCCGCGCGCGCCAACTTTCTCTCGATCGCCAGCATCGACACACCCGATCCAGCCACCGTCGTGTTCCACCTCTCGCAGCCGGATGTGCCGATCCTGACGGCGATGAGCGACGTCAACGCCGCGATCGTCCCGGCAAGCGAAATCATGGCCGGCTCGATCGGCACGACGACGATCGGCTCGGGTCCGTTCAAGTTGGAAAAGTGGGATCCGAATTCCAAGGAAGTGCTTGTCGCCAACAAGGATTGGGCGGGCGGCACGACCGGCATCGACGGCATCGAGGTCAGCGTGCTGCCGGACGAGACGGCGATCCTGGCGGCGATGCGCAGCAAGCAGATCGATTTTGCCCTGCTCAACGATCCGCTTGTCGCCACGCTTGTGCCCAAGGAAGCCAGCCTGCAGTTGAACCGTGTGCCGGTGCTTGCCTATCACGTGCTGCAGCTCAATCCTTCCCGCAAGCCGATGACCGAACTCAAGGTGCGTCAGGCGATTTCCTGCGCCATCGACCGGCAGGAAGTGCTGGACACCGCCTCGCTCGGTGAAGGCAAAGTCACCGGCCCGCTGACTATCCCTGCGCTGGCGACCGATCCGAGCCAGTTGTTCTGCTATAAGCGCGACGTCGAGAAAGCCAAGCAGCTGATGGCCGAAGCGGGCTACGCCGACGGCTTTTCGGCGACCGTGATCGGCGCCACCGGCGAGCCGCCGACAGCGGCGGCGGAAGCCCAGGTCATCCAGTCGCAACTCGCAGAAATCGGCGTCAAGCTCGACATCAAAATGATGGAGCTCAACGTCTATGTCGATGCCTGGCTGAAGGGCGATTTCGACATGGCCATCGCCCTGAACGGCGGCAGGGCCGATCCCTACACTATGTACAACCGTTACTGGACCAAGACGGGCAATCTGCAGAAGGTCGCGAACTATATCGACGATACGCTGGACAGTCTTATGCAGAAGGGCCGCAGCGAGACCGACCCGGCAGCGCGCAAAGCGATCTTCGCCGACTTCGAGAAGCACATCACTGAGATGTCGCCCTGGATCTGGCTCTACACGTCCTACAGCTACACCGCACAGCAGAAGAATATCGCAGGATTCGAACCGGTGCCGACAGGCTCGCTGTTCAGCCTCGCCAAGGTGACGATCCAGTAGCTGCTTTGGTGCCAGACGAGAGGGTATTCTTCGCGTGAACTATCTGATGCGGCGACTGGCAACCTTCCCTCTCGTCCTGCTTGGCGTGTCCATCGTCGTGTTCCTGGCGATCAGGATGGTTCCGGGCGATTCGATCACGGCAATGCTGGGGACCGAAGCCGGCCTGCTGACGCCGCAGCAGCGCGATGCGCTTGCAGCTTATTTCGGCATCGACCAGCCCTGGTTCATCCAGTACTGGCGCTGGCTGCTTGGTCTTGTCCAAGGTAATCTCGGCATTTCGTCCACCTATGGCAGGCCGGTGCTCGACGTCATCCTCGAGCGTTTCCCGCTAACGTTGGAGCTCGCCCTGCTTTCGATGGTCATCGCCCTGGTTGTCGGCATGCCGACCGGGATTTTTGCCGCCACCCATAATGAAAAGCTGTCCGACCTCGGCGTGCGCGTTGTCGCAATGATCGGGCAGTCGACGCCGAACTTTGTCCTTGCCCTGCTGATCATCTACACGCTGTCGGCGGGGTTTGGCGTTTTGCCGGCGATGGGTGAGTTTTCGCCGCTGTGGCAGGATCCGCTGCGCAATCTCGGCCAGCTGTTGCTGCCTGCGGTCACGCTTGGATTTGCCTTCGCGGCTTCGGTGACCCGCATATCGCGTTCGGCGATGCTCGATGTGCTCAGCGACGACTATGTCAGGACGGCGCGCAGCAAAGGCGTTTCGGCGCGCGGCGTCATCTGGGGGCATGCTTTGCCCAACGCGCTCATCCCGGTCGTGACGCTGAGCGGCATAGAGTTCGGCTATCTGCTGGGCGGGGCAGTCATCGTCGAGCAGATATTTGCGCTGCCCGGTCTCGGCCGTATGGTGCTGGATGCCATCCTGCAGCGCGACTACGCGCTGGTGCAGGGAAGCGTGCTGTTCATCGCCTTCAACTTCATGATCGTCAATCTCCTCGTCGACCTCGCCTATGTCGCGCTCGACCCGCGTATCCGGCTAAGCGAGCACTGATGGCGACATTGCGGGCTATATTTGCGCATCCCAGCGGCCGCATCGGCGGTGCCATCGTTGCGCTTTATCTGCTGCTTGCCGTGCTTGGCATGCTGGGGCTGACGCCGCACGATCCGCTGACGCAGCACCGGGTCGAGCGACTGCATGCGCCTGACGGCACCTACCTGATGGGCACGGACCTGTTCGGCCGCGATGTCGCAAGTCGGCTGATGACCGGGATCGGCCAGTCCTTCATCGTGGCCTTCTTTTCGGTCGCCTTCGCGACACTGGCCGGCACCGTGCTCGGGCTGGCGGCAGCCTGGTTCGGGCGCCGCTGGGACGGCCTGGTGATGCGCATCATGGACGTTGTGCTGGCGTTCCCGGCGATCCTGCTGGCGCTGCTGATCGTCGCGGTTGCTGGACCGGGAACCTCGACCAGCGTCATTGCCATTGCCATCGTCTACACGCCGATCTTCACGCGCGTCGTGCGAGGTCCGGCTCTGTCGCTCAAGGCGCGCGAGTTCGTCGACGCGGCCCGCACGTTCGGCAGCAGTGCGGGCTACATCGTAACACGCCATCTGCTGCTCAATCTGGTGGCGCCACTGACGGTTCAGGTGACGCTGGCGCTGGCCTGGGCACTGCTGACCGAGGCCGGCTTAAGCTTCCTCGGGCTAGGCACGCAGCCGCCCGCCGCGTCGCTCGGCCTGATGCTGAGCGACAGCCGCAATCTGATGGAGACAGCTCCCTGGCTGATGATCTTCCCCGGCGTGGCGATCATGATCAGCATCCTCGGTTTCAACCTGCTCGGCGATGCGTTGCGTGATGTCCTCGACCCGAAGATGCGGAGATCGATCGCATGATTCCGCTGCTGTCCGTCAGCGGATTGCGCGTCGGCTTCGGCCGCAACCCGAAAGCCAATGAGGTCGTGCGCGGCGTCAGCTTCGATCTCGCCGACGGCGAGACATTGGCAATCGTCGGCGAAAGCGGCTCGGGCAAATCGGTCACGGCGCTGTCGATCAATCGCCTTGTCGATTATGGCGGCGGCCGCATCACCGCAGGCTCGATCACGCTGAAGCGGGTCGACAACAGCATTTTCGACCTGACCGCCGCGGACGAGCCGCAACTGACGAAGATCCGCGGCGGTGAAATCGGCATGATCTTCCAGGAGCCGATGAGCTCGCTCAATCCGGTGCTGACCATCGGCAGGCAGATCGAGGAATCGTTTCGCCTGCATCGCGGCCTGACCGGCCGGCAAGCGACGGCGGCGGCCAAGGACGCGCTCGACCGCGTGCGTATTCCCGACGCTGCACGGCGACTGAAATATACGCCCAACCAGCTTTCGGGCGGCATGTTGCAGCGGGTGATGATCGCCATGGCGCTCGCTTGCAACCCGCGCCTGCTCATTGCCGACGAACCAACGACGGCGCTGGATGTTACGGTGCAGGCGCAGATCATGGCGCTGCTCGCCGAGTTGAAGCAGGAAACCGGGATGTCGATGATCTTCATCACCCACGACATCGGTCTGGTTGCAGGCATCGCTGACAAGGTCATGGTGATGCAAAGCGGGGAAGCTGTCGAGCAGGGCGCGCTGAACCAGATATTGGACGATCCGCAGCATCCCTATACGCGGCATCTGCTTCATGCGGTGCCGCATTTCGCCGGCGGCAGTGCCGTACGCAAGGACGTGCAATGCGAAACGCAAAAAGCTGCCGAGCCGGCGCTGATGGTCGATGGCCTCGTGGTGCGGTTTCCAGTCAAGGCTGGGTTTTTCAGCCGCGCCAGCGGTACCGTGCACGCGGTGGACGGTGTGGATTTCGAGCTAATGCCGGGCGAGACATTGGCGGTCGTCGGCGAGAGCGGTTCCGGAAAGTCCACCACCGCCCGCGCGATTCTGGGGCTGGTGCGCCCGACACGCGGCACAATCTCGGCCAGCACGCGCAAGGCCGTCGCCGGGCAGAGCGCCCTTCCCGTGCAGATGGTGTTCCAGAATCCCTATGGCTCGCTCAATCCCAGACTCACCATCGAAAGCATCCTCGCAGAGCCGGTGATCGCTAGCGGCGGACGGATAACTGCTGAAACGCGGGCGAAAATGGCCGCGCTGCTGAAACGCGTCGGCCTTCCGGAAAACAGCCTGCAGCGCTATCCGCACGAATTCTCCGGCGGCCAGCGGCAACGCCTGTGCATCGCTCGCGCGCTGATGCTCAATCCTTCGGTTGTCGTCCTCGACGAAGCGGTTTCGGCGCTCGATGTGTCGGTGCAGGCCAGGGTGCTGGAGCTTTTGGTCGAGCTGCAGCGTGAATTCGGGCTGGCCTACCTGTTCATCTCGCATGACATGGCTGTCGTCGAGCGGATCGCCCATCGCATTGCGGTCATCTATGCCGGCCAGATCGTCGAGATCGGCGATGCCAGATCGGTGCTCTCGCAGCCGAAGCACTCTTATACCAAACAGCTTATCGCGGCCGTTCCCACCATAGACCGGCGGCATGAACGTTTCGAGCTGGACACGCGCCAGGTTCCCTCGCTCGTGCGCCCGCTGGGATTTGAGCCGGGCCCGGCCAATTGGCAGCAATTCGGGCCGGACCATAGGGCACGGGTGGAAGCGTGATGATTGTCGCTCGAAAGCATGCAGAGTCAGACGGACAGCCCCCTCGCTGCTTTTCAGACGGAGGCCGCATTTGATCGAGCATGATCTCTTCGACCGTGCATTCGCCCCGCTCGAAACGGCCGTGGCTGCGTCGCGCATTCCTGGCGGCGTGCTCGGCATGGTCGACTGGGACGGTCAACGCATCGTCCGGGCAGTCGGCTCAGCCCAAGTCGTGCCGAAGATACGGCCGATGCATATCGAAACATGGTTCGATCTGGCGTCGCTGACCAAAGTCATCTTCACCACGCCGCGTATCCTTGCACTGGCGGAAGAAGGCGTCATCGACCTCGACGCGCCGCTGATTTCGGTCCTGCCCGACCTTCGCCAATATGACGAAAAAGCCT
The DNA here is from genome assembly GCF_040322015.1 of Mesorhizobium sp. M0208. Classification (NCBI taxonomy): domain Bacteria; kingdom Pseudomonadati; phylum Pseudomonadota; class Alphaproteobacteria; order Hyphomicrobiales; family Phyllobacteriaceae; genus Mesorhizobium; species Mesorhizobium sp. M0208. The sequence goes on along the minus strand of NZ_JAMYSP010000010.1, from coordinate 86,187 downwards.
GGGAACGGAAGGTGACGTTTCGCCAGTGTCTCGGTCATCAGACGCCGTTTCCCGCCGTTGCTCCAATCTACACCTATGGCCGCGATCCCGAGCTGTTGCGCGCCTTTGTCCTGCAGCGCGAGTGGCAGGTCGGGGAGCCGGTCTATTCCGATATCAATTTCATTCTGCTCGGCTTCGTCCTGGAGCGCCTGTCCGGCAAGACCATTCGCTACATGGATCCCGGTCCGGGCTTCGCGTTCTCCACCGAACCGGATCGCGCGGCGGCCACAGAAGACTGCACATGGCGCCATCGTGTTCTCTGCGGCGAGGTCCACGACGACAATTGCTCGGCATTGCAAGGGGCCGGTCACGCCGGGCTGTTCGGAACGGCGGCCGCGATCCTCGATTTTGCGCTAGGGCTGCTGGACGGGAGCGGCGCATCCGAGCGTTCAATAGCGCTGATGCGCACGCCCTTGTCGGCAACCCGCACCCATGGCTGGGAGCGGCCTTACGAAGGCTGGTCCGGCGGCCGGCTGTGCAGCCCCGGCACAATTGGCCATACCGGCTTCACCGGCACCGGGCTTTGGGTCGACTTCGACAAAGGCAGAGCATGGACCTTGCTCACCAACCGGATCCATCCGACACGTCATTTCAACAGCGGGATCGCAGCGCTAAGGCAATCGATCGGCGATCTCGTCAACGGAGCCTGACAAGTCATGATTGCTAAAAATGGCGCACCAATGTGGGCTGTCGGCCTGATGACCGGCACCGTGCTGGACGGTAATATCGACGTCGCGCTGATCAAGACCGACGGCGAACGGATCGCGGATTTCGGCACCTACACGCTGGCGCCTTACCCCAGGTCGATCCGCAGCCTGTTGGAGGAGACGTTGCGCCAGGCCAGGATCTGGAATTTCACCGGACCGGAACCGGCGATTTTTCGTGAGGCAGAGGAGGCACTGACGCGCGCCCAATCCGCCGCGGTCAGGGATCTTGTCGAAAGTCACGGCCTGACCATGGCCGATATCGGCGTCGTCGGCTTCCATGGCCAGACCGTGCTGCACCGTGCCCCGCAAGTGGGCCGGCTGGGCCAGACCCGCCAGCTCGGCGACGGCGAGCTGATGCATGCGATCCTTGGCACCAGGGTCGCCTATGACTTCCGCTCGGCCGACATGCGCGCCGGCGGCCAAGGTGCGCCGCTCTCTGCCGCCTATCACGCCGCGCTGCTGCGCGACGCTGATGCCAGTGGAGACACGGCAGTGCTCAATCTCGGTGGCGTCGCCAACATCACCTGGTGGGACGGCAAGGACAATGTCGTCGCCTTCGATACCGGACCGGCCAACGCGCCGCTGAACGACTTCATCAAGTCGAAGGGGCTTGGCGAAATGGACCGCGACGGCGCGTTGGCCCGCGCCGGGACGGTCGACGAGACGCGGCTGGCCAAGCTCCTGCAGCACCCTTACTTGACCAAACCCTACCCGAAATCGCTGGACCGTTTCGATTTCGGCGCCTCGATGGCGGACGGAATGAACGCCGCGGATGGGGCAGCCCTGCTGACGGCCTTCACCGCGGCCGCCGTCGCCAAAGCGCTCGATCTTCTGCCGCACCGGCCGAAGCGGCTGGTGGTCAGCGGCGGCGGTCGCCACAATCCAACGATCATGGCCATGCTTGCCAGCCGCGCCGGCGTCGAAGCGGTTCCGGCCGAGGCGCTGGGCTGGAAGGGCGATGCGGTGGAGGCGGAGTGCTTTGCCTTCCTGGCAGTGCGCGTGCTTAGGGGCTTGCCGATCAGCTTCCCCAGCACGACCGGCGTGCCGCAGCCGATGCGCGGAGGGCGGCTCGCCGGCTAATCGTGTTTCAGGTTCTTCTGTAAGAAGATGCGGCTGCGGCCAATGGGAAAGTCGGCGAGCGCACCGAACGGCCGGTAGCCGTGGCGCTCATAGGCCTTGGCCGCCTTGGGATTGAACGTGTCGATCCAGGCGCCGTGACAGTCGCGCGCGATCGCCTCCCTCTCGGCCGCCTCGAGCATCCTGCCGGCCATGCCGTGGCCGCGCAGTTTTTCATCGACCCAGAGCCATTGCACATAGAGCCAGCCCCAGGCGGTGTATCCCGAGATGCCGGCGACAATTACGCCGTGCTCATCGCGCACGAACACGGCCATTGCCTTCCTGCGGGAGGCGCCGACATCACTGTCGTTGAACGCAGCAAGCCGCTCTCCGAGAAAAGCCAGCTCGTGCGGCAAGGGATCGGCGGTTGTCTCAAGCGTTGTATTGTCCATCCACCAAGCATCTATCGATGGACGGGGCCGAGACGCAAGCCTTGCTGCGCTATAGCTTCGGCGAACGCCACGCCGCTGCCACAGCAGCGATCAGCATGAGCAGGGCTGCAACCACCGCCGACGCCGCAAAACCGAATGTGGAATAAAGCGGTCCGAACGCCGTGGTGCCGACGAACACCGCGAGATAGGTCACCGCGCTGTTCAAGCCCATGATCGTGCCGCGCCGCGCAGGATCGAGCGCGGACAGGCGCATCACCAGGACATTCAGGCCGAAATGATTGGCAAGGCCCCAGACGGCTATCATCGCTATGGTCAGATGGAAACTACTGCTCGCCGCGGCAATCGCGACATAGACGGCCGCGACGAGCAGGTAGGCAAATGGCATGACACGCCGCGCGCCCAGGCGGTCGATAACGCCGTCAAGAAGTGCCGCCGCGCCAAATCCGGCGCCATAAGCGAGCGCGGCCAGCCCGTTGGCGCTGACCGGCCGTCCCAAGCCATTGTGAAGGTGATCGCCAAGATAGCCATAGACACCGTAGAACGCGGTCATGAATGCGGCGCAGGCAACCAGAAGCGGCACTATGCCGGGGACGCTCAAAGCGCCCAGCGGCGTCGGCGCCGGGCCGCTCTTCCTGACATCGCTCAGCGACGTCAGCGTCAGGCTTGCCAATGCGAGTGCTGAGAGCACCGCGACCGCCGCGAAAACGGCGCGCCAATGCACCAGGTCGGCAAGTACGGCCGACAGCGAAACCCCGGCGATCATGCTCAGCGTCCAGCCGGTCAGCACGACGCCTATGGTGCCGCTTTCGCGGCCGGGCGGTGCAATCGCGGCGGAGCTGGCGTAGATTGCCGGCATGGCGACACCTGCAGCGATGCCGGCGAGAAGCTGGGCCGCGACCAGCGCCGTCACCGTCGGCGCAGCAGCGCTGGCGACGAGCGCTATCGCCAGCAGCAGCAACGCTCCTTGCAGCATGCGGCGGGCACCAAGCCGGTCGATATAGCGCGCCAGGAACAAAGCGCTCGCCGACGTACCGAGCCCGAACGCGGCGGACGCGATCATAACCGCCGGCACGCTTGTGCCGAAGGACGCGGCAACCGCCGGTGCGATCGGACCGAGCACCAGCGAGTTCGAGCCGATCACGGCAATGCATCCGGTGAGGAGGTAAGCGAGCGCCGGGATAGGCGGCCTTGCCGTAAATGTTGCGACTTGATCATTGTTCGACATATGGCGATATTGGCCGTACTAAATTCTGCATCAATAGGGAATTTCATTATGGATGAAGAAACAGATGGCATTCCGCAGAACAGGCCTGCCGCCCGCGATATCGATGCAATCGACCGAAAAATATTAAGCGTTCTGGTCGACGACGCCACGATCAGCTATGCCGAGCTCGGCGACCGCGTCGGCCTTTCACCGCCGGCAGCCCATGAACGCGTCAAGCGCCTGCGGCGCAGCGGTGCCATCCGCAACACCGCGATCATCATCGATCCAAAAGCGGTGCACAAGCCGCTGCTTGCCTTCGTCCATATCGACACCAAGGGGTGGGGCAAGACGCCGGAGCTGATGGCAATCTCCGAACACCCCGAAGTCGAGGAGATTCATTCGGTGGCCGGCGACACATGCATGCTGATCAAGGTCCGCACCGAGGACACGCGGGCACTCGAAGGCCTGTTGTCGCGCCTCTACGAAACGCCTGGTGTCACCTCGACCCGAAGCTACGTCGTGCTGTCGACCTATCTCGAGCGGCCGGTGCAGCCGGGGATAACGACGGAATGGCCGACCCCCCGGCACATGGCCAAGCCGCTTTATTAGCTCATACGATCCTCACGCGTATCCAACGTCGAACCGGAAACGTCTTAGGCACTGCATCCTGTGGTCATCCGTCGGGCCGGTTCGTTTGCGCCGGTTTTTGGATCCGACGGAATGCCTGTTGCGCAACCGGAGACACGCGATGAGAAAATTAATCGTAGGCAGCTTCATTTCGCTGGACGGCGTCATCGAAGCACCAATGGAATGGGCCTCGCCCTTCTTCGACGAGGAGATGAAGGAACACTCATATGAAAAGGCCGGCGAGGCGGATTTTTTCCTGCTCGGCCGCATCACCTATGAAATGTTTTCGGCGCGTTGGCCGCAGGTCAAAGGCAGCAAGTACATGGACCGCATGAACGGGCTGAACAAGCTCGTCGCTTCGCGCAGCCTCAAGGCAGTGAGCTGGAACGCGTCGCTGATCGAAGGCGACGTCGCTGCCGAAATCGCCAGGATCAAGCAGCAAACCGGCGGCAACATATTGAAGTATGGAGTGAGCAATCTCGACCAGACGCTGCTCGCCAACAGGCTTGTCGACGAGTATCAACTCTCGATCGTGCCGACCCGCGTCGGGCATGGCAAACGCGCTTTCCAGGATGTCGACCCGTCCCTGGTCAAGCTGGAGCTTATAGATACGCACCGTTTCAAGAACGGGGTCATTACGCTGACCTATGTCCCGCTGTGATCCGCCGCCGAATTGAATGCCGATGAAGATGCAGCCAAGACTTGACCCGACCGGGCTTTTCGACGTCCGCTACGCCGGCTTCCTGGAGACAGTCGCGCATTTGCGTGGACGGCTGCACCGCTACTGTGCACGTATGACCGGTTCGACGCTCGACGCCGAAGACGTGATGCAAGAGGCGCTGTTCGAGGCCTATCGGAAGATCGAGAAGCTGGACGATGCGACTGCTCTTCGCCCCTGGCTGTTTCGCATTGCACATAATCGCTGCATCGATTTCCTGCGAAGCCGGCAGGTGCGTCAGCATGCGGAGGCCAATTTCGTCGAAGACGAGATCATCCTGCCGGTCGAGCCGGCGGGCAAGGGCGCGGATCGCGCGATGGAACGGCTGGTGATCCACCTGCCGCCCAAGGAACGCGCCTGCGTCCTGCTCAAGGACGTCTTCGACTATTCGCTGGAAGAGATCGCCGATCTCGTCGGCTCGACCGTGGGTGGCGTCAAGGCCGCGTTGGGCCGTGGCCGCTCCAAATTGGGCGCCTTGTCAGGCGAGCCAATCGTGCGTTCGGAGCCCCAACGCGATCCGGAACTTCTGGAATTGCTCAGCCGCTATGTCGAACTGTTCAACCGCCGCGACTGGGACGGGGTTCGGGCGTTGACCAGCGCCGACGCACAATTGCGGGTCGCGGATTGCTTCAAGGGCAGGCTGTCGGAATCACCTTACTTCGTCGAATATGAAAGAGCCTCGACGGCCTGGAAAATGGCGATTGGCATGATCGATGGCGAGGCGGTGCTGCTCGTGCTCCACCATGGCGAAGACGGTTGGAAGCCGGCCCATCCGGTTCGGATCGAAGCCGCTGGCGGGACCATAAATCGCATCACCGATTATTATGCCTGCCGCTGGATCATGCCGACGGCTGGTGCGGTGGTCGTTTCCAGGCCGGCCTAACCAACAGGACATGCAAGTGTCCGGCATCAACCTCAATGAAATGGGATCAATGCCGGACAAGACATAGGGGGCTTACTGAAGCTTCGCCTGCAAGGCGTTGACGTCATCCGTCGTCATTTCGCCATCGGTCGTCACCTTGCCGTCGACGATCTTCCAGAGCCGGAACGGGCCGGTGATGTCGCCGTACTTATCGAAGGCTACAGGGCCGATGACGCCTTCGTAGCGGATCGGCTTGCCGTCCTTGATCAGGCCGAGCGCCTTGGCGAACTCGTCCTTGCCGGCATAGATCGGCGTGCCGGCCGGATCGACCGCCTTGTACATCGCGTCCTTGATCTTGGCCGGATCCTCGGAGCCGGCAATCGCGATAGCCAAGCCGACAATGGCGCCGGCATCATAGGACCGGTCGGCCGCCGGGTTCGACGGCTCAATGCCCGAAAATTCCTTGTAGTTCTTGGTGAAATATTCGGTCGATGCGGTCGGGCTGGTGCCCGAGGAAGTGCCATAGGCATCCTTCAAATAGTCGGCGCCGACGGATTCGATGAAATCCGGGCTGTTCATGCCGTCATTGAGCAGGAATTTCTGGACACCGCCCTGCGAAATCCAGGTACGGGCGATGGTTGCGCCATCGACAGGCGTGCTGACGAGGTAAAGCCCGTCCGGTTCGCCGGCCATGGCCGCGGTTACCTCCGAGGCATAGCTCGACTGCTTTTCATTGTAAGGCGTGTCGGAGACGATGGTGCCACCGAGCGCCTTATAGGCACGCGAGAATTCCGCCACCATGTTGACGCCGAAGTCGTTGTTGACGTGGATGACCGACAGCTTCTTGAAGCCCTTGTCGATGGCATATTTGGCGGCGGCGACGCCCTGCAGAGCGTCCGAGGTGATGGTGCGGAAAAAGATGCCGTTGGTCTTGCCGTCGCGCCCGAGCGCCGTCAGCGTCGGCGACGACGAAGCCGGCGACACCTGGACGATCTTGGCCGGCGCGGTGACCGAGGTCAGGATCGGGATCGACACAGAGGAGATGATGCCGCCTATGATCACCGGCACCTTCTTGACCTGCACGAGCTGGGTTGCGGCGTCGACCGCAATGTTGCCCTGGCTCTGGCTGTCGCGCGTGTCGGTCGCGAGATCGCAGCCGCGCACGCCGCCGGCATCGTTGATGTCGCGGAAGGCCATTTCGACCGACTTGGCGCCGGCCTGGCCGTATTCGCCGGCCGGGCCGGTCAGTTCCATGACGAGGCCGACGGTGATCTTGCAGTCGGCGGCCTGCGCTGCGCCGGCCGCTGTCAGCAAGGCGAGCGCGGTGGTGATCTGAAGTACCGTCTTTGTCATTGTTGTTCCCCTTTCGTTACACGACTCTCATTCACGTCTTGAGCCTGTTCAGCCTTCCGGCACCTGCAGCCAGGTTTCATGCAGATGTCGCCATTCGACGCCGTTAGGCGCCGATGAACTGGTGGTGAAAACGGCACTCGAGCGACGGCGGCTGTGCCTGCCGGCGCGTTGCTGTGCCTCGACGTAGCAGACGACGATCGTGTCCCCGGCCTGCCAGTCGGCCCGGATGTCCTCGATCGAGATACTGAAATCGCCGTCGCAGCTGGCGCGGCTTGCCCTGACATGGTCGAGCACCGCGTCACGATCGAGGACCTGGCCATCCGGTGCAACCATCTGGAAGCCTTTGCCCATGACGCTTTCGAAGCGCCTGAAATCTGCATTGTCCGCACTTGCTGCATTGAACCAGTCGACGAAGAAGCGGTGGAGATCGACCACCTCGACGCTGGCGCGGGAAAGCAAGGAGGGGTTTTCGTCCATGGCCGCGTTCATTTCCTGCCTGCATTCAAATTGTAATGCATGATCGAGCCGTGGCGGCCGTGACGGTCGCGTTCCAATGTGTAGACGTCGCCCAGCGGCCCCCGGCTTTGCGCGATTACGGCAGCGATCCTCGCCCGTTCGTCTGCATCGAGCGCGACGTCCATGATTCTGGCATTGGCAAGGGCGTGCGCCTGGTTGCGGGCGCCGACGATGACGGCCGCCACTTGCGGCTGCTGCAGCACCCAGGCGCTGGCGATGGTGGCGATGTCGACACCGCGGTGGTCGGCGATGGCCTTCAGTGTGCGAAGCAACTCCTGGAAAAGCTCCCAGCCGCCGAAATCATCGATGATCAGCTTGTATTTGACCAGCGACCGGTTTTCGAGCGGCGTCTGCGGCTCGGTAACGCCAAGCCATTTTTCGCTAAGGAAGCCGCCAGCCACCGAACCGTAGCAGAGGAAACTGACGCCATGCCGGCTGGCGAGTGCTGCAAGGCTGTTCGCCGGCCGCTGGTCGAGCACCGAGTATTGCAATTGCTGGCTGACCAGCGGCACACCCGCGGCCAGGATCTCGGCCAGCCGCAGCGTGTCGAAGTTCGTGGTGCCGATATTGCGCACCTTGCCTTCCCTGCGGATTTCGTCGAGCCAGCCCATCGCGTCGACATAGCGGGGCACCGAATAGTCCCACCAATGGAACTGCACAAGATCGAGGCGCTCAGTCTTCAACCGCCGCAGCGACTGGTCGACGATGCTGCTGATGTAGTCGCGGCCGATCGTGGAGAGCCGTTCGAGGTCAGGCACCAGCTTGGTGTGCACCTTCATCTTGGCGGCAGCGTCGAGGCCACGCTCATTGGCAAGGCGCAGGCGCGCCGCACCAATCAGTTCCTCGACACCGGTATAGATATCGGCGCAATCATAGGTCCAGATGCCGGCGTCGAACGTGGCGATCAGGTCGCTCACCGCCTGTTGGCGATCGACCGCGCCGTGCCCGCCGGCAAGCTGCCAGCCGCCGCGAATGACGCGCGAGATCGTGTAGCCGGGACTCAGTTCGAATGCCTTGGCGGTCATCTCTGGTCACTCTCCTTCGGCAGCGGAACCGCCGTGGTCTCGGCATGGCTGAACCGCCGCTTGCCCGTCCTGACGATCCGCAGCCGGCTGGCGCAATTCGGATCCGGACAAGCGATCTCGGCGTCCGACGTCATCCAGTCGTTCCTGTGGGTCGGGCGCTGCTTTGCGGCCAGAAGCGGCAACACTGCCGCAATGGAATAGATCGAGAAACCTTGCCCCGCCGGCATCGACAGCATCTCGCCCTTCAACTCGAAATAGTCGCCGGGCTTGGCGCCGCAATAGATCGGCTTGCCCTTGGGGATAACCGCCTCGACGCGAAGGTCGAAGAGTTCGAAACTGTCGTCGGTCTCAGCCATTCAGATCTCCACCCGGGTGAAGGTGATGTCGCAGGCACCGTTGCGGCGGATCACGCCACAAGCGGCTGCGAATTTATCGCGATCCTCAGGCACCACCTGCGCGACGACGCTTCCGGCAAGCCAGCCGATCGGGAATAGCAGGCGTGCACCCGCTCCGTAGAACAGGCCGACGTCAAAGATGGCATTCGGGTTGCCGCCCCACATGCGCGGCGGCACGTAGGACAACACGATGTCCCCCGGCTGCGGCGTCAGCGTTGCGTTCTCCGCCGGCAAGGGCCTGGCATACGTTTGGCCCTCAAGTTCGGCTGATGGAACCGGGCAGGAGATTTCCGGCCCCGTCCACATAGCATGGATGCCGGCAACGACGCGCGGCTGCTCGAGATAGGCCAGCAGGAAGGCAGCGTTGTCGGGCGCCTTTTCAGGCAACATCAGCGCGGTCACGGAAAGCATCGAGTGTGGCTCGGTGATGCTGATGCCAGGCGCCCTCATGCCCTCAATCCTTCCTTGCTTGTGGATTGGAGCTTGTCGCGCAGAAAGGCGAAGGGCCGGCTGATGTCGGCCACCAGAGCCTCGCGCGCCGCTTGCGCATCCTGCCTTGAAAGCGCTGCGACGATGCTGCGGTGGTAGTGGGCCGTATCGACCTCGCCGGCGTCGGAAAAGGCGTAGATGGCTACGCGGATGCACGGTCCGGATTGCAGCCAGAGGCTCTCGATCATCGGGATCAGCACGGCGGAACCGCAGCATCGGTAGATCTCGAAGTGGAAGCTCTGATTGAGCGTCGCCTCCCGGTCGATGTCCTTCTTGTGCTTCAGCGCCCGCATCTCGTCCCACTCGCCGAGCATGGCCTCGACCGAAGCGATCTGGCGCGGATTCATGCGCGTCGCGGCCAGCGCGATCGCTTCGCCCTCGATCAGAGAGCGGGCGCGCAAGAGGTCGTCGATGCGCTCCAGCGTGATCGGCGGCACGCGCACTGAACGGTTGGGAAGCGCCTCCAGCGCCTTCTCGGTGATCAGCCGTCCGAGCGCCTCGCGCACCGGCATGGTGCTGGTGACCAGCGCGTCGGCGAGGCCGCGGATGGTCAGCACCTGGCTCGGCTCGAAAAGGCCGCCGATCAAGGCGCGGCGCAGCTCCGAATAGACGCGATCCTGCACGGTCTCGCGGCCGACCGGCGTAAGCTGGGCTGCGATCATCTCATTGTTCTTTTCGATGGCGGCCTTCTGCATAGGCAATCCCGGTCTTGGCCGTTTTCGGCTTGCGGAAGAAATTAAAGCCGAATAGCGTGATCAAAGCAAGCGTGATCACAAATCAGATCATAGGCGACGAAGATCGCTTTTCGGCCAGAGGAATTGATGAGCGACACGACGGAACGGCAGGAGGAGATCCGTACGCCGGTCCTCACGGCCAGGAACGTCCTCAGACGCTTCGGCGGCCTGGTCGCGGTCAACAATGTCTCGTTCGACGTCCGGCCGGGCGAAATACTTGGCCTTATCGGCCCGAACGGCGCCGGCAAGACCACGATGTTCGACCTGCTCGCCGGCAGCATTCTGCCGACCAGCGGCGAAATCCTCCTCAACGGCGTATCGGTGTCGGGGGAAGCTGCCCATCGCCGCATCCGCCGCGGCCTCGGCCGCACGTTCCAGATCCCCCGGCCCTTGCCTAACCTGACGCTGATCGAAAACGTCATGCTGGCTGCTCAAGGGCAGGCCGGAGAAAAACTGCTCGCCAATTTCCTGACGCCCCGGCGGGTCGCTGCCGAAGAAAGGGCTGCCGAGATAAGAGCCGTCGAACTACTCGAGCTCGTCACGATCGCTCACCTTGCGCACGAGCCGGCGCGCGTGCTTTCAGGCGGCCAGCGCAAGCTGCTCGAGCTGGCCCGCGTGATGATGGCCGACCCGGCGATCATCCTGCTCGACGAGCCGGCGGCCGGGGTCAACGCAACCCTGCTCGAGATCATCATCGACCGCATCCGCGACATCAATGCGCGCGGCATCACCTTCCTGCTGATCGAGCACAATATCGACATGGTGACGCGACTCTGCCACCGCGTGCTGGTCATGGCGAGCGGCCAGCTTCTGCGCGAAGGCACTCCGGACGAGGTGGCGCGTGACCCACGCGTCATCCAGGCCTACCTCGGAGGCACGGCATGAGCCAAAGGGTACTCGATGTCCGCGATCTCGAAGCCGGCTATGAGCCCGGCGTTCCGATCGTGCGCGGCGCCTCGATCACCGTCGACAAGGGCGAGATCGTCGTCGTCCTCGGTCCCAACGGCGCCGGCAAGTCGAGCCTTATCAAGGCCATCGCCGGCCTTGTCCCGATCACCGGCGGCACGGTGCTGCTGGACGGCAAGGATATCACGGCGTCGCCCGCCCACACCATGGTCCGCCTTGGCCTTGCCTTCGTGCCACAGACGGAGAACATCTTCCCGCTGATGTCGGTCGAGGACAATCTCAAGGTCGCCTGCGGCATTCTGAGGCCGCGCGAGGTCCCCGCCCGCATTGAGGAAATGTATGCGGTCTTTCCCGATCTCGCCCTTCAGCGCAGAACAGCCGCGGGCAATCTCTCAGGCGGACAGCGGCAGATGCTGGCCGTCGCGCGGGCATTGATCGTCCATCCCAAGGCGCTGGTGCTCGATGAGCCGTCGGCCGGCCTGTCGCCGAAATTCGTGTCGATGGTGTTCGAGATGCTGGCCGGCATCCGCAAATCCGGCGTCACCATCCTGCTGGTCGAGCAGAACGCGAAGGCAGCGCTTGCCATTGGAGACCGCGCCTACGTGCTGGTCGAGGGCAAGGAGCGGCACCAGGGCATCGCCTCCGAGCTCTGGAACGATCCGGTCGTCGCCGAACTCTACCTTGGCCAGCGCCGCCCCGACTTCGGGAAAGGAGGCGCGGCATGAACCTGCAATTTGTCGTCGACGGACTGCTGGCAGGCTCGATGATCGGCCTCGGCGCCATCGGCGTGACGCTCACCTATTCGATCCTGCGCTTCTCGAACTTCGCCCATGGCGACTTCATGGCCTGGGGCGCCTATGCGACGCTGGCCGTGGTTGGCGCCATTGGCGCGATGTTCGGCAAGATCGCGCCGATCGCGCCCCTCTCCTTCGGTTGGCCGCTGATCGCCGCGCTCATCATCGGCATGGCGGTTACCGGCCTGCTGGCACTGGCGCTCGATCTGGTGCTGTTCGCGCGGCTGCGGGCCAAGGGCCAGGCGATCATCGTGGTGATGGCCAGCTTCGGCGCCTCGATGGCGCTGAGAAGCCTGCTCGAATTCATCTTCACCTCGCGTCCGACCTATTTCAGCCGGGCCATCCAGATCGCCATGCCCGTCGGCTTCGGCATTCGCATCACCCCCGACCAGATCGCGCTGCTGCTGCTGACCGCCGTGCTCGTGCTCGGTGTGCACCTCCTGATGACCCGCACCCAGACCGGCCGTTCGATGCAGGCATTGAGCCAGAACGCGGCACTGGCGCGCATCGTTGGCATCGACGTCGCCAAGGTGGTGCGCGTCACCTGGCTCATCGGCGGCGCGCTGGCCTGCGTCGCCGGCGTCATGATCGGCATTCTCATTCAGATCCGGCCATTCATGGGTTTCGAGATGCTGTTGCCGATGTTCGCGGCCGCCATCCTCGGCGGCATCGGCAGCGTGCCCGGCGCCGTTCTCGGCGGTTTGATCATCGGCATGGCCGAAGCGGGTGCCGTGCAATTGATCGGCGCCGAATGGCGGGCGGCCGTCTCCTTCATCATCCTGATGGCGGTGCTGTTCGTGCGCCCCATCGGCCTTTTCGGAGTGAGGGAACGCTGATGGATCTGCTCGGCTACGGCGCTTTCTTCCTGACCACCGCGCTGATTTTTTCGCTCGTCACGCTCGGGCTCAACCTGCAATGGGGGCTGACCGGGCTTTTCAATGTCGGGGTCGCCGGCTTCGTTGCCATCGGCGCCTACACCTCGGCACTGCTGACCACGCCCGACGATGCCGCGCGGCTCGGCGGCTTCGATCTGCCGATCCTTGTCGGCTGGCTCGGCGCCATGCTGGTGGGCGGCGTCGCGGCCGCCATCACCGGCATCGCGACGCTGCGCCTGAGATCGGACTATCTGGCGATCACTACTTTCGGCGTCGCCGTCGTCGTGCAACTGGTAGCGCTCAATGCCCAGAAGCTGACCGGCGGCCCATTCGGCATCGGCTTCATTCCGCGTCCGCTCGGCGGTCTTGCCGAAACGCCGTTGCTGTTCAACCTTTCGAACCTTGCGATCGTCTCGGTGGTGACGCTGATCGTCTATCTCGCGCTGGAGCATCTGTCGCGCAGCCCGTGGGGGCGCGTGTTGAAGGCGCTTCGCGAGGACGAGCGGGCCGCGATATCCCTAGGTAAAAGCGCACGGTTCTACCGCGTCCAGGCCTTTGCCGTGGGCGGTGCCATCATGGCACTGGCCGGCGCGTTGCAGGCGCATTTCACCGGCTTCATCGCTCCGGACAATTATCTGCCGGCGCTGACCTTCCAGGTCTGGGTGATGCTGATCGTCGGCGGCTCGGGCAGCAACATCGGCGCCGTCATCGGCAGCATCCTGGTCTGGGCGATATGGGCCGGATCGGGAGCCTTGACCAGTGTGTTGTTCTCGCCGGAACAGCAGGCACGCGCCGCTTCGCTGCAGATCGTGGCGATCGGCGTGATGTTGTGCGTCATCCTTCTGGTCAGGCCGAACGGCCTGTTCGGCGACAGGCCGCGGCGCGCAAGGTTCGGCAAGGGCGCGAAAGCGGCTCCGGACGAGAGCGCTGCAAGGTCATGAGCAGCGTTGCCGTGCCACGCGGCCTTTCGCTATGGCACGCCGTCGGCCGTAACCGCCGCGACCGGCCTTCGCTCGAAGGTGCACTCGAGGTCGATCTGGCGATTGTCGGCGGCGGATTTTCTGGCCTTTCCGCCGCGCTGCACACCGCCGAGAAAGGCATCTCGGTCGCCGTCCTCGAAGCCGAAATCATCGCCTGGGGGGCGACCGGCAGGAACGCCGGTTTTGTCGTGCCGAATTTCGCAAAAAGAGACCCCGACGATATCATTGCCCAGCTCGGACCCGAACGCGGCGAACGCCTTGTCGGGTTCGCCGCCGGCAGCGCCGACCTCGTCTTCGACCTGATCAAGCGGCATGCCATCGAATGCGATGCCATCCAGAGCGGCTGGATACAACCAGCCCATTCACCGGCCGCTTTGGAAAAGACCAGATCGCGGGCCGAACAATGGGCAAGGCGCGGAAGGCCGACTGTTGCGCTGGACAGGCAAGCGATCGAGGATCTGACCGGCGTTCACGGCTATGTCGGCGGCTGGATGGATCGGTCGGGTGGCGTCCTCAATCCGGTCGAATATGCGCGCGGCCTCGCCGATGCGGCGGAAAAGGCCGGCGCGCGCATTTTCGAACATACGCGTGTCGCGTTGATCGATCACATAGGCGATGGTTGGGCTTTGAAGACGGCCTCCGGCTCGGTACGCGCAGGAAAGGTGCTGGTCGCCACCAACGCCTATGGCGGGCCGCTGGATCGCGCGCTGCAGCGAACCTATTTCCCGCTGAAAATCTTCCAGATCGCGACAGCGCCGCTGCCGCGCGAGATACGCACTCGCCTGCTTCCTGGCGGGCAAGGCGTCGGCGACACAAGACGCAATCTCTTCACCTTCCGCTTCGACGGCGAAAACAGGCTGATCACTGGCGGCATGCATGTTTTTGGCCCCGGTGCCGACACGCGGGTGCCGCGGGCGATCTGGCGGCGCCTGGCAAAACACCTTGACCTCCCGGAGATCCCGCCGCTTGAATATAGCTGGTCGGGGATGGCTGCCGTCGAGCCCGACTTCCTGCCGCGCCTTGTCGATCTCGGCCCCGGCCTGATCGCGGGCTTTGCCTGCAACGGACGCGGCATCGCCATGACGACGAGCATGGGCAAGGTGCTCGCGGATTGGACTGACGGAACAAAGCCTCAGGATTTGCCGCTGCCGTTTGCGCCGCCGTCGCCGATCCCGTTCCACGGCCTGACGCGGCACGCGCCAAACATGCTGCTTCCCCTAAGCATGCTGCGCGATCGGCTGGATGGCTGATCGACGTGCGCGTCCGTCCGCCGTCCTGATACCGAACCGCTAGACTCGCTCAAATCATGTTGTTAACGACAGCGGATGAAGCAGAACTATCTTTATCTCATCATCGGCGCTTTGGTCGTCGCCGTCATTGCCTTGGGCATTTACGTCTATCGCGAGGAGACCAAGCCGAAAGGCGTGGAACTTCGTATCGACGATTCCGGCATTTCAGTTCAGGAAAAGTAGACATTTCTGCTCCCCGACTTGCGCGCTGAAGCCGACTTGCACCGTCTCAACCAAGCTCCAAGGTCGTTATCGCATAGACACCGGACTGCGTGAGCTGCGGCGCCCTTCCCTTGTACATTCGAGCCGTTTCGAAGCCCGGTTGAAGGCTGGCGGACGACAGCAAATCTGCAAATTGCCCGCTGGTTTCGGGGACGTCGAGATGGACGTTTCCGGGGCCGCACATCTGCGCGAGCGCGGCGAAGAGACGGCTTGCCGTGTCCAGATTGTCGGCAAAGAGCGGGCCGACCTTGCAGCCGTCGCGGCATCGGCGCGCGACGCCGTATCCCGCAATTGCGCCGTCCTTGACCATGGCAAGCGCCATATGCGGCGGGCGCAGCCAGTGTTCCAGGAAGGACTGTCTCGGGCCGGGAAAGAAGCGGCGGTCATAGGCCAGTATGTCCGGCACGAGATCCGGCCCTATTGCGCAAATGTCACTGCCGACGGCTGCCGGAACATCCGGCAATCCGACGAACCGGATCGTCCGGTAGGCCGGTGCAAAACCCATGCTGCGGTAGTTGGCCTGCTGTTCGACGACGCCGTCGAGTCCGATCGTGCGGTTGCCGAGCCGCGCCATGCCGGCATCCCAGACCGCCTTGCCATGGCCCGCACCGCGCCTGTCCGGCCGGCAGATATAGAGGCCGATGAAGCCGAAATCGTCGCCATACGCCACAGCCGAAATGCCGGCCACCATCTCGCCTTCGACAAAGGCGCCGATGAAGCCCTGCGGGTCCGCTGCCTGGAACAGAGCGGCGTCGCCGAGGCCGGCATTCCAGCCTTCCTGCGCCGCCCAGTCGACAAGGGTTTCCACCTCTTCAAGTGCGAGTGTTCGGATCGTTCTGAGCATTTTCGATCACTCGGCGGCGCCAGGCGCGAAGGATTTCAACGCGCCATGATAAGACTTTGCCAACGGGCTTGCATAGGCGCCGCGCTTGGATGTCGTCAGGCCAAGGGCGATCAATGCCTCGGCCTGTTTCACGGCAGCGCCCACGCCGTCGATGACCGGAAGCCCGAATTCCCGCTGCAGCGCCGCCGCCAGATCGGCCATGCCGGCGCAGCCGAGCACGATCGCCTCGGCGCGATCCTCGTCGATGGCGCGCGCAATCTCGTTGCGCAGCCTGAGCAGTGCGTCGGACGCCGGATCTTCGAGGGCAAGAACCGGGATGTCGGCGGCGCGCACACGCGCGCGCCCTGCCATGCCATAGCGCTGCACCAACCCTTCGACCGGCACGCGCGAACGTCCGGTGGTGGTGACGACGGTGAAGCGCTGGGCGATGAACGAGGCCGTGCTGAGCGATGCCTCGCAAATGCCGATGACCGGAATGTTGGCCATGGCGCGCGCGGCATCGAGGCCGGTGTCGTCGAAACAGGCAATGATCGCGGCTTGCGCGCCCGAGCGTTCGCCGGCGGCGATCTCGACCAGCAGGCCGGGCACGGCAAGTGCTTCATCGTAATAGCCTTCGATCGATACAGGTCCCATCGACGAGGTGACGGCAACGATCTTCGTCGATTGGGCAGCGACCGATCGGGCCGCCGCCGCGATAGTGTCGGTCATGCTGGCGGTGGTGTTTGGATTGACGACGAGGATCTGCACTGTCAGGCACGCTCGCGGCGGCGGCCGACATAGACGATTGCGCCGAGCGTCAGCAGGATCACCAGGAAGGAAAACACGGTCGTCACGGTGCCCAGCGCATAGAGCACCGGCGTCGTGACATTGGTCGTCATGCCGTAGATTTCGAGCGGCAAGGTGTTGAACGTGCCCGAGGTCATCAGCGTGCGGGCGAACTCGTCATATGACAGAGTGAAGCCGAACAGGCCGACGCCGATCAGGCTGGGCGCGATCATCGGCAGGACGACATGCGCGAAGGTTTGCCACGACGATGCTCCGAGATCGCGCGCGGCTTCCTCGTAGGCGGGCGAGAACCGGTTGAAGACAGCAAACATAATCAGCACGCCGAAAGGCAAGGTCCAGGTCAGATGGGCGCCGAAAGCGGATGTGTACCAGGCGGGGCGGAAGCCGATCTGCTGGAAGACGACGCCAATGCCGAGACTGATGATGATCGAGGGCACGACCAGGCTGGCGACGGCCAGATAGAACAGTGCGGTTGCGCCGCGAAATTTCTGCCGGAAGGCCAGGCCGGCGAGCAGCGACACGGCGACAGTGACGACCATCACCATCAGGCCAAGGACGAGCGAGCGTTTGAAGCTGCCGCCGAAGTCGCCGACCGCCTGGCGCTCGAACAAATTGGCGAACCAGTGCAGCGACACGCCGTTCAGCGGAAATGTCAGACCGCCGTTCTCGCCCTGGAAAGAGAGGATCAGGATCGCCGAAAGCGGGCCGTAGAGGAACAACACGAAAAGACCGAAGAACGCCGCCAACACATAGAATTCGAGGGTGCGCTTGTCCTGGCTCATCGCCTCACAGCTCCTTGCGGATGTCGACGATGCGCAGGATGCCCGCGACCATCAGCAGCACCAGCACCAAGAGCACGACGGCGTTGGCGGCGGCTGCCGGATATTGCAGCAGCGACATCTGGTTCTTCATCATCAGCGCGACGGAGGCGCTCTGCCCGCCGGACATCACCTGCACCGTCGAGAAATCGGCCATCACCAGGGTGACGACGAAAATGGTGCCGATCGCCATGCCGGGCTTGGCGAGCGGAATGACGACGTTCCACAGAACCTGCCAGCCGGAAGCGCCGGCGTCGCGCGCGGCTTCTATCAACGACTTGTCGATGCGCATCAGCGTGTTGAAGATCGGCGTCACCATGAACAGCGTATAGAGATGCACCATGGCCAGCACCACGGCGAATTCGGAATAGAGCAGCCATTCGATCGGCTTCGGGATCAGCCCCATTTGCACCAGCGTCGAGTTGACCAGGCCATTGCGGCCAAGCACCGGAATCCACGAGATCATGCGGATGATGTTGGAGGTCAGGAACGGCACCGTGCAGACAAGGAACAGCACCATCTGCATGGCCGTGGTCCTGATATGGAAGGCAAGGAAATAGGCGACCCAGAAACCGATGAACAGCGTCAGCGCCCAGACGATGGCGGCGTATTTCAGCGTATTCAGGTAGGTTTTCCAGGTGACCCAGGAGCCGAGCGTGTCGGAATAATTGGTGGTCAGGAAATCCGGATACATCGCCGCGAAATCGTAATCCCAGAATGAGACCACGGCGATCATCAGGATCGGCAGCAGGAGGAACGCGCCGAGGATCAGGGCAAGTGGTGTTGCCTGGAGATAGGGTGCGATGGCGGCAAAGGAGCGCCTACGTCTGGCAGGCTTTGTGGCAATGGTTGCGGGCTGATCGAGTGCCACTGTCATCTGGAACAGCCCTGGGGTGTCGCAGAGGGCCGATAGTCCGGCACGCCGTGATCCTTCCCACCCCCCTCTGTCCTGCCGGACATCTCCCCCGCAAGGGGGGAGATCGGCAATTTGGCTGCTAGCTCTCCTCTTGAAGCATTGGAGATTGGCGAAATCAGAGATGACGGCGCAATCTCCCCCCTTGCGGGGGAGATGTCCGGCAGGACAGAGGGGGGTGGGAAGGAATGAGGCATCTCAGTTGTTGCCCGGCTGCATCAAGCAGCGATGAACTCGTTCCAGCGCTTCACCATGTAGCGGTCCTCGTCCATGACCGAGTTCCAGCAGGCGACCTTGCCCATGCGCTCTTCGAACGAGCCGCCGTCACGCACGGCGCCAGCCTTTTCCATGACCTTGCCGTCCGGCGACAGGATATCGCCCTTTGCCGGCTTGCCTTCGATCCAGTAGCCCCACTCGTCCTCGGACATGAACTTCTTGGCCGACACCATGTTGGCCGAGTAATAGCCCTGGCGGTTGAGATAGCCGCCAACCCAGCCGGACGTGTACCAGTTGATGTATTCATAGGCGGCATCGAGTTCGGCGCCGGAGAGATGGGCTGCCAGGCCAAGCCCGCCACCCCAGGACCGGTAGCCTTCCTTGAGCGGCTGGAACCGGCACGCGATGCCCTTGGAGCGGACCGCGGCCACGGCCGGCGACCACATCGACTGGATTACGACTTCGCCTGAAGCCATCAGGTTGACGCTCTCGTCGAAGGATTTCCAGAAGGCGCGGAACTGGCCGGCTTGCTTGGCCTTGATCAGGAAGTCGATCGTCTTGTCGATCTCCTCCTTGGTCATGTTGCCCTTGTCGGCGTATTTGATGTTGCCCGTTGCCTCCATGATCATCGCCGCATCCATGATGCCGATTGACGGGATGTTGAGGATGGCGGTCTTGCCCTTGAAGGCCGGATCCATGATGTCGGCCCAGGTGGTGATATCGCGGCCGACGAGGTCGGGGCGGATGCCAAGCGTATCGGCATTGTAGATCGTCGGCACCATGGTGAACCAGTTGGTCGGCGCCTTGGCGAAGACCTTGCTGTCCTGCGCCTCGACGTAACCGACGGTATGCGGCGCGGTGCCCTGGGCAATGACGCTGTCCGGCGTCAGCTTGCCGGTTTTGAACAGCGGCACCAGCTCGTCGTAATATTTCAGCTTGGTGACATCCATCGGCTGCAGGACGCCTGTCGGGAACACCTTCTTGCAGATCCAGTATTCGATGTCGGCGATGTCGTAGCTGTCGGGCTGCGTCACGGCGCGCTGCGCGGCGGCGTCGGAATCGGTTGCTGTCATCTCCAGCGTGATGCCGAGGTCGGCCTTGCACTTGTCGGCGATGGCATTGAGGTTGGATACGCCGGTGCCGAACTGGCGCAGCGTGATGTTCGATTGCGCCCAGATGGTCGGAAAGCCTGATATGGCGCCGGAACCGGCGGCGAAACCGACGGCGGCGGCACCTGTCTTGAGCAGCGAACGTCGCGATATTCCAGTCTTCTTGTCGGTGGTGTTGGTCATGTTCAGTTCCCCTGTTTTGGTTGGTTATGCTGGATTTCAGGAATCGAGACGGCCAAGGACGATCGCGTCCTCGGCATCCCAGGCGATCGGCACGGCGTCGCCGACGGCAACCGGCCTGGCGAAGAAGCTGGTGTCGTCGACGATCACCGTGAAATCCTCGATGCCGGCGCCATTGACCGAGAGCTTCACGGTCGAACCGCGGTACTCGACGTTTGCAATGATGCCGGTGAAGCCGAGCCCGGCTGCCGCCGGCTCGCCGATGCGCACGTGGTCGGTGCGAATGGCGATGTCGATGGGCTCCCCGGTCTCCCTGCCCTGCCCGCTCGCGGCGAGCGCGACGCCGCCGGGCACGTCGAAAACGACCATGCCGTCGCGACTACCGGTGACGCGGCCGGAGATGACATTGTGGTCGCCCATGAAACGAGCGACGAAGGGGGTGGCCGGCCGCTCGAACACCGTGCGCGGGTGCGCCGCCTGCTCGATTCGGCCGTCGTTCATCACCACGATCAGGTCGGCCAGCGCCATCGCCTCTTCCTGGCTGTGGGTGACGTGGACGAAAGTGATGCCGAGCGACGTCTGCAACTTCTTCAGTTCGGCCCGCATGCGGATCTTCAGGAACGGATCGAGCGCCGAAAGCGGTTCGTCGAGCAACAGCGCCTCGGGATCGGTGATCAGTGCGCGGGCAAGAGCGACACGCTGCTGCTGTCCGCCGGAAAGCTGCGCCGGGCGGCGGCTGGCATAGGCCTCCATCTGCATCAGCTTCAGCATGTCGAGTGCCTTGGCGCGGCGCTCCTCCTTGCCGACGCCTTTCATCTTCAGGCTGAAGGCGACATTGTCGATCAGGTCGAGATGCGGAAACAGTGCGTAGGACTGGAACATCATGGCAGTGCCGCGCCTGGCCGGCGGCAGGTCGGTGACCACCGTGTTGCCGAGACGCACGTCGCCACTCGATATGCTCTCGTGCCCGGCGATCATGCGCAGCGTCGAGGTCTTGCCACAGCCGGACGGACCGAGCAGGCAGCAATAGGTTCCCGCAGGGATTTTCAGGCTGATGCCTTCGACGGCAGTCGTCGCGCCATAGACTTTCGAAACGGACACAATGTCGATTTCGGCGGCTTTGGACATCCAGCTTCCCCTTTGGTCGGATTAGCCAAAGCATCATGCGTGCCAGTTGCGCGCCGCCGCACCAACCGACTGAATCCTCGAAGAAATCAGGGCCGCCTCTATATAGCTGCCGATACGTCACCCTTGTGCAATGCACAAATTATAGGCGATTGCCGCCGATCTTCGCAAAGATCGTATGCAATCTTTTTCATCTCTGTATTCACTTTGTCTCTCGTCCAAGCGATGCGATTCAGGGTAGAAGAAGGCAGGACCACTGCCATGAACATTGCCGACCAGACCTTCCCTGCTATCGAGGCCGCCAACGAGGATCGCGCGCAGGCGATCCGCGACCAGTTGCGCGACGCGATCGTCGATCGCCGGCTGGCGCCGGGAACCAAGCTTTCCGAAGGCGAAGTCGGCACGCTGTTCGATGTCAGCCGCACCGTGGCGCGTGCGGCACTGCAGATGCTTTCCTTCGAGGGATTGGTGCGCACCGAGCGCAATCGCGGCGCCTTCGTCGCCAATCCGTCGCCGGAGGAAGCGCGGCAGGTTTTTGCTTCGCGCCGGCTCATCGAACCAGGCATCGCGATTGCCGCCGCCGGACGGATGACGCCGGCGCATGTCGCCGCGTTCAAGGCCCAGCTCGACGAAGAAGGCCGTTTCATCGCCGAACGCGGACCCAACGCAAGGCGATCGGAGATCAAGGCGTCGGGGGATTTTCACCTGCTTCTGGCGTCGGTCGCGGGAAACGTCATCCTGCAGCGCTTCATGGAGGAATTGGTCGCTCGTTCATCGCTGGTGATCGCACTCTATGGCCGCTCGGGCATCTCGAGCTGCGGCCACAACGAACACACGCAGATCCTCGAGGCGCTGGAAAATGGCAATGCCGAACGCGCCAGCGCGCTGATGCTGCACCACATCGACCATATCGAGGCCGACCTCGATCTGCGCGTCAGGAGCGGCCCGGCACTCAGGCAGGCGCTCGAGTTCTGAGATCGCGTCAACGCACGATCCTCACACACATCGGCGTGCCAATTTCGATGGATCGGCCGGTGTCGGTCAGCCGGCCGGTTGCGGCATCACGGGCGAAAATCGAGATGCGGTCGGCATTCTGGTTGGCCGAGAAGAGATGGCCGCCCGAGGGCGTCAGTGCCAGATTGCGCGGCGTGGCACCGCCGCAAGGCGTATAGTCGACAAGGGCAATCCTGCCGGTTTGCTGGTCGATCGAAAACACCACGATGCTGTCATGACCGCGGTTGGAGCCGTAGAGAAAGCGGCCGTCAGGCGAGATCTGGATGTCGGCGCAGTGATTGCCGTCGCGCGCCTCGGGCGGCACGGCCGGCTTGCTGTCGATCACCGTAAGCTTGCCTGATGCTTCGTCCAGCGCCAGCGAGACAACCGTCGAATCCAGCTCGTTCATGACGAACACGAAGCGACCGCCCGGATGCAGTGCGAGATGGCGCGGACCCGCGCCTGGCGCAAGCGCCGACTCGGCGAGCTTCGTCAGGCTGCCGTCTGAGCCGATGCGATAGGACACCAGCCGGTCGATGCCGAGGTCAGCGACGATCGCCATGCCGCCGGCAACCGTCTCGGTTACGCTATGGGCATGCGGCCGCTCCTGGCGGGCAGGATCTGGTCCGGTCCCGCTATGGGCAATGCTCGACAACGGCGCTGTCAGGCCGCCATCCTCGCGCAGCCCCAAGACCACGACCGAGCGATCGGGGCCGCCCTCGCCCATGCCGTAATTGGCGACCAGCAGCTTGGTCCCGTCGCGCGTGATGGTGTTATGCGCCGTGATGCTGCCCAGCGTCGGCTGCTTGTTGATGTAGGACAGCGTGGCGGTCTGCCTGTCGAAACGGTAGGCCGAGACAACCCCTTCGCGCCAGGTGAACACTTCGGAGTTGGCGTAGACGTGGGAGCCGTCCGGCGTCACCGACAGGAAGGTCGGATTGTCGATGTCTTCCGTCTCGGCCAGTTTCTTTGTCTCCAGCGTCCCCTCGTCGAAACTGTAGACGCCCAGCCCGACGCCGCGCGCGCCCTGAAAATAGGGGGCGTCGCGATTGAGGCTGCCGACGAAAACCAGACAGGCATTCTGCATCACTTCCTCCCACGTTCCGCCGGCATTGGCCGCGACGGAGCCGCCAAAATTTCACCGAGACTCGCTTGCATCACAACCCCATATGTGAAAATACTATTCACAAAAGAAGATTGACGGGAGGATCGATCATGCATTTCGCTGGTCTGCGGCGCGCCCTGATGGACGATTCCCGCTCCCAGAGGAAGTCGTCATGAGCGGTTTCGCGCCAACCGTGGGCGTGGCATCGACACACCCCGCCAACATGCCTAGGGATCACGCCGATCTTCCGGTCTGG
The DNA here is from genome assembly GCF_040322015.1 of Mesorhizobium sp. M0208. Classification (NCBI taxonomy): domain Bacteria; kingdom Pseudomonadati; phylum Pseudomonadota; class Alphaproteobacteria; order Hyphomicrobiales; family Phyllobacteriaceae; genus Mesorhizobium; species Mesorhizobium sp. M0208. The sequence goes on along the minus strand of NZ_JAMYSP010000010.1, from coordinate 62,599 downwards.
AACGCGGAGAACTGGTTCTACGAAGACTGGCCGGTCGGCCAGAAGATCCGCTCGCTGCGCAGGACCATTGCCGAGGGCGACAGCCATCTTTTCAACGCGCTGGTGCTCGATATCCATCCTTACGTGCAGGACCAGATGTTCGCCGAAACAGAAGGCATCTTCGGCAAGCGCCTGGTCGCCGGCGCCTTCGTGTTCTCGGCCGGGCTCGGCCTCGTTGCCACCAACTGCATCAACGCTTTTTCCTATGGCTACGACAAATTGCGCTTCATCAAGCCGGTGTTCATCGGCGACACGATCTATTCGATCCGCTCCAATCTCGACAAGAAACCCAAATACAAGGAGATGGGGCTGATCCGCGCCAGCTATGAAGTCTTCAAAGGTGAAGGAGAGCTTGTGCTTTATTGCGAGCACCTGCAGACGGTGAAGTACCGCAATCCGGCCGATTTCGCCGGCAAGACGGAGAAATAGGCAATGGCTGCCATTGCCGAACTGCCGCTGACCGGGCTCATCGTTGTGGATATGAGCCAGTTCTTGTCCGGCCCCTACTGCTCGCTCAGACTGCTCGACCTCGGCGCTCGCGTCATCAAGATCGAACGGCCGGATGGCGGCGACCTGTCGCGCCGTCTCTATCTCAGCGACACCGAGATCGGCGGCGATTCCACTATCTTCCACGCGATCAACCGCGCCAAGGAAAGCTTTGCCATCGACTTGAAGGACGAGGCCGACCTTGCGGCACTGCGCGGCCTGCTGGCCAGGGCCGACGTGCTGATCCAGAATTTTCGGCCCGGCGTCATCGAACGACTGGGCCTCGACTTTGAGGCGGTGCGCAAGATCAATCCGCGCCTGGTCTATGCCTCGATCAGCGGCTACGGCGAGGAAGGCCCATGGGTCAAGCGGCCCGGGCAGGATCTGCTGGCGCAGGCCCGCTCCGGCGTCATGTGGCTGAACGGCGACGAGGACCAGGGGCCGGTGCCCTTCGGCCTGGCGATCGCCGACATGCTGGCGGGTTCGGCCGCCGCGCAAGGCATCCTCGCCGCACTGGTGCGGCGCGGTGTGACCGGCAAGGGCAGCCATGTCGAGACCAGCCTGCTCGAAGCGCTGGTCGACTTCCAGTTCGAGGTGCTGACCACGCATCTCAATGACGGGCGCCGGCTGCCGCGGCGGTCGAGCTTCCGCAGCGCACACGCCTATCTGTCGGCGCCCTACGGCGTCTATCCGGCCAAGGACGGCTATCTGGCGATCGCCATGACGCCGATCTCGAAACTCGCCGATCTCCTCGGGCTCGAGGAGCTTGCGCCCTACCGCGATCAGCCGTCGACCTGGTTCACTGCCCGCGACGAGATCAAAGCGATCATCGCGCAAAAAATCGCGACGAAAACGGTCGACGAGTGGCTTGCCATCCTCGAGCCTGCCGACATCTGGTGCGCCAAGGTTTTGACCTGGCCGGAAATGATGGCCAGCGAAGGCTTCCAGGTTCTCGACATGCTGCAGACGGTGACGCGCGAGGATGACGTTTCGATCCTTACCACGCGCTCGCCGCTCACGGTCGACGGCATCCGCGCCAAGGTCGAGCGGGCCGCGCCACGCATCGGCGAGCACAGCGCAAAAATCCGCGCGGAGTTCGGGCTGTGAGCGACGTCATGCTCAAAGGCATGACCTGGAGCCATCCGCGCGGCTATGACCCGATGGTCGCCTGTTCGGCGCTGTGGAAGGAACGGACCGGCGTCACTATCGAATGGGACAAGCGCTCGCTGCAGGATTTCGAATCCTTCCCGGTCGAGGAACTGGCGCGTACCTATGATCTGATCGTCATCGACCATCCGCATGTCGGCCAGATCACCGCCGAGAACTGTCTGACGCCGCTCGATGTCGCCGGCCGGGAAGCCGAACGTAAAGCACTTGCGGCGGGCAGCGTCGGCCGATCCTATGCCAGCTACAACTGGCAGGGCCGGCAGTGGGCGTTTCCGATCGACGCGGCCAGCCAGGTGCAGGCGTGGCGGCCCGACATGCTCTCGGCTGCGCCGGCGAGATGGGCCGATGCGCTCGATCTGGCGCGGCAGGGCCGCGTGTTGTTGCCGCTCAGGCCGCCGCATTCGCTGATGGTGTTCTACACGCTCGCCGGTAATCTCGGCCGGCCCGCCGGTGAAGGCCCGGGCGACCATGTGGATCCTGCAATCGGCAAGCAGGTTTTCGAGATGATGCGCGAGATCGCGGCGCTCGTCGACCCGGCCTGTCTTGGCACGGACCCGATCGCGGTTCTGGAGCAAATGGCCGGATCGGGATCGCGGATCGCCTGTGCGCCGCTGATCTATGGCTATGTCTCCTACGCCATCGCCGGATTCCGGCCCAGCCGCGTTATTTTCGCCGATATCCCTGCTGCGGGCAATGTCGGTCCGATCGGCTCGGCGCTCGGCGGGACCGGCATCGCCGTGTCGGCCTTTTCGAAGGCCAGGCGGGCGGCCATCGACTTCGCTTACTGGATCGCCAGCGGTGACGTGCAGCGCGGCCCTTATGCCTCGGCCGGCGGCCAGCCCGGCCATGCGGCAGCCTGGGCGAATGCCGCCGTCAACGCCGCCAGCGGCAATTTCTACAAGGACACCCGAGCCACGCTCGAAGGTGCCTGGGTCAGGCCGCGGCACGACGGCTACATGGCCTTCCAGCAGGCGGCGTCAGATCGCATCAATCTTGGCCTGAGCGAAAGGCACAATGCGGCTCGCGTCGTTGCCGATCTCAATCGCCTGTTTCGGGCGTGATCGCTGGATTGCCGACCGAACTGAAGGCGCAATATGACGGCGCGCCGCAGAAGGTGCTGCCGTCGGCCTGGGCGGCACTTGGCCTGGTCGTCGTGCTCCTGGTTTCGCTCTACGGTCGCGAGCGGCACATGTCGGCGACCATCTGAGGCCGTCTATTCGTTTTAGCCGCATTTGTGCGACGCCAAGTGATTCCACTTGGCTGCAAAATGCTCTACAAACTCCACAGCCGCTTGGCGTTGCCGGACAGCAGCTTTTGCCGTTCATCGTCGCTGGTGCCGGCAAGCAGCGCGTGCGTCGCCGCAATCCAGGTCGCAAGCCCGCCGCCGAGCGTGCAGACCGGCCAGTCGCTTCCCCAGACGACGCGATCCCAGCCGAAGCATTGGATGGTGTGCTCGACATAGGAACGCAGCGTTTCGACAGTCCAGGATCCAGCATCCGCATAGGCGACCACACCGGAAATTTTGCCGGCGACGTTCGGGCGCCGCGCGATCTCCGCCATGTGCTCGCGCCAGGGGTGCTCGGCACCGCCCTTGATGTCGGGCACGCCGCAATGGTCGAGCACGAACTGCACATCCGGCGCGAGGTCGGCGAGTACGATCGCCTTGGGGATCTGGTGCGGCAGGACGACGAGGTCGAAGGTCAGGCCGCTGCCGGCAAGCCGCTTGATGTTTTCACGAAACAGCGCGCCTTCCGACAGTTCATCCGGAATGACGTGCAGCACACGCCGAAAGCCCTTGACGAAAGAATCTTCACGCTGGCGCTCGAGATAGCCGGCAAAGCCCGGCTCTTCCGGACGGCAGGAGGCGATTGCACCGCGTAGCAGGCTGCCCTTCTGCTGCGACAGCGTTTTCACATGGCTGGTCTCGGCCTCGATGTCGGCAGGATCGACATCGACCTCCATGTGCAATGCGCCCTCGATGCCGGCGCGGCGGGCCTGGACTGCATATTCGTCGTAGGAGAAATCGCGGTTGAGCGCCGGCACACCGGCCAGCCAGGGATAGCGCAGCGCGGACTGGTCGATCAGGTGCAGATGAGTGTCGAAGATCATGGTGGCGCGCTCCTCCTTGGCGACTTCGCGATCATCTCACGGAGAAATTCTTCATTCAAATAAGAATTCATCGCGATTGCTTGACGGTCGATCCCGCCAGCTGCGACAGCTTTTCGGTCGCTGCCAGCAGCAGCTCAATCGTCCTCGTAATGTCGGGCGCCTTGGGTGCGTTGACCAGGGTTATGTAGGGGATCGACAGCGCGGCGATCGCCCTGCCGTCCGAGCCAAGAACCGGTGTCGACAGGTTGAAGACACCGGCGGTCTGCATCGATGCCATCATCTCGTAGCCGCGTTCCCGGATCTGGTCGAGGCGGGCAAAGAACTCCGGCGATTGCGGCGGCTTGTCGGTGCTGCGCAGATGTTCTGAGATCATCATCTGCCGCTCTTCCGGCGGGCGGAACGCCAGCAGCACATGGCCGGAGCCGGTGTCGAACAGGCTGATATGCGAGCCGACGCGGATCGAGATGCCCCAGTAATCCGGCGCCTCCTGCTGTGCGATCACCACCGCAGAACCGCGATCGAAGACGACCAGCTGATTTGCCTGCTGTGTGGTCTCGGCCAGCTCGCGCATCAGCGGCGTCGCATAGGAAACCAGCCGGCGCACCGGCGCGTGCAGCTGCGCCAGACCAAACAGCTTGAGCGTCAGCGAGTAACGGTCACCATCCGGCCGCGTGACATAGCCGCGCCGCACCAGCCGGTCCAGCATGCGATAGAATTCGTTCGGGCTGCGGTCGAGCTTCTTGGCGATTTCCGCCTGCGTCAGGCCGCCATCGACCCCGGCCAGCAGCTCGAGGATGTCGAGCCCCTTGTCCAGCGCCGGGGCTCGATAGCGGTCGTCTTCCTCGTCCTCTGCCATTCCGCCTCTCCAGTGAATTGCATTTTTCATATACGCATAACGGTATTGCTTCCGAAAGAACTTTCGGCTTGACGATCCTATGAATGTTTTGTTTGTATATGAATGAAGCTGCCGATCGACCTCACTACGCGATCGATGCAGGCTCTTGGGAGGATACCAATGACGAAACTGTTCTGCGGCCTGTCAGCCGGCGTAACGCTGCTCGCACTTGGTGCGAGTGCTGCCCTTGCTGCCGACCTGCCCGGCAAATTCGACGGCGTCACTATCGACGCCAAGCTGATCGGCGGCCAGCAATATGAAGGGCTCTACGCGCGCATCGGCGAATGGGAAAAACTGACCGGCGCCAAGGTCAACGTGATCTCGAAGAAAAACCACTTCGAGCTCGACAAGGAAATCAAGTCGGACATCGCCTCCGGCAGCATCAACTGGTGCGTTGGGTCGAACCACTCGTCCTTCGCGCCGCAGTATCCTGATATCTACACCGACCTCAACAAGCTGCTGCCGAAGGAGGAGATCGACGCCTTCGTGCCGTCGACGATCAAGGCCTCGACGCTCGACGGCAAGCTGGTGATGCTGCCGCGCGCGCAGTTCGACGTGTCGGCGCTCTATTACCAGAAGAGCCTCTACCAGGACGAAGCCAAGAAGGCCGCCTACAAGGCCAAGTACGGCAAGGAGCTGACACCGCCCGACACCTGGGACGAGGTCGCCCAGCAGGCGGAATTCTTCGCCAGCCCGCCCGATTTCTACGGCACCCAGTTCGCCGGCAAGGAAGAGGCGATCAACGGCCGGTTTTACGAGATGCTCATCGCCGACGGCGGCGAATACCTCGACAAGGATGGCAAGCCGGCCTTCAACTCGGAAGCCGGCGTGCACGCACTCGACTGGTTCGTCAATCTCTACAAGGCCAAGGCGGTGCCGGCCGGCACCACCAACTATCTGTGGGACGATCTCGGCCAGGGCTTTGCCTCAGGCACCGTCGCCATCAACCTCGACTGGCCGGGCTGGGCAGGCTTCTTCAACGATCCGAAGTCGTCGAAGGTCGCCGGCAATGTCGGGGTGAAGGTGGCGCCGAAGGGGTCGGCCGGCATTCGCACCGGCTGGTCGGGGCACCACGGATTTTCGGTCACCGAGAACTGCGCCAGCAAGGAGGCTGCGGCGTCGCTGGTCTGGTTCCTGACCAATGAGGACAGCCAGAAGCTCGAGGCGGCAAGCGGCCCACTGCCGACCCGCACGGCGGTGTGGGACTGGGACATCCAGCAGGCGGCAAGCGATCCCTATAAGAAGGAAGTGCTGGCGGCTTTCCAGGAAGAGGCAAAGCACGCTTTTGCCGTGCCGCAGACACCTGAATGGATTGAAATCTCCAACGCCGTCTATCCCGAATTGCAGGCCGCCATCCTTGGCGACAAGACCTCCAAGCAGGCGCTGGACGACGCTGCCGCCAAGGCCACCCAGATCCTCGAGGACGCAGGCAAGCTTTGATCATTCAACCGAGGGGCGCCGCGCTCATTGAAGAGCGGCGCCCCGAGCATTTTTTCGAACCATGCGCAACACGCTTTGTCTTGATCCCAGTTCGCCAATGGCGGCCTTCGGTGTCCGGGCACCAACCAGAACCGGATCGCCATGAAAGGCTGGAGACCTTCGCCGCCATTGCTGCTCCTGCTGCCGGCGGTGATCGTGCTGGCGGCGGTGGTGGTGGTGCCGCTGCTGCTGTCGCTCTATTCCAGCTTCACGCCGTTCCGGCTGACCAGGCCGGAGACGTTCTGGGTCTTCATCGGCGCGCGCAATTACGTCGCCATCCTGACCAGCCGCGCTTTCTGGGTCGCCTTTGCCCGCACCGTGGTGCTGCTGACGGTGGCGCTCAACCTGGAAATGCTGATCGGGCTCGGGCTGGCGCTGCTGGTGGAAAAGGCATCGCGCGGCCAGCGGGTTCTGCGCACCATCATTATGTTTCCGATGATGTTTTCGCCGATCCTGGTCGGCTTCCAGTTCAAATTCATGTTCAACGACAATATCGGCCTGGTGAACAACGCCCTGCAGGGGCTCGGCCTGACCGACCGCGCCATCCCCTGGCTGATCGACGGCAATCTCGCCTTCATCGCCATCCTAACCGCCGAGATCTGGTCGTCGACCTCGGTGTTCGCGATCCTGATCCTTGCCGGGCTGCTGGCGATGCCGCGCGAACCGGTCGAGGCGGCGCGCGTCGACGGCTGCACGCCGTGGCAGACATTCCGCTATGTCACCTGGCCGTTCATCATGCCGTTTGCCTTCATCGCCATGACCATCCGCTCGCTCGACGTCGCGCGCGCCTATGACATCGTCAAGATCATGACCGACGGCGGTCCTGCCGGCCGCACCGAACTCGTCTGGACGCTCGTCGCCCGCACTGCCTATGGCGATGCCCGGATGGGAATGGCCAATGCCATGGCCTACTTCTCGATCCTGCTGTCCATCCTGTTCACCGTCTATTTCTACCGCAAGCTCGCCGCGGCGCGCACGCAGATCGCGGCGGAGTGGTGAGGATGGACCAGAACAGCCTGCATCGCGTCGGCAACAAAGCGCTCGGCATCGTTCACGGCATCGGACTGTTCCTGGCCATGCTGGTCATCTGCCTGCCCGGCATCTGGATCGTGCTGTCGTCGCTGCGGCCGACCGTCGAGATCATGGCCAAGCCGCCGGTGTGGATCCCGCAGCAACTCTCGCTCGATGCCTACATAGCCATGTTCAGCGGCGTCGGCCAGGGCGGCATCCCGGTGCTCGACTACTTCCGCAATTCGCTGATCATCTCGGTGACCTCGACGGTGATCGCCATCGTTATCGGCATGGCCGGCGGCTATGCCTTTGCGCGCTACCGCTTTCGCGCCAAATCGGCGATGTTCCTTGGCCTGATGCTGACGCGCACGGTGCCTGGCATTGCGCTGTCGCTGCCGCTGTTCTTCGTCTTTGCGCGGCTCGGCATCATCGACACGCATTTCGGGCTGATCCTGGTCTATGTCGCGCTCAACGTGCCCTTCACCGTTTGGCTGATCGACGGCTTTTTCCGCCAGGTGCCGAAAGACCTCGCCGAGGCGGCGCAGATCGACGGCTGCACGCGCTGGCAGGCCTTCTGGCAGGTCGAGTTTCCGTTGGCCGGGCCGGGCATCGCCTCGGCCGGCATCTTTGCCTTCCTCACCTCCTGGAACGAGTTCGCGCTCGCCTCGCAGCTGACACGCTCGATCAACTCCAAGACCCTGCCGGTCGGCCTGCTCGACTATACGGCCGAATTCACCATCGACTGGCGCGGCATGTGCGCGCTCGCCGTGGTTATGATCATACCGGCGCTCACGCTTACCTTCATCGTCCAGAAACATCTCGTCGGCGGCCTCACTTCCGGCGCGGTGAAAGGCTGACATGGCAACTGTATCGCTCAAGAAACTCACCAAGAGCTATGGTCCGGTGGCGGTCGTGCACGGCATCGACCTCGAGGTCGCCGACCGCGAGTTCATCGCGCTGGTCGGGCCGTCCGGCTGCGGCAAGTCGACAACCCTGCGCATGATCGCCGGCCTCGAGGCGATCAGCGACGGGATCATCGAGATCGGCGGCCGCATGGTCAACGACCTGCCGCCGCGCTCGCGCAACATCTCGATGGTGTTCCAGTCCTACGCGCTCTATCCGCATATGACGGTGCGCGAAAACCTCGGCTTCTCGCTGAAGATAGCCGGCGCCGCGAAGGAAGAAATGGACCGTCGCGTCGCCGAAGCGTCCGGCATTCTCGGCCTCGACCAGTTGCTCGACCGCCGGCCGTCGCAGCTGTCGGGCGGACAGCGCCAGCGCGTCGCCATGGGTCGCGCCATCGTGCGCGATCCCGACGTCTTCCTGTTCGACGAGCCGCTTTCCAATCTCGACGCCAAGCTTCGGACGCAGATGCGCACCGAGATCAAGAAACTCCATGCCAAGGTCCGGTCGACGGTGATCTACGTCACCCATGACCAGGTCGAAGCGATGACATTGGCCGACCGCATCGTCATCATGCGTGACGGGTTCATCGAGCAGGTCGGCACACCCGACGAGGTCTTCCGCCGGCCGCAGACGCGCTTCGTCGCCGGCTTCATCGGCTCACCGCCGATGAATTTGCACGAGGCTGACGTCGACGACGGACAGTTGCTGTTCGCCAGCGGCGAGAGACTGCCTCTGCCCAGCCAGTTCAAGGCAAATGTCGGAACCGGCGACAAGGTCGTATTCGGCCTCAGGCCCGACGACATCTATCCGACGGGACACGGCATCAGCTCCGGCGAAGAGGTCGACGTCCACCAGGTGGAACTGCCGGTGACCGTCACCGAACCGCTTGGCAACGAGACGCTGGTGTTTGCCGAATTCAACGGCAGCGACTGGATATCCCGCATGCTCAATCCAAAGCCGCTCAGGGCCGGAGACCGGGTCAGGATGAGCCTGGACCTGTCGCAGGCCCATCTGTTTTCTGCCGAAACGGGCAAAACATTGCGAGGTTAAAATCATGGCAAAGATCGAGAAAGTCGAACTCCGCATGGTCGACTTGGTGCCGAAGGTCAAGCGCACCGATGCCATCCAGAGTTTTGTCAGCCAGGAAACACCGATCGTCACCATCACCGACGCCGACGGCGCGGTCGGCACCGGCTACAGCTACACGATCGGCACCGGCGGCTCCTCGGTGATGCGGCTCCTGGCCGACCACCTTGCGCCGCGGCTGATCGGCCGCGACGCCGACATGATCGAGGCGATCTGGCGCGAGCTGGAGTTCGCCACCCATGCCACGACGATCGGCGCGATCACGGCAATCGCGCTGGCGGCCATCGACACTGCGCTTTGGGACCTGCGGGCGAGGAAGCAAAACCTGCCGCTGTGGAAGCTTGCCGGCGGCGCCAAGGACCGCTGCCCGCTCTACACCACCGAAGGCGGCTGGCTGCATATCGGAACCGAGGCACTGGTCGAGGATGCGCTGGCCGCCAAGGCCAAGGGGTTTCGCGGCTCGAAGGTCAAGATCGGCAAGCCGCACGGTTCCGAGGATCTTGCCCGGCTGACGGCGGTGCGCCGGGCGGTTGGAGACTCCTACGAGATCATGACCGACTGCAACCAGGGCTTTTCAGTCGACGAGGCGATCCGCCGGGCCGAGCGCTTGCGTGAACTCGACCTCGCCTGGATCGAGGAACCGCTGCCGGCCGACGACATTGACGGTCATGTGCGGCTGTCGAGTGCCACATCGACGCCGATCGCTATCGGCGAGTCGCTCTATTCGATCCGGCATTTCCGCGAATATATGCAAAAGGGCGCGTGTTCGATCGTGCAGGTCGATGTCGGTCGCATCGGCGGCATCACGCCGTGGCTGAAGGTGGCGCATGCAGCCGAGGCGTTCGACATACCGGTCTGCCCGCATTTCCTGATGGAACTGCATGTCAGCCTGACATGCGCCGTTCAGAACGGCAGATATGTCGAGTATATTCCCCAGCTCGACGAGCTGACCGGCAAGAAAATGCGTATCGAGGACGGGCACGCGCTGGCGCCGGACGAGCCCGGCATCGGCATCGACTGGGACTGGGATGCGATCAAGTCGAAGAGCATAGCGGAATTCACCGTGGCGATAATGAAATAGGAGGCGGACATGCAGCGAATGGGAATGGTGCTCGGTCTCAAGCCGGAGAAAGTCGCCGAGTATGTGCGGCTTCACGCTGCCGTCTGGCCGGACGTCCTCAAGATGATTTCCGCCTGCAACATCAAGAATTATTCGATCTATCTAAGGGAGCCGGAGCACCTTTTGTTCAGCACCTTCGAGTACCACGGCACCGACTATGCCGCCGACATGGCGAAGATGGCTGCCGATCCCCCGACGCAGGAATGGTGGGCGCTGTGCATGCCATGCCAGGAGCCGCTGCCGACCCGCAAGGAGGGCGAGTGGTGGGCGTCGATGGACGAAGTCTTCCACTATGACTGATGACATTTTCGATCCTGCCTCGCTTTCCCAGGCCTGGGCACAACCGTCAAAGCCCAGGCGGATCGTGATTTTCGGCGCCGGCTCGATCGTCGGCGATGCGCATTTCCCGGCCTATGGGCAAGCCGGTTTCCCGGTTGCCGGGCTTTTCGACCCCGACCTGACCAAGGCGGAAAAACTGGCGCAGAAATGGGGCGTCACCGCTTACCGGTCGCTCGAAGAAGCTGCGTCAATCAAGGACGCCGTCTTCGACCTGGCGACACCGCCGGCTAATCATGCCGGCGTGCTCAGGGCGCTGCCCGATGGTGCGGTGGCGCTGATCCAGAAGCCGATGGGCAGCGATCTCACCGAGGCGACCGAGATCCTCGAAATCTCCCGCTCCAAAGACCTAAGGGCCGCTGTGAATTTCCAACTCCGTTTTGCGCCGATGATGCTGGCGCTGAAGGATGCGATCGCCAAGGGCTGGCTGGGCGAAGTGGTCGACTTCGACGCATGGCTGGCGCTGGCGACACCCTGGCAGCTCTGGGAATTCCTGTTGCAGGCGCCGCGTGTCGAGATCGCCATGCATTCGATCCATTATCTCGACCTGATCCGGCAATTGCTCGGCGATCCCAAGGGGGTTCACGCCAAGACACTCGGCCACCCCGGCCATAAGGTTGCGCAAACGCGAACCAGCGCGATCCTCGACTATGGCGACACCGTGCGCTGTGCGCTGTCGATCAACCACGATCACAAATTCGGTCGAAAACACCAGGCTTGCGAATTCCGCATCTGCGGCACCGAGGGCGCCGCTTACCTCAAATTAGGCGTCAACCTCGACTATCCGCGCGGCGAGCCGGACATTCTCGAAATCTACCCCAAAGGCGGCAAGGACTGGATTGCGGTTCCACTCGTCGGCTCATGGTTTCCGGACGCCTTTGCCGGCCGCATGGCCAATGTCCAGCGCTACGCGTCGGGCGAGGACGCCGAGCTTGTCAGTTCCGTCGAGGACGGCTGGAGCACCATGGCGCTGGTCGAAGCCGCCTATCAATCGAGCGCGGCGCCGGCAACACCGATAGCGGCGAGGCCCTGACATGGAGCAGACGATCTACTTCGAGGACTATCAGATCGGGTCGTCGCGCATGACCAGCGGGCGCACCATCACCGAGACCGACTTCGTCGTCCATGCCGGCCATACCGGCGATTTCTTTCCCCACCACATGGACGCCGAGTTCATGAAGACGACGCCGTTTGGCCAGCGCATCGCCCACGGCACGCTGGTCTTTTCGGTCGGCGTCGGACTGACGGCAAGCGTCGTCAACCCGGTTGCCTTCTCCTATGGCTACGACAGGCTGCGCTTCATCAAGCCGGTGTTCATCGGCGATACGATCCGGACCCGCACCACCATCTCGGCCAGGGAAGACGACCCGAAGCGACCCGATTCAGGCCGGGTCATCGAGCGCTGCGAGGTGATCAACCAGCATGGCGACGTGGTGTTGGTCGCCGACCACATCTACATCGTCGAGCGTCGCGACAAGCCGAGCAGGGCCTCGATGGATGGCGCTGAAACCTAAAGACAAAAAACCCGCCTTGCGACGGGTCCTCGGTGCGAATCAGCACCATACACAAATTAGTAGCATAGCTGCCGGCACAAAGCAAGAACAAAATGTGGCGCTGTCGGCAAAAAATGCGAATTCGCTCTTCACCCGTTCCCGTCTTTATCCGCTTGCCGAGGTCGCGCTCAGCGGGCGCCTGCCCCGGACCGTTAAGGTGGAATCGACAGGCAGCGGATGGTGCCGACATCGGGAATTGGTCATATCCGGTTGACCGGATATACCGGCTTGCCGCCGCGCAGGACCGACGCGACATCGGCAAACACCTTGTTGCGAACCTCTGCGTAAGACTGGGTCGAGTAGTGCGCCGCGTGTGGACTGACCAGGACGGTGTCCAGCGCCAGCAGCGGATTGTCGGGCGAAGGCGGCTCCCGCTCGAAAGTGTCGATGCCGGCGCCAGCCAGATGGCGACGCCGGATCAGATCCGCCAAGGCGACCTCGTCGACGAGGCCGCCGCGGGACACGTTGATGAGTATCGCGCCTTCCTTCATCCGCGACAGGGCTTGCGCCGACATGATGTTTCTGGTCTCCGGTGTCGCGGGAACGTGCAGCGAGACGATGTCGGCGCTGGCAAGCAACTCGTCGAAGCCGACCGGTTCAGCACCACCGGCGGTGATGCGCTCGGCCGGCATGTACGGGTCGTAGGCGATGATGTGGTAGCCGAAGACACGCGCCCGCTCGGCAGTCAGCCGCCCGATCTGGCCGAAGCCGATCAGGCCGAGGATCTGCCTGTCGGGCCGTGTGATGCCGGCGCCATCGGTCATTGCAGCCCAGCGGCCGGCGCGCACCGCGCTGTCGAACTGCTTCAGCTTGCGCGTCAAGGCCAGGATCAGGGCCATGGCGTGGGTGCTGACTTCAACCAGATTGGCGTCCGGCACGTAGGTTACCTGAACACCGGCACGGCTGGCGGCCTCGACGTCGATCGAGTCGAGCCCTACGCCGAACCGTCCGACGACCTTGAGCCTCTTCAGTTCCGCCAAAACGCGAGCCGTGATCGGCTCTCGCAATACCATCAATGCGTCGGCGTCGCGGCAGTGTTCGATCAGGGCATCTTCCGTGAGCAGCGTCTTTTCGACAAACTCGGCGCTCAAGCCGTCGAGGTAGCGCAACTGCTCTTCCTCGACTGACAACACGCCGTCGGTCTTGATGATCTTCATGCCAAACTCTTGCTATGAGGCGCTGCGCGCCGACGCGACACCGGCGGAAAGGCCGGCGCCGAGAAACATCGTGTCGCTGGCCAGCACGTGGAAGCTGATGCCGTGCCGCGACCATTTGCCGACATCATCCGCCGAAGGGCGAAAGATGCCGACGGCCTTGCGGGACGCGCGCGCCGGGGCCGCGATCCTCATAATCGCGGCATTGAGCTTGTCCTGGCCGGCCGGCCCCATGGCGTCGATCGAGACCGACAGGTCGCCGGGGCCGATGAAGATCACGTCGACGCCGTCGACCTGGACGATGTCGTCGATGTTGGCGAGGCCTTCCGCCGTCTCGACCTGGATGGCGACCGTCAGGACCTCGTTGGCCGATTTGAGGTAGTCCGGAATGCTGTAGCCATAACCGGCGGCGCGGCCTGGGCCGACACCGCGTGCGCCGACCGGCGGGTAACGGCAGGCCATGACCGCCATGCGGGCTTGCTCGGCCGTGGAGACGCGCGGCACCAGGACGCCCGACGCGCCGGCGTCGAGCGCGGCCGCGATCCACTCCGGCGTGTGGCCGGGAACGCGCACCATCGCCGGAACCTTGTGGACATCGGCGGCGCGGATCAGATCCTCGAGCCGTTCGCGGCCGATCTGCGAATGCTCCCAGTCGATGCACAGGAAATCGACCCCGCTCGCGGCCGCCACTTCGACCGCCACAGGGTGCGGGATGGCGCAGAAGGTGCCGATGAGGCGATCGAGAGAGATACATTTCTTGCGAAAGTCGTACATGAAATCTCCAGAAATTTTCGGCGTCGGCAAAACCTGTTTGCCTATGTGGCCCTTGACGAAGGATGCACGGCTTCCGTCGACATCGGAAAATGCCGGCTGCCGCCTGAAAACGGCGGAAAAGTCTTGTAGTCGGCGCGCATCTCCAGCCGCGCCGGCGATTGCAGCGCGTGCGTCAATGCAGCGGGACTGTCGAACATGACACGATTGCGCTGCATATGGTCGATCCGCGGCCAGGGCAGCGAACCGCACCAATCCAGTCGCGACAGAACTTCTATGTGGCGAATGCCTGGGAAGCCCCGCATCAATTGCGGATGATGCGTCACATAGTGGTGGAGCCAGACACTCATGTCTTCGGCCGGCCCGGGATAGTGGACAAGATAGCTGCAGGGCAGCCCGGACGTCTTGACGCCAGCGTCATCGACGGGAAACGGACGCACGCACATTGCCTGTTGCGTCGGCCTCGAACCGGCGATGCTCGACAGCATACCAGGTGCGGCAAGTGCCTGCAGATGGCCGGACGGCGCCAGCGCCGCCTCCATGTCCGCCAATTCGTCGAAATAGAGCTGGAAGCCAAAGACCGGCGGTGGACCATCGTTGTTGAACATGTCCGTCGCCACTTCGGGCAGATAGATGTTGGCAAGCGCAAGACCCGGGGTCGACGCAATCACACGCCGCACAGCGTCAACGTCTTCACCGGCGGTGGCCAAATTTGCCTCGCGGTCGTCATGGAAGAAGGCAAGATAGGCAAAGCGCATGTGGAGACCCTCTGGATCGAGTTCGGCTAGATCAAATTCGGAAGAAAGAGAGCGATCTGCGGAAAGAGGACAATCAGCAGGATCAGCAGAAGCGTCAGCGCGATGTAAGGCGCCGCTGACATGGCAACCGTTTTGAGCGACGTCCCTTTAGGCGCGACACCGATCATGATGAACAGCAGCAGGCCAAACGGCGGCGTGGTGAAGCCGACCTCGTAGGCGAGCAGCAGGATCAGCCCGAACCATACGGGCTCGTAGCCGAATTGCTGGGCGATCGGCAGGAAGATCGGCAGCGTGATCAGCATCATCGAGACCTGATCCATGAACATGCCGAGCAGCAGGATGACGAGCACCATCATGAGCAGCATGGGATACGGTCCAAGATCGTAGCCGACGATGAACTGGATAAAGCCGTTGGAGGCGCCGGAGAATGCGAATATCTGCGAGAACGTCGTCGAAGCCGAGATGATCAGGAAGGTCATGCCGGTGACCTTCATCGCGTCGTCCAGCGACTTCCAGACAACCGACCAGCTGAACCGTCGGTAGACAAACAACAAGGCGAAAACGGCGGCACAGCCGAGTCCCGCCGATTCCGTCGGCGTCGCTATCCCAAGGATGATCGTGCCGACCACCATGAACACGATAACGCTCATCGGAATGATGTTGACGGCGACCGCCCTCACCTTCTCGGCCGCGGGAACGGCGGGCACCGGATAGTGCGGAGCGGCGTCCGGGTCGATCTTCGTCTGGGCGAAGATCAGCGCTGCGTACATGACAACGAGCAGCAGCCCGGGCAGAGCTCCCGCTATGAGCAGCGCGCCGACATCGATCTGGGCAAGCGAGCCGAGCAAGACGGCCAGCGAGGATGGCGGGATGATGACGGCAAGGCTTCCGGCGCCAAGCACCGGGCCGTAGGCCATATGCGGCTTGTAGCCCCGCTTCAGCATCTCGGGCACCATCAGCGAGCCCATCATGCCGGTATTGGCGAGGCTCGAGCCCGACAGCGCGGAAAAGATCGTGCCGGCGGCGAGGACGACATAGGCGAGGCGTCCGCGCAGATTGCCGATGCACAGGTCGAGCGCGTAGATGACCTTCTCGCCGAGGCCGGAGCGGAAGAACAGGCTGCCCATGACAAGAAACATCGGCAGCGGGGCAAGCGCGTAGGTCGAGACAGCGTCGGAGAAGTTGGCGACCATCTGCGTCACGCCGATCGAACCGCCGAAGAACAGGTACAGCCCGATCACATTGGTGACGAAGAACGCGAAGGCGACCGGCAGCCCCAGCCCCATTAACACCAGGATGGTGCCAACGAGCACGGCGAATGGAAACAGCCAGGCCACCGGTCAGAGCCCTTCCATTTCCAGAGGATCCAGCGTGTACAGCGTGTCACGGCCGAGCAGATATCTGAGCCATTCCAGCGCTGAGAGGTAGAAGGCGAGCATGATGGGCAGAAAGACCAGCCATTTCGGCATGTCGAAGCTGCGCGTTTCATATTCGCCGCCCGCCACGGCACTGGTCAGGGACGACAGAGCGACGCTGCCGAGGTAGAGGCTGACGGCAATGCAGGCGAGATAGACCAGCTTTTCAAGCACCGCCCGTGCCCGCACCGGCAGCGCCTTGCGCAGGAACTCGACGAAGACATGGCCCTTGCTGTGGACCAGCCAGGGCATCGGCAGAAATGCCGCGTAAAGCAAGCCGTATTCCGTCGCGGATACTGCCCAGGCAAGCGGCCTCAGGCCCAGATTGCGGACGCACACATCAGCAACCACCGCGACAATGATGAGGCCAAGCACCAATTTTGCCGCCGCCGCCAACGCAAGGCTCAGCTTCCCAATCGCTGCAAACAATCTGTCCATGCCCGACGACCCTCATGTCCCCTTTGCCCTTGGCCCAGCTTTGATGGAGGGCGCACAAGGCACCCTCGGCTCGGCTACTGAAAGAATTTCTTCAACTGATCGATGTTGGTGGGATCGCGTTTGGCCATTCTCGCCCAGCTCGCCTGCGTGGCAGCCGCCAGGAATTTGTCGCGGCCGGCGCCGGTCAAGCTGACAACCTTCTGCCCGCCGTCGATCATCGCCTGTGCCTGTTTTTCGGACTCGGCAAGGTTGGCGTCATAGCTCGCGCGCTCGTATTCGACGGCCGTGTCGGCCAGCAGCTTCTGCGCCTCGGGCGACAGCGTGTCCCATCTGGCCTTGTTGATCGAGATCAGCACGTCGGTTTTGAAGAATTGCGGATCGACACGGTATTTGGTGAATTTGTCCCAGCCGAAGGATGCATAGCCAAATACGGTATAGGCGTTGGCATTGACGACGCCGCGCTCGAGCGAGGTATAGACATCCCCCGGCGCTTGCACGATCACTGTCGCGCCCAGGGATTCGAGGAAATCGCGATAGAGCGGCGACGAGCGGATCTTCAGGCTGCCCCAGTCGATGCTGCCTTCGCTGTTGAGCTTGGGTTCGTCGACGGTGAAGACGTTGAAGCCCGAGCCCGCGTCGACATGCGCCAGCAGATGGGCATTGGCCTTCTTCTCGAAAATCCCGCTGATGAAGTCCCAGCCGCCATTGTCGCGAACCTCCCAGGGCGTCTTCGTCGATGCGGAGAAAACCTCGCCTTCGGGCACGAGTTCGAGGAACTGCCCTGCCGGTGTGTCGATCACATCGATCAGGCCGCTCCTGAGCGCCGCGCCCTGCTGGATCGGTGGAATGACCTCCGGCCCGCCACGCACGTTGATCTGGACCACGCCCTTGCCCTTTTCGTTCACCTTTTGAACGAACTTCAGGAAGCTCTGGGCGTAGCCGTTCTGCGTCGGCGTAAAATGCACGGCGTTGAGGACGACCTCGTCGGCCATGGCGATACCCGCCACACCCGACATGAGTGCAGCCAGAACAAGGGATTTCCAAATGCGCATTGCCGTATTCCCTCTGATAGATTCACTTAGCCGGAGGCCCAATCATCGGGCCGATCTGAAATTGCACGCTTCGCCGCCACACGAACGGCGGTTAGTTGACATCATCTCCTACTGTCAGGAACCGCCCATGCGCGTAGAAGACCGGCGATCGGTGAGCGCGATCCAGCGCAACGCCCGAGACGATGCCGATGACAATCATGTGCGACGCCCGCACGATGATTTCGGCCACCACGCACTCGAACATTGCCCGCGCGCCGACAAGCAAGGGCGCGCCGGTTTCGCCGCGCACCCATGATCCGGACGAGAACCGCGCGGCGCCCTTGGCTTTGGTCATGCCGCCAAACGCACGCACAACGTTCTCCTGGTCGCCGGCGGGAAGATTGACCGAAAAAGGCAAACCTTCGCGAATGGCCGAGGCAAAGGTGCTGCCGCGGTTGACACAGGCAAGCAGCGAAGGCGGCTCGGCACTGAACGAGCAGAGAGCGGTCGCCGTAATGCCGCAAAAGCCGATCTCGTCATGCTCCGACGCGAGGATGGCGACGGAGCCCGCCACGGCCCGCATAGCCTGCTTGAACGCGCGCGGATCGATGGCGTTGTGCCCATCCACCCATAGCGTCGGAATGGCGGCGGCCGGCATCAATTTACTCGAAGCCCGGCCTGGCGCATCAGCGGCAGCACGCGGTCGCAGAAGAAGGGCAGTTCGTAGGTGTAGTTGACGAATGTGAGGGCGGCGCCGGAATAGCCCTGTTCCATGATCTCGGTGAGGTCGTCGACGATTTTTTCCGGCGTGCCGATGAGCGGGAAGGTCCCGGCACCGCCGGCGAACCTCTGCCGATATTCGGTGAAGGCCTTCGCGTCATGCGAGTTCGCGAATTCCTTCTTCTTGCGCATATGCTCGTCGACGGCACCCTCGTCCGCGCATTCCAGCGCGTAGTGCCGGTAGTAGTCCTCGGCTTCCTGCTGGGTCTCCCGGCAGACGACGTGACAGACCGTATAGACGCCGACTTCGCGCCCGACTTCGGCCGCGCGGTTGGTAATGTCGACCACATGCGCACGGCCGTCGGCAATTTCGGAAAAAGTCGAAAACAGATAGTCACAGTGGCGCGCCGCGTAGTTGCGCCCCGGCGCGCCGAAGGCGGCGTTCATGGTCACCGGTCGTGGCACTTGCAAGCTTGGCGGCCGGCTAACGACACTCTTCAGATCATAGAACTCGCCGCTGAAGTCGAACGGCTCCCTCGATTGATAGGCACGCACGATGATGTTGATCCATTCCTCGGCCTGATCGTAGGTCCGCTCGCCGACCGTCTGCCCGAACATGGCGAACTCGTCCGGGTTCCAGCCGCAGACGATGTTCAAGCCGGCACGCCCGTTGGAGATGTGGTCGACCGTCGCAAGCGCTTTGGCAGCCTGCAGCGGATGAACCAGCGGCACATGCACCGTCATGAACAGGCCGATGTTTTCCGTGGCGACAGCAAGACCCGCCGCCCAGGTGAACGTCTCGAACGACCATTCCCGCACATGCGTCAAACCGCCGAAGCCGCGCCAGCGGGCGATCGGCAGCAGAAACTCGAGGCCGGCGCGGTCGGCGATGCAGGCGGAATTGAGGTTGTCTTCCCAGCGGGCACGCCAGCGCTCGGGAACGGTGGTCATTGCCAGGCCGCCATCGGCGTTCATGGAAAAGACGCCGAGCTTGAACCTGTTCGGCCCTTTCAGCGGGTGCTGCTTCCTAATCATGGTTTCCCCGGCTGCGACATGCTCTCACCTTCACCGGTGGAATGTTGAGACGGTGGGCTCAGCTTCATGAAACGCTCCTCGGCGTTCTGAATGAAGTGGGTCATGCGGTCGTAAGCGGCGACGGCGTCGCGCTTGACGAATGCCTCATAGATTGCGCGCATGCCGGCCACGACGACGGCCTGCGTCGGCTGGTGCGACAGCGTCCTTAGACGGACGACGAGGACATGGTCGGCGAACCTTGCAATGGTTTGTGAAAGGCGCTGGTTCTCGACAGCGCCGAGCCAACAATTCCTGAATGCCGAATTGGCCTGGAAGAAGCGGTCGGCATCGCCGGCGGCGGCCGCAGCCTCCGCCTCCCGAAGCGCGGCCGCAAGCGTCTTGAGGCCAGCGGCGTCGAGTGTCCGCGCAGCGTGTGCGGCGGCCCGCGGCTCGAGCAAGCGGCGGACCTCGAAGATGTCGGCGACATCCGTTGCGGTAAGCGTGGGCAGCGTGAAGCCGCGTGTGGTGCCGACGAGATAGCCCTCATGCACCAGCTGCATCAAGGCGTCGCGGACAGGCATTCTGGAAATGCCGAGCTGGGCGGCGATGTCGACATCTACGAGCTTCTGGCCAGGCGCCAATTCGCCATGCTGTATGGTCAGACGGATTTGTTGATAGACCTGGGCACGCAGATTGCCATCGCCAACCCGTTTGAGCTCTATCGTTTCCGTCATCCACGCCTTCCCATGCGAAGATTTCGTATATCGTTTGAGGGCTGGTGTTCTCGCAGTATCCGTTGAAATGCAGCTACATATCGAGAGAATTCGACCTGCAGGCCACGTTCCAATGCGAAGTGGAGCACAGGCTGGATCGCCTGGCAAGATGTTTTAAGTTTATAATGTATACTGTTTAGGTTCGTTGTCCGGAGGGCAGAGGGTCACGCCATCCGTGCGGTCGCGCCGCGCGACGCGGGGAGAGCCAGCGATCCGCGCGGTTCGGTAAAAACGTACAGACGTTTTCGCGTGACACATCGAGGCTGGCGGATTTAACTAAAATACTTGCGATCTGCGCGCGCCGGCACGCCCACCCGATCCCCTCGCCGGTGCGCATTACTGGATCGCCCGCCGTATCGAAAGGTGCGGCGGGCTTTTCGTTTCGTTTGGCGGGAGGCGCTTATGCGAGACTTGCCCAGGGATATCGACGCAGACGTCGTGATCGAAATCAGCAAGCTGCTCGACGACCGGGCGAAGTCCGTGCCGGTGCCGGTGCACAAGCTGGCGGCGATGATCCGGCTGGGCGTGGAGACGCGTCTGACCAATCACTCCATCGAAGAGCTGATCGTGGAGATGGCCGCGACGCGAGGGCTTCCGATGCTGTTTGATTTGCCGGCGGCAAATGTCGACAATGTCGTGCCGTTCGCCTCGGCGCGCCGTCCCCGCTGAAATTTCGCTCGAGCCACCGATCTTCGCGTCGCCACCCGATTTCACTTGCCCTGACGCGCAGGCCGGGTGTCGCCTTTCTTTTCGGGGTCGTGGGTATGGTGGCTGTCGCGTTCGCCGCCGCCCCCGGAGACCTTGCTGTGGCTGCGCCGGTCGGAATCGGCCGGCGGCTTTTCGACGCTCAGCGGCTTCTTGGCGTTTTCGTGCGCCGCGCCGGGACCACCCTGGCGGATGCTGGCAGGAGTCTTCTTCGACGTGGACATGACCTAGCGATCCTGGACGTTGCCTTGATGGGTGGTGTTGACCTTCGTATTGCCTTGCTGGCCCTGCTTGTCGGGATCCGGCACGGTCGATTGGCCGTGCGGTGCTTGGTCGGCGGCTACCGGTTTTTTGTCACCGGCTCCTTTTGGGCTCAGATTCTCCGGTGGAACAGGGGGAGGTTTTGTGCTCATGGCGTTTCTCCTTCCGCCACCCAAACAAGCGGGTCGGGAGAAAAGTTCCAGATGGCCCGGTCCGAACGGCAATTGCTGCGAATAGCCGGGCCAGCAGGCCGTGGCTTGGGCCGGCGGAAGGCCTGCGCAATCCAGGATTATTTCTTGATGATGGTTCCGTTGTTCAGATCGAAGGCCTGGGCACCGAAAGCCTGTTTATAGAAATCCTCCTGCAGCTCGCCCCATTCGCCGAGATAGGCGCCGCAATTGCTGCAATAGATCGGCGTCGAATCCTTCGGGTCGTCGGGAATATCCATCAGGATCGTCCCGCACGCCTTGCAATCGAGCTTGTCATCCAAACGGCGGCTCATCGGCCGATAATTGCGCGTTTTCGGCCCCGCGCCAACTGTCGTTTTCGTACGCAGCCCCGATGGCACGTCTTCCAACTTGCAACGGACCCCAGGCTAGCGTTCCGCCGGATTTCCGAAGGTCGGATCTCGCCGCCTCGAATACGTCCCCACCCGCGGCAGCTCGTCTGGAAAGTCGACCCAGGGCAACCTCATGTCCCAGTATGCATGGGCCTGTGGCGGAAACCGTTCGGGGTGATCGAGAAAGCCGATTGCCAGATAGAGTTCGTCGGGCAACCCTTGGTCGACATAGCCGATCGATGTCCCGCAATCCGCGCAGAAGGACCGGAGCACGCCGGAGGTTTTCGAAAATGTCCTCGGCGTGCCGGTGAGCAACGTGAATTCGGAAGGCCGATAACCGACCCACACCGTCAGAGGGCTTCCTATCGCCTTGCGACAGTCGTCATCGTGATCGGAGCAAATCCAGAAAGGCTCGCCGCGCATCTCCGCCGTTATGGCGCCGCAAAAACAGGAGCCCGTTTCAGTTCGTGGCATTGGTTAACTTCATTGCTGGACCGGCCTTCATTGCTGGCCTGGCATTTCGGTATTTTCCTTGGGGTTCTTCTTGATGCCGGCGGCAGGCGAGGTATCGGCCGGAGCATTGCCACCCTGGTTCTGTTCAGGGGCTCTTTTGAGCGGCGAGGTTTGCCAGCCCATATCGCCGTACAAAAAGCCTATGAGAAAGCCGACGATGATGATGGCCGAAATCACCATCGCAATTAACGCGTTACGTCGCTCCATTTCGCGCGGCTCCTTTCTTCGAGCCGAACAAACGATGGCGGAAATGGTTCCGGAAGGCCTCGACCCGGAATCGGCGGCGGCAGGCTGGCACCTCGCTGCCCCACCGACAAGCCGCTGGATTGAAAAGGCGGGCCCGCTGGAACGACAGGAATTCAGCCGGCGCGCGCGAGTTCATCTACGGCATTCAAAATCGCACTTTGGCTCGCCGGCTTCTGCACGATCCTGCAAGCGCGGAACCCGGCTGGAATTTCGCGTTCGCCGTACCCGGAGAGGAAGGCGAACGGAACACCGCGCGTTTGCAACGCTTCCGCGATCGGATAGCTGGTTTCGTCGTTCAACTGGATATCCAACAACGCCGCGTCGATGCCGCCTTCGCCAACGAGCCGAAGTGCTGCCGTTACCGACGAAACCGGTCCAACCACCTGATGGCCGGCTTTGCGCAGGTAAGCCGCCGCGTCGTCGGCGATCAGCCATTCATCCTCGACGATCAGCACACGCACCTTTCCGGTCACGACGAGCCCTCGCGGGTCAGAGGGAATGCAATTTCCGCCTCCAAACCATTTGAGCGGAAAGTTGTTTCAATTTTTCCGCCCAGCCTGTAGCCGATTTCTCCGCGCAGAAGGGTAAGGCCGAAGCCGCTGTCGGTTGGCTCCTTGATGCGGGGGCCGCCCTTCTCGCGCCAGACGAGCTTGAAGGTTCCATCCACCACCGACCATTTCACAATTATCCGCCCGGCAGGCTTCGACAGTGCGCCATATTTAGCGGCATTGGTCGCCAGTTCATGGATTGCCATGCCGAACGAAAGCCCCTGTACAGGCTTGAGGCTTACCCGCTTGCCATCGAGCTCGAACCGTTCGGCCCCGAAGGGACCAAGCTCCTGGCGCAGCAGTTCCTCGACGGAGGCTTCCGTCCAGCTTTCGCGCGAGAGCAGACTGTAGGCTCGTGACATTGCATGCAGACGGCCGATCAAAGCTTCAGCGAACTCGTCTTTTGACGCCGAGTATTCCCGCGTCCGGTTGGTGATGCTGGCGACAACCGCCAGCATGTTCTTGACGCGATGGTTCAGCTCCGAGATGAGCACCTGCTGACGCTCTTCCGCCTGCGCCAGTGTCGTCACGTCGATCAGTGTCACGACCACGCCTTGGATGCTGCCGCCTTTGTCCCGGTAAGGGTTGATGCGGACCAGGTAGAACCGGCCCTTGTCGTCGCGCGCAAGGTGATGGTTCAGGGTCTCTCCCGTCTCGAACACCGCCTGGATGTGCCGCTTCAACTCGGGGTAGTCGAGTTGGCTCGAAAGATCGGTCAGCGGTCGGCCGACATCTGACGGACGCAAGTTGAAGAACGACGACGCGGCAGGAGTAAAGGTTCGCACCACAAGGTTGCGGTCGAGGAAGATGGTGGCGATTTCCGTGCTTTCGAACAAGTTTCTGAGATCGCTGTTGGCGCGATCGAGTTCCTCTATCTTGCCGGTCAGTTCCGCATTGATGGTGTTGAGCTCTTCGTTGAGCGACTGCATTTCCTCCTTCGAGGCCTCAAGCTCCTCATTCGTCGACTGTGCCTCTTCATTGACGGAGACGAGTTCCTCGTTCGAAGATTTTACTTCCTCCAGCGCGGTTTCGTACTCCTCGATGGTCGACTGCAGCCGCTCGCGCGTGTCGCGCAACTCCCGTTCGAGATCGGCCGCGTCGTCTGTGCCGCGGCTTTCGCGGGCCGGATCGGAGCGTATCTGGGCCTGCCCCACCGGATTGAACAGGACGAGGTAGAGGGGCTCGCCATTGCTGCGTTCCGTGTACGGCTCGACTGTCAGTGTAATGAACTGAAGCTGTCCGTCGTCTTCTTCGACCGCTATGTTCTCCCGCACGACCGTGCGGCGCGTCGTTGCTGCTTCCCGCAACGCGGCGCGCATCTCAAGTCTCAGCCCGCGGCGGGCCAAGGTCAGCAACTGCCGGCTCGGGGCACCTTGCGGCGCTTCCAGATATTTACCCGTCCGCCCCGAATAGTAGACGACGTCGCCATCGCCATTGACCAGCACGTGAGGCGGGGCGAACCGCTCCAGCACCTGAGCCTCGATTGCCTGGCGCAGCGAATGGCTCGCGCCATCGTTTTTTGAGCCACGGCGTCCCGCCGGCAGGGCAGCTGTGAAGCCATTGCCGATCAGGACCGGCGGTCGCGGCGTGGCATGTTCCCGCGCCTGGAATATCCGCTGCTGTTTATCGACCGTGGCGAACAGGTCGCCGTGCTGACCGACGCTTTCCGAGGTGCCGAGGAACAGATAACCGCCCGGCCTCAGCGCATAGTGGAAGATCGGGACGACGCGGTTCTGGATCTGCGGGCCGAAATAGATCAACAGGTTGCGGCACGAAATCATATCCATACGCGAGAACGGAGGATCGCGGATGACGCTGTGCGGGGAAAAAATGCAGAGTTCGCGCACCTCTTTGGCCAGCACATAGCTCTCGCCGTCGCTGTGGAAAAAGCGTTGCCTGCGCTGTGGCGATAGCCCGTGCAGCAGCGCTTCGGGATAACGCGCCGCACGCGCCACCGCGAGCGCCGGCTCGTCGATGTCGGTCGCGAATATCTGGACGCGCGGCGGCGCGGGAAGTTTCTCCATGCGCTCGCGCATCAGCATGCCGATCGAGAACACCTCCTCGCCGGTGGCGCAGCCGGGCACCCAGACACGCACCGCATCGGACGCGTTCCTGCCCTCGAAAATCTGCGGTATGATCTTGTCCTCCAGCAATTTGAACGCTTCGGCGTCCCGAAAAAAGCTGGTGACATTGATGAGCAGGTCGCGAAACAGCTTCGCCACCTCGTCGGGATCCCTCTTCAGCCGTTCTATGTAGGTGCTGATCGACTGTAGCTGCGTTATCTGCATGCGCCGCTTTACGCGACGCAGGAACGTCTTGGCCTTGTAGCCGGAAAAGTCGTGACCGGAATGGCTGCGCAGAATGGCGTAGATTTCATCGCGGGCTCGATCTATCTCGGCCTTGCGTTCGTCGTCCGCTTCGGTCAGGCCGTTCAGCACGTCGAAACCGCGGACAAACGCCTGAAGCTTTGCACCGATCTGCTCGGCGGGCGCCGCTATGTCGATCAGGCCGCTCGAAATCGCGCTCTGCGGCATATCTGGATTGCGGGGGCCGGAACCGTTGGAGGCCTGGGCAATGGTCAGCCCGCCATGCTCCTTAATTGCCCTGGCGCCGAGCGTGCCGTCCGAATCGCCACCCGACAAAATAATGCCGACGGCATACTCGCCCTGGTCCTCGGCCAATGCGCTGAAGAAGATATCGATCGGCTTGCGCTCGCGGTTGAGCGTGTTCGGCCGGCGCAGCGAAAGCGCGCCCTTACGGATGGTGAGGACAACGTTTTGCGGCATCACATAGACCTGGTCGGGTTGGACCGCTGCCCCCTCCTCGGCCACCAAGACCGGCATTTCGGTATAACGTCGGATGACCTCGTGCAGCAGGCTTTCCCGCTCCGGGCTGAGATGCGTGACGACGACGAACGCCATGCCGGTGTCGCCGGTCAGCCCTTTGAACAGGCCCTCCATCGCGGGAATGCCGCCGGCCGATGCGCCGACCCCGACTATGGGAAATCTTCCATTCTGGGATGCCACGCCAAGCCCCTGGTAACAGCCGCAAACACAAAGCCGTCAAATCGGGCCTTAGACCCAAATCGCGCCTCAGATTAAGACCGGGCCGAGCCTGAGGCCAGTAAATAGTCCACCAACGGAACAAAGTACCGCCGGTGGGCATTAACATTTGACTTTGGAGGCGGTTCCAATGGCAAAACGATCACCTGAAATAAAGCCGGCCAAGCGAATTCTGTTGCCCTCGCCGGATCTGACCAAGTTCCCGGTATCTGAAAACATTCCGCCTCGCCTGCTCGCGCTCGCGGAACGGTTGCAAGAGGTATTGGAGCGCCACTTTGCAGAAGTCCGCGCCGACAAGCGTAGATCCCGCAGAAAGAAGGAACAATGAGGTGCGCGACCTGCAAGGCCTGCATATCCTGATCGTCGAGGACGAATGGATGCTGGCGGGGGATCTTGCACGTTATTTCAGCAAGATGGGCGCCGTGGTGCTTGGCCCGGTAGCGACGGTGGAACAGGCATCGAAACATACGGACGAGGCCGAAGCCGCGATCCTGGACATCAATCTCAACGGACGACGGGTATTTCCGATCGCCGACGAACTGATGCGCCGTGGCGTGCCGTTCGTGTTTTTCAGCGGCGATGAAGACATCGTTATTCCCGAGCGGCTTCGGTATGCCAGCAGCCTCCGAAAATCCTCGGACGCCCAGGCTGTTTTCGACGCTCTCTTTCCAGCCGAGACGTCGGCATCGACAGGAGGTCGAGCGTCGGAGCCCTCGGACGACGTATTTTCGCTGCTGCCTAAGCTCAGGCTCGCGGCGCGCCTGCTGCTGGGAGATGTCGAGGCCTCCGACCGGCTGGTCGAGCGGACGCTCGAACAGGCTATCGGCGAAATCGACCGGAGACCATCCGGCTCCTCCACCGAGGACTGGCTCAACGGCATCATGCGAAACATCGTCAGGGCACGTGGAGCGAACCTGCTGCACTGACCGCGGCAGTTGTCGGCAATCAGACGAGGTCAGCCTTTCCGGTTGCGTTCGACGAATTTGTTGAAGCGGCTGGTTTTGCCGCCGCTGGTCTCTTCCTGGTAGAGGAAGGCCAGTTCGTTCTCGTCGAATATCCTGAAGAACTCGTCCCATTCGACAGGCTCGAACGTCTCTTCAGGCTCGCCGAAGTCGATGCGCAGTATGCCGCCCTCGCCCTTGGTGCGCACCACCGCCGGCCGGCCATCGCGATCCTCAGCCCAACGGCGGATTTCATCATGATCGGTGGTCGTCTTCGATTCAGACATTCCAATCTCCCTTCGATTCCACCGCACACCGCGAGATCCCGGTCTGCCTCGTACAACCAGCAGATGCATTGCTGCCGAGCATATGCGCGCGGTTGGTCGATTATGGCTCCTAACACCAAGCGCGCTTCGATGTTCCCGTGCCCAGCCCAAGGCGGTCGCTTCCGGAGCGCAGCGCTCGGGAACTTTGTTGAAGCAAGGGAACAAACCTTTCGCCCGGAAGTTTGGGGCGGCAAAGCCATTCGTATGAGGAGTTGTCGTGAAACGTATACTGGTCACGGGAGGCTGCGGTTTTATCGGCCGCCACGTCGCCCAGGAACTCGTTGAACATGGCTATGGGGTTTCAATTCTCGATGCGTTGCTGGACCAGGTGCATGGCGGCGAGGCAATCAGCCTGCCGCCAGGCGCCAAGCTGATCAAAGGCGACGTTCGCGATCGCGAGGCCATCGCAGAGGCGGTCGACGATGTCGACGCGATCATTCACCTGGCGGCCGAAGTCGGTGTCGGCCAGTCCATGTACGAGATCGCCCGCTATGTCGGCGCCAACGACCTCGGCACCGCCACGCTGCTGGAAGTGCTGATCAAACGCCCGATCGAACGGATCGTCGTTGCTTCGTCGATGAGCGTCTATGGCGAGGGTCTCTATGCCACGCCGGACGGCCGGCGCATCGACAATGCAAGACGGCAGCCGGACGATATCCGCAGCGGCCAATGGAATCCCCTGTCGCCGGAAGGCGAAGTCCTGTCGCCGCTGCCCACGGACGAGCAGAAACCGGTCGACCTCGCCTCGATCTACGCGCTGACAAAATACGCCCAGGAACGCGCCGTACTGATCTTCGGTGAAGCCTATGGCATCGACGCGGTGGCACTGCGCCTGTTCAATGTCTTCGGCGCCGGACAGGCGCTCTCGAACCCGTATACCGGCGTCCTGGCGAACTTCGCCTCGCGCATCGCCAATGGCCAGCGACCGCTGATTTTCGAGGACGGCGAACAGCAGCGCGATTTCGTGCACGTGCGCGACGTTGCCCGCGCCTTCCGGCTGGCGCTGGAACAGCCCCAGGCGCGCAGCCACGTCATCAACATCGGCAGCGGGCGGGCCTACGCAGTCAGCGACGTCGCCCGGCTGCTCGCCGAAGCAATGGGCGTGCCTGGCCGCCAGCCGGAAATCCTCGGCAAGGCACGCTCCGGCGATATCCGCAATTGCTTTGCCGACATATCGAAGGCGCGCGAACTGCTCGGCTTCCAGCCGCAATACCGGCTGGAGCATTCGCTCGGCGATTTCGTCGCATGGGTGCGCAACACCGTCGCCATCGATCGCAGCGCCGAGATGAAGCGGGAACTCGAAGCGCGAGGGCTGGTATCATGAGACCGGATTCACCCGATTTTCGCGAAGCGCCCGTCGCCGTTATCGGCGGCAGCGGCTTCATCGGCTCCAACCTCGCCGACAGCCTGTTGTCGGATGGCGAACCGGTGCTGGTCATCGATAATCTGAGCCGTCCCGGCGTCGAGCAGAACCTCGAATGGCTGACGCAAAAGCACGGCAGCCGTCTCACCATTGAAATCGTCGACATCCGCGAGGCCGAGGCGCTGATGCCGCTGGTGGCTGGTTCGAAGGCGGTTTTCCACTTTGCCGCGCAGACCGCCGTCACCACGAGCCTGGTTCGGCCGGACGAGGATTTCGACATCAACCTGCGCGGAACGTTCAACGTCCTGGAAGCCGCTCGCCGCAGCGGCAAACGCATCCCCGTCGTTTTCGCCAGCACCAACAAGGTCTATGGGCGGCTCACTGACATTGCGATGTGCGAAGACGACGGCAAATATGCGCCTTGCGACGCCAGCATCCAGGCGCACGGCATTGACGAGACGCGCGGCCTTGATTTCTGCACGCCCTATGGCTGCTCCAAGGGCGCGGCGGACCAGTATGTCCTCGACTACGCCAAGTCATACGATCTTCCGACGGCGGTGCTGCGCATGAGCTGTATCTATGGACCGCGCCAGTTCGGGACGGAGGATCAGGGCTGGGTCGCCCATTTCCTGCTTAGCGCGTTTTCCGACCGGCCGATCACCATCTATGGCGACGGCAAGCAGGTGCGCGACATCCTGCATGTTGCCGACGCGGTCGCGGCCTACCGCGCGGTGCTCGACCGGATCGAGGAAATCAAGGGCCAGGCATTCAATCTCGGCGGCGGACCGGAAAACGCCGTCAGCCTGCGCATGCTGCTGAAGGAGATTTGCGACATAACGAAACGGGACGTTTCGATCCGTTACGACCGCGAACGCACCGGCGACCAACCGTTCTTCGTCGCCGACACACGCGCGATCGAGGCGGCGCTGGGATGGAAAGCGCATGTCCCGTGGCGAAACGGCATCCGCGACCTCGCCGACTGGCTGCAGCGTCATCGCGCCGACCCGCATCCCGAACCGGCGAGGTACGTGGCATGAAGGTCGCTCTGGTCAATCCGTCCTGGACCTACCAGGACAGCATCTATTTCGGCTGCCGCCAGCCGCATCTGCCGCTCGAACTCGGCTATTCGAAAGCCTTGCTCGAAGCCGCCGGCCACGAGGTGCTGATGCTGGACGGGCAGATCCAGAAGCTCGACAATGCCGCACTTGCCGATCGCGTCGCCGCTTTCGAGCCTGATATGACCGTCGTCAGCACCGCGCCGACCTACCTGTTCTGGCGCTGCGCACCGCCCGAGTTGCGCGTGCCAGCTGAGTTCCTCAACCATCTTGCCGGGCGCGGCGGCCGCACCGTCGCCGTCGGGCCGCATGGCTCGGCGACGCCGGCGCCGACTTTGCGCAAGCTTGGCGTCGACATTGTCGTGCGCGGCGAATGCGAGGAAGTGGTCGCGGAACTCGCCCGGCGCAACGACCGGAATGCTGTGCCGTCCACCGCCCATTTTGAGGATGGAGAACTGGTTTCGAACGGCGGCGTGCATGCGAGCTCGTTCATCGATCACCCAGCGCTCGAATGGCCATCGGACTGGATTGCCGCCCATTCGCACCACCATCACCGCTTCGACGACAACCAGGTCGGCTTTGGCGCCGAGGTCGAGGCGTCGCGCGGCTGCCCGTATAATTGCAGCTTCTGCGCCAAGATCGATTTCCGCGACGCCTATCGCCGTCGGAACCACGAAGCGGTGATCGCCGAGATCGACCGGCTGATCGCGCAGGGCGTCGGCTACATCTACTTCATCGACGAGATATTCCTGCCGCAAAAGGCATTGCTGGAAGCGCTGGTCGATCGCGATGTGAAGTTCGGCGTGCAGACGCGCATCGATCTCTGGAAACCGGAACTGCTGAAACTGCTCGGCGCCGCCGGCTGCGTCTCGATCGAGGCGGGGCTCGAAAGCCTGACGGTGGAAGGCCGCGCCATGCTGGCAAAACGCTGCCGGCTGGGCACCGAGGAACTGGCCGCGTTGCTGGTCGACGCAAGGCGCCATGTGCCGTTCGTTCAGGCCAATCTCATCGGCGTGGTCGAAGACGATCCCGCGCTGGTCGACTATTGGCGAAAGCACCTGATCGCCAACGGCGTTTGGGCCAACGAACCGGTGCCGCTTTATCCTTATCCGAGTTCGCCCAGCTACCGCGAACTTTGGGGCGAGCCGGACGATCTCGCCTGGGAGCGCGCGCATGAACATTACCTCGCATCCTTCCGGACGTTCAGCGACATCCAGGAGAAGCGTCCGCGTCCGCTGGCTGAATTGGAGGCCACATGTTGCGGACACTGAGCCCGCCGCGTCGCATCCTGATGACTGTCGATGCCGTCGGCGGCGTCTGGCGCTATGCGCTCGATCTGGCCAGGCAACTGGTCGCCGGCGGCGACAGCGTCGTGCTTGCCGGGCTTGGTCCGGAACCGTCCAGGCAGCAGGCCGAGGAGGCCCAGTCATTCGCGGCGCTGACCTGGCTCAACACGCCGCCCGACTGGATGACCCGCGACGAGCACGACCTCGACACATTGCAGCAGGAGCTGCTCCCGCTCATCCGTGACTACGCCATCGAAATCGTCCATCTCAACGCGCCGACGCAGGCTGCGGGGCTCGACGTGCCCTGCCCGGTCGTGGCGGTGTCGCATTCCTGCGTGGTGACATGGTTCCACGCCGTCAAGGGACAGGCGGCGGACGGCGAATGGGCCTGGCAGAAGGACCGCAACCGGCGCGGTTTCGACAAAGCAGGCATGGTCGTTGCACCCAGCCGCAGCCATGCCGACATGCTTGAAACCTGCTACGGGCCGATCGCCCGCCTAAGCGTCGTCGGCAACGGTGCACAGCCCGGGCCGAAGAGCGAAAGGCGGGAATCGGTCGTTTTCGCCGCCGCGCGCTGGTGGGACGAAGGAAAGAATGCGGCGATGCTGGACCGGGCCGCCTCCCTGACGCAATGGCCGATCTTCGTCGCCGGCTCGCTGCAAGGCCCGGACGGCCAGCATGTTGGCTTCAGCCACGCCGTTCCCGTCGGGCCGGTACCGCATGAGGAAGTGCGCTTGCTGATGGCGCGGGCCGGCATTTTCGTATCGCCGTCGCTCTACGAACCGTTCGGCCTGGCCACGCTGGAAGCCGCGATGTCGAAGACGCCTTTGGTGCTCGCCGATATTTCGACCTATCGCGAACTGTGGGACGGCGCGGCCATGTTTTACGACGCGCGCGATCCGGGCGATCTCGCCAGATGCATCAGCAGCCTTTGCAGCGACGCGCAGCGCCGGCGAGAACTCGGTGAGGCAGCGGCCCGCCGAAGCCGCAGATTTTCATTGGCAAGACAGGCGACCGCCATGCGCGGCGTCTACGACAAGGCGGCCCTGGCCACCATGGCGGATAGTTGATTATGCGGTTTTTGTTCTACACCCATTCGATCGTTTCCGACTGGAACCACGGCAACGCACATTTCCTGCGCGGCATCATGCGTGAGCTGGTCGTGCGCGGGCACCAGGCTATCGCGCTGGAGCCCGCCGACGGCTGGAGCCGGTCGAACCTGCTGGCCGAGAAAGGATCCTTCGCGATCGAACGATTCCGGAAGGACTTTCCCGAGTTGATGCCGGTCACCTATGACGCCGCCTTCGACCACGAAGCCTGGATCTCCGATGCCGATGTGGTGATCGTGCATGAGTGGACCGAGCCGGATCTTGTCGCGCGGCTGGGCAGGGCGAAAGCGAATGGCGGGCGTTTCACGCTGCTGTTCCACGACACGCACCATCGCGCCATATCGGCCACGCAAGCGATCTCCTCCTTGCGGCTTGAACATTATGACGGCGTGCTCGCCTTCGGCGAGGCGCTGCGGGAAAGCTATCTCCGCGCCGGATGGGGCAAGCGGGTCTTCACCTGGCACGAGGCTGCCGATGACCACCTGTTCCAGCCGCATCCTGAAATCGAGCGTAGTTCCGACCTTATCTGGATCGGCAATTGGGGCGACGACGAGCGCAGCGCTGAAATCAGGGAGTTCCTGGTCGGCCCGGTACGTGAGCTCGGCCTGAGCGGAACCGTCCACGGCGTTCGCTATCCGCGGGAGGCGCTCGCCGACCTTGCGGCCGCCGGCCTGCGCTACGAAGGCTGGATCGCCAATGCCGACGTGCCGAAGGCATTCGCGGCGAGCCGCATCACGGTTCACATCCCGCGGCGTCCATACCGCGA
Source organism: Mesorhizobium sp. M0208 (assembly GCF_040322015.1). NCBI lineage: Bacteria > Pseudomonadati > Pseudomonadota > Alphaproteobacteria > Hyphomicrobiales > Phyllobacteriaceae > Mesorhizobium > Mesorhizobium sp. M0208. The sequence goes on along the minus strand of NZ_JAMYSP010000010.1, from coordinate 29,598 downwards.
AAGCCTGCCCGGCATCCCGACCATCCGCATGTTCGAGGCGCTCGCCTGCGGCATTCCGCTCGTTTCGGCGCCTTGGTCCGATGTCGAACGCTTGTTCAGGCCCGGCACCGATTTCCTGTTTGCAAATGATGGCTTCGAGATGCGGCGTCATCTTCGCGCCGTGCTGCACGATGCGGATCTCGCCGCTTCTCTGGCGACGTCGGGCCTCGAGACCATCCGCCTGCGGCACACATGCCGGCACCGGGCGGATGAATTGTTCGGCGTGCTCGCCGAATGCGGGCACCGCCGAGCCGCCGACACGATCCTTGCAAAGGAGGCCGCCGAATGAAGATCGCATTCTACGGATCGAGCCTGCTGTCGTCCTATTGGAACGGCGCGGCAACCTATTACCGCGGATTGCTCAAGGCCCTGGCAAGGCTCGGCTATGACATCACCTTCTACGAGCCGGACGTCTACGATCGCCAGAAAAACCGCGACATGGAGGCGCCGGACTGGTGTGCCGTGGTCGTCTACGAGGCCACCCCGCATGCCATGATGCAGGTGGCCGCGCGGGCGGCGGAGGCGGATATCGTCGTCAAGGCGAGTGGCGTCGGTTTCGCCGACGACGCGCTGTTGCGGGCGGTGCTCGATCACGCCCGTGCCGATGCGCTGACCGTATTCTGGGATGTCGATGCGCCGGCGACGCTCGGCCAGTTGCGCGATGAACCCGACCATCCGCTGCATCGCGCGTTGCAGGAAATCGACCTCGTGCTGACCTATGGCGGCGGCGACCCGGTGGTCTGGGCCTATCGGGCCATGGGGGCGGCCGAATGCGTGCCGATCTACAATGCGCTCGATCCGGAAACGCATCATCCGGTCGGCAAGGATATGCGTTTTGCCTGCGATCTCGCCTTCCTCGGCAACCGGCTGCCGGACCGCGAGGCGCGCGTCGAGGCCTTCTTCCTCGACCCGGCCGGCCGCTCGGCCGATCAGCGCTTCCTGCTCGGCGGATCTGGCTGGGGCGACAAGCAGATGCCCGCCAATGTCCGATGGCTCGGCCATGTCGGCACGCGTGACCACAATGCACTGAACGTCACGGCCAAGGCGGTGCTCAACATCAGCCGCGACAGCATGGCGGCCAATGGCTTCTCACCGGCGACGCGCGTGTTCGAGGCAGCCGGCGCCGGCGCATGCCTCATCACCGACGCCTGGCTCGGTGTGGACCTGTTCCTGAAACCCGGCGAGGAAATCCTGGTCGCGCGCGATGGCGAGGATGTCGCCGAGATCATGCAAAGCCTTAGCGCCGAACGGGCCAAGGCGATCGGGGCATCCGCGCTTCGGCGGGTACTTGGCGAACATACCTATACGACACGGGCCGTTTTGGCCGACGCCATTTTCAGGCGCCATTTCGAGCGTCCGACCGTGGAGGCGGCCGAATGACGAAGCCGCTCGACATCGTCTTTCTTGGGCTGTCGCTCTCCTCGTCCTGGGGAAACGGCCACGCCACCACCTTTCGGGGGCTGCTTAAAGGTCTCCACGAACTCGGTCACCGCGTCACCTTTCTCGAACGCGACGTGCCGTGGTACGCAAGTCACCGGGATCTGCGCGACCCCGATTTCTGCGCCTTGCGCTACTATGAAACGACCGATGATCTTCGCCGCAATTTTGCGCGCTGCCTGCGCGATGCCGATATCGTGGTCGTCGGCTCATTCGTCCCCGAAGGTCCTGAAATCATCGACGTCGTGGCATCGCTGTGCACAGGTCAGTTCTGCTTCTACGACATCGACACGCCGGTCACGCTGGCAAAGCTTTCAACCGATGATTGCGAGTATATTGCCAGACGGCAGGTCCCGTATTTCGATGTCTACTTCTCCTTCACCGGCGGGCCGACGCTTGTCCGTCTGACGGCGGAGTTCGGCGCGAGGCGGGCCGAGCCGCTCTACTGTTCGGTCGACCCGGAACGGCATCACGGAACCGGTGACCCAATCCGCTGGGATCTCGGCTATCTCGGCACGTACAGCCCCGACCGCCAGGCGACGCTGGAGGCCCTGCTGTTCGAACCGGCGCGTCGCATGCCTGAGCGTCGCTTCGTCGTTGCCGGCTCGCAATATCCGCGCGAAATCGCCTGGCCGGACAATGTCGATCGCATCGAACACCTGCCGCCGGCAGACCATGCCGCCTTTTACAGCCGCCAACGCTACACGTTGAACGTCACGCGCAGTTCCATGATCGCGGCCGGATGGTCGCCCAGCGTGCGACTCTTCGAGGCAGCCGCCTGCGGCACGGCGATCATCAGCGATTGCTGGGCCGGACTGGACAGCTTGTTTCCAGGGCGGACGATCCACACGGCGCGCAGAACCGAGGACGTAATCGGTATCCTGTCTGGAGAATCCGACGGCGCCCGGCTTGCCATGGCCAAGCAGGCGCGCGTGCTCATCCTGGCAGCTCACACAAGCATCGCAAGAGCCCGCGAATTCGTTGCGCTGCTGGCGCAAGCCAAATCGCCACGTTCTGTTCTCGATCTGGACGTCGAGAGCGCAGCATGACCCGCAGACGGGAGAAGATAGAGATGCAGCTATCAAGAAAGGCGCAACGGACCAAGACCGTGCTTGTCGCCGGCGGCGCCGGCTTCCTCGGTTCGCATCTTTGCGAGACAATGCTCCAGGCCGGCTGGCGCGTGATCTGCGTCGACAATTTCCTTACCGGCCGCATGGAGAACATAGCATCGATCGCCGATCGTCCGGATTTTCGGCTGATCAAGCAAGACATTTGCCGGCCGTTGGAGCTTGGCGAACCGGTGGATCGCATCTTCAACATGGCATGCGCGGCCTCGCCGCCGCGTTACCAGGCCGACCCGGTCCACACGACGCGGACTTGTGTCATCGGGACGCTCAATCTGCTGGAGCTCGCCGCCCGTGATGGCGCCCGCTTCCTGCAGGCGTCCACCAGCGAAATTTATGGCGATCCCGAACAGCATCCGCAGAAGGAAGACTATGTCGGCCACGTGAACTGCATCGGCCCCCGCGCCTGCTATGACGAAGGCAAGCGCACCGCCGAAACCTTATGCTTCGATTATCTGAGAATGGGAAAAGCCGATATCCGTGTCGCGCGCATCTTCAACACCTACGGCCCCAGGATGGACCCTGCGGACGGACGGATCGTTTCCAATCTGATCATGCAGGCACTCGAGAGACGGCCGCTGACCATATTCGGCGACGGGCTGCAGACCAGGTCGTTCTGCTACGTTTCCGATCTGGTCGACGGCTTGATCCGGTTGATGGAGGTCGATCCCAATCCACGCCAGCCGGTCAATCTGGGCAATCCGGGGGAGTTCACCATCCTGCAACTGGCGAGCCTGGTGAGAAGCATGACCGCAACCAAATCGGGCCTGAAATTCCTGCCGCTGCCGCAAGACGATCCTCGTCGTCGGCAACCCGACATTTCCCGCGCAAAGAAGCTTCTCGGTTGGTCGCCAAAAGTGCCGCTCAGGCAAGGTTTGATGCGCACGATCGGCTATTTTGCCGAGCTTGAGACGGCGCAGATGATCGACAGAAGACGTCGAATTGCCGCCACCGTGCGTTCTGCCTCAGGCCGGCTGCAAAACCTGCCCGCCTGAGGCGGGGAGCGTCTGGCCGCTGCACGATCGCGCGGTCGTTTCGGATTTCGTCACTTTTTCTCGTCGCGGGAACAACCCGTCCAGCTTCTGGTTCTGCCAAGGTACCGGCATGGAGACGATTGTGCATCCGAAGCGATCCGCCAAAGACATCGAGCAAATGGCCGCAAAGGAGACGGCTGCCTTCCTGCGGCGCGCCTCCATCACCTATCTGGAATGTTGCGTGAGCCTGATGATGACGCATCTTCAGCGCGAGGAGGTAGTCGCCATCCCGAAAAGGAAGCGGATATGCTTCGCCGGCTGGACTGATCCTGGTCGAAGGGCCGCAGTTCCCCTTGGTTCTCCAGGAAACGAAGCAACATCGAGGTATAACGTCTTGCCGCGGCCGCCAGCCGGATCTGTTCCCGATCATCGCCAGATCGTGCAGCCATGCTCCACAAGCCAAGCTGGAACGCAAGATAGCAGGGCTCATAGTATTGGACCAGATTGGCATCGACGGGACGTGAGGCTCTCACTTCCACAGCCTTGCAAAGCGCCCCAGTCGCCGGGTCGGAGAGGCTGTACTCGACACGGGCGCCGGCAATGTCCCAGGCGATGTCCTGGCAGCCGATCAGATCGTGCGATCGGCAATGATCGAGGGCGTCCGTCTTGACCAGCGTTCCACTGCGCGAAAGGATGAACTCCCACGGATGAAGCCGCCCGTCGATCTCGACCCGCTGCATGGTCTTGGGTGGAGCCTGTTTCGAGAACCAGGTCTGCAGCTCCGCCGCGCGGCGTTCGCCCAGCGCTTCACTTGTATTCCGCACGGCCATGTCGGCAAGCGCCTCCAGCGAGGCGCCTGGCTCCGAGGCGGGCAGATTGGCTGCGCGCCAGGCGAGATAGCGCGCCAGGTGAGCGACCAATTTTTCTTTCGAAAGCGTTGCCCGGTCCAGCGTTGTGCCGTCGATCCAGCGTTCGACCAGAAAGCCATGGCACAGCCCGGCGACTTCCGGGCCAAAGCCTGCGTCGTGCAGCCTCCTGGCGGTCTCGGCCTTGTGCATTCCGATTTCACCGAGGCCGACGAATTTGACCGACCATTTTTCCCGGCCGGCGGAAGCGAGGAACTTCCGCCGCTCGAGGCCGCGATGAACGGGCGGCCACTGATCCTGCGAGCCATAATGCAAGCGACGCCACTCTCCGGCGGATATTTCCATCAGGCTGACCGCTGTGCGGCCGATCATTCTAGCCACCCAATCCCGCAGCGCCGGCAGAGCGGATCCAGCGGGGAAAGTCCGTTCGAAATCCGCGGTGTGTTTTTGGCACACCGTCCATGCCTCACGGATGTCCGCCGACGTCTCGGGGCCCGGGCCACCCAAATGACTTGGGAACAGATGGATGCGCCTGGCATCGATGCCCAGCGCTTGTAGCCATGCGACGACGGCATGGAACGAGCTGCCGGACAGACCCGGGCCCTCATCGACGATGGCAAAGCGGGCCGACGGCTTCGCCATCCAGCCCCTGATCAGCTCCGGATCGGCGGCAAGCCGCCTGCGAAACGGGTGGCCGGTCGGACGGACGCTGACGGGTGCTGGCGCGCCGATGGCTGCAGCCACCATCGCTGCAAGCCCAAGGCCGATGCTGCGGATGCCGATTACGCATGTGTTCGCATCGAGACCCGACTGCCGCGCGGCGACGAAATAGCTCTCCGGATAAAGCGCGTAGTGAGCGTAGCCCTCAGCCGCGCCGGTCAGAATGTCGCCATCGCATTCGAGTTCGGCCAACATTCGCGGCACTTCGGCATCGACCGGGCCGTCGACGGCGAATCCGGCTCTCCACGATCTGCCCACGTCCCGGGCCAAGCCGACCAGGAGATTTGCGCCAGCGATCCGTTGTGGGGAATTCCTGTCCATGCCCTTGGCCGCGAATTCCGCATCGGCAAGGCCCTGGACCAATTCCGAAACCTTGATGAACAGGCCGACCAGCGCTGCGTGCCGTCCGATCCCGCTTGGCATGTCCGCGATGTGCCCGGCCGCGTCTCGAGCCGAGGCGCGAACATATCGCGCGCTCTCAGGTTGCTTGTGGTCGCCATAGACGATCATTGTCTCGTCCCGGTTGGCCTCACCCCCCGGCTGCACAACTCGGCGGGCGCTACTTTGATCCACCGTCGGTTGCACGATTTTTACAGCCGGCAAGGAACAATCCGGGAGGCAGGCGGTTTGGCACGAAGAACTTACCTTCAACAGCATAGGCAGCGGTTTCGTGGGATCGAAGAAAGTTCGGATCGGAATAGTCGGCGTCGGCAACTGCGCCTCCTCCCTTGTTCAGGGCATCACCTATTACCGCGACGCAAGGAGCAATGAGCCCATACCCGGGCTGATGCATGCCGATCTTGGCGGCTACCATGTCAAGGACATCGAGGTGGTCTGCGCTTTCGACGTCGCCAAGGGCAAGGTCGGACGTGATGTGGCAGACGCGATCTACAGCGCGCCCAACAATACTTTCCGCTTTGCCAATGTTGCGCCTACCGGCGTTCGCGTCGAACGCGGACCGACGCTGGACGGCATCGGCAAATATCTGCGCGACGAGATCGAGGAGGCCGACGAGCCGGTCGCCAATGTCGGCAACATCCTCGCCGAAAGCGGCGCCGAGATCCTGGTGTCCTATCTGCCTGTCGGTTCGGAGGAGGCAACACGCTTTTATGCCGAGTGCGCGCTCGAGGCGGGCTGCGCCTTCGTCAACTGCATACCAGTCTTCATCGCCTCGCGGCCGGAGTGGCGCCGGCGCTTCGAGCAGCACGGGCTGCCGCTGATCGGCGACGACATCAAGAGCCAGGTCGGTGCGACGATCGTCCACCGGCTGCTCGCCAACCTGTTCCGTGAGCGCGGCGTGCGCATCGATCGCACCTACCAGCTCAATTTCGGCGGCAACACCGACTTCCTCAACATGCTGGAACGCGAGCGGCTGGAATCAAAGAAGATCTCAAAGACGCAATCCGTCACCAGCCAGATCGACGTTCCCCTGGAGCCCGGCAACATTCACGTCGGGCCGAGCGACCATGTCCCGTGGCTGACCGACCGCAAGTGGGCCTATATCCGGGTTGAAGGCACGACCTTCGGCGGCGTGCCGCTGAATGCCGAGCTCAAGCTGGAAGTGTGGGATTCACCCAATTCGGCCGGCGTCGTCATCGATGCGGTGCGTTGCGCCAAGCTGGCGCTCGACCGCGGCATCGCGGGCGCGCTGACCGGCCCATGCAGCTATTTCATGAAATCGCCGCCCGAGCAGTTCACCGACGCGGAAGCCCGCCAGCGCACACTCTCTTTCATCGCTGGCAAGGACGAGCCGATGCTCGATGCGGCGGAATGACGACGACGTTTTTTCTGGTGCGCCACGCCGCGCATGACAATGTCGGCTGTTATCTTGCCGGGCGGATGGCCGGCGTTTGCCTCGGCGAGGCCGGCAGGGCACAGGCCTCGCATCTGGCTGACCGTATGGCACGCGAGCCGGTAGCGGCAATCTTCTGCAGCCCGCGCGAACGCACGCAGGAGACTGCGACTCCGATGGCGCTCGCCTGTAATGCCGGTGAAATCGTGATCCGCGAGGAACTCGATGAGATCGACTTCGGCACCTGGTCGGGAAAGACCTTCGAGGAGCTGAACAAGGATGCCGACTGGCGAGCGTGGAACGACCAGCGTCAGCAGGCGAGAACGCCGAGCGGCGAGACCATGCTAGACGTGCAGCAACGCGTCGTCTTGCTGATCGAACAGGTCCGCGGCACCTACCAGAACCAATGCGTTGCACTGGTCAGCCATGCCGACGTCATCAAGGCCGCGGTGTGCAAAGTGCTCGGCCTGTCGCTGGGGAACTGCTTTCGCTTCGATATCGACCCAGCGTCGATCACCACGGTTGTTTGGGGGGACTGGGGGTCGAAGCTGATCAGACTCAACGAAGCTGCCTGACGAGGAATTTGCCGGATGCGCATGGTCATTTTCGGTCTTACCGTGACATCGTCGTGGGGCAACGGCCACGCCACGCTGTGGCGCGGATTGATCCGGGCGATGGCCGGGCTGGGCTGGTCCATCACCTTCTTCGAACGCAACACCCCCTATTATGCCGGTACACGCGATCTCGACCAGTTGGATGGCGGCAACCTTGTCCTTTACCCGGATTGGGAGGACATCCAACGCGTTGCCGAGCAGGCGATGAAAGAGGCCGATGTCGTCATCGTCACCTCCTATTGTCCCGATGCCGTGAGCGCGTCCCGCCTTGCTCACCAGGCCTGTCGCGGGCTGAAGGTCTTCTACGATCTGGACACGCCGGTGACGCTGGCGCGGATCGAACAAGGCGAGCCTCCGGCCTATTTCGGGCCGGAAGGGCTTCGCGATTTCGATCTCGTGCTGAGCTACACGGGAGGAACCGCGATCGACGCATTGAGGTCGACGCTGGGTGCACGCCGCGTCATGCCGCTCTACGGCCATGTCGATCCAGAGCGACACCGGCCCGCCCCGCCCAGGCCGGAGTTTGCCGGTGACCTGTCCTATCTTGGAACCTATGCGGCAGACCGCCAGGCCGGGGTCGAAAGGTTGCTGGTCAGCCCGGCTGCGCGCCTGCCGGATCGCCGTTTCATTATTGGCGGCGCACAATATCCGCAGGAATTCCCGTGGAGCGACAATATTTTCTTCGTCCGGCATCTGCCGCCGGCCGACCACCCCGCCTTCTTTTCATCTTCACGACTGACCCTGAACGTGACCCGCGAGGCGATGGCCGAACGGGGCTGGTGTCCTTCCGGCCGGCTGTTCGAAGCCGCCGCTTGCGGGGCTGCGATGGTGAGCGACACATGGCCCGGACTGGAGGCCTTTTTCCGGCCCGGTGAAGAGATCGTCGTGGCCAACAGCACCGACGACGTGGTCGCGGCGCTCGACCTGTCCGACGCCGAGCTTGACGCGATTCGCCGCCGTGCGCGCGAGCGGGTGCTGGACGAACACACCTCGGCGCGGCGCGCGAAGGAATTCGACCGCATCCTGTCCGATGCACTGCACGGCTCCACGCATGGCGAGCCATTGAAGGAGGCAGTTTGATGTTGGGCATCGTGCCCGCAGCCGGACGGGGAAGCCGCATCCAGCCGCTCGGCTTTTCGAAGGAGCTTCTGCCGGTCGGCAGCCGCATCGACGGCAACACCGAGCGGCCTTGCGCGGTCAGCGAATACCTGGTGCGCCGCATGGTCCGCGCTGGGGCCGACAAGATCTGCTTCGTCATCGGCTCGGGTAAGTCGGATATCCTGGAATATTATTCTGCCGGCTATGCCGACGCGGCCGCTCTGTTTGTGGTGCAGCCCTCTCCGGTCGGCCTTTGCGACGCCATCTTCCGCGCCGCACCGCTCGTCGCAGCCGACGAGACCGTTCTGGTCGGGTTGCCCGACACGATCTGGTTTCCCGAAGACGGCTTCCTGGCCCTCCCGGACGACGGCCTGTCCTTCCTGCTGTTTCCGGTGGACCAGCCGGAGTTCTTCGATGCCGTCGTTGTCGACCCGGACGGCCGGGTGAAGCAAATCCAGGTCAAGCAACAGAATGCCGCATCGAACTGGATCTGGGGTGCGTTCAAGATGCCCGGCCGCACCCTTCATCAGCTCGCCGCGCTGTGGCGGGAACGGGACCGGTGCGACGAATACATCGGCACACTGGTCAACGCCTATCTCGCCGCCGGGGGCGAAGCCTATGGCATCAAGGCTGGCACCGCCTATGTCGACGTCGGCACCTTCAACGGCTACCGCACCGCATTGCGGCTGCTTGAAAGCGCCGCCGGTACCAAGGACGACCAAGCCGCCATTACGCTGCCCGGCCACCAGCACGTCCCTATCCTCGCAGGCGAAGGAGGCTAGCCATGCTGCATTCCGATGCCGAGATCCGCCGCCGTATCAATGCGCTCGGCCCATGGTTCCACAATATGGAGCTGGCCGGCATCGAAACCGCTCCCGACCATTTCCTTGGCAACTATCCGCTGATCAAATGGCGCAAATTCGCCGGCGCGATTCCCGCCGATCTTTCCGGTAAGGCGGTGCTCGACATAGGCTGCAATGCGGGTTTCTACTCGATCGAGATGAAACGTCGCGGCGCCGGCCGCGTGCTAGGCATCGACTTCGATGAAGCTTACCTGGCGCAGGCGCGCTTTGCCGCCGAGGTCGCAGACTGCGACATCGAATTCCGGCAGCTCTCGGTCTACGACGTTGGCGCCCTGCATGAGCGGTTCGACATCGTGCTGTTCATGGGCGTGCTCTACCATTTGCGCCATCCTCTGCTCGCACTCGATCTGATCCGGGAGCACGTCGCCGACGACCTGATGATCTTCCAGTCGATGCAACGCGGCAGCACCAACGTGCCGGCGCTCGAGCAGAACTATCATTTCTGGACCCACGACCTTTTCGACCGGCCGGAATTCCCAAAGCTGCATTTCATCGAGCATCGTTACGCCGACGACCCGACCAACTGGTGGATTCCCAATCGCGCCTGCACCGAAGCCATGCTTCGCAGCGCCGGCTTCAAGATCGTGCTGCAACCGGAACAGGAGGTCTATTTCTGCCGCACCGCCGACGTGCCGGCCGGCGGCGGCGCCGTCTACCCGTCGAAAGGACAGATAAATGATTGAAGCCGCGATGATCTGGAACGAGCCCAACAACAAATCCCACTGGGATCCCGAGCTCGACCCCGACTGGAGCCGCTTCGCCGCTACGGCAATCCTGGCCGCCGACGCGATCGCGGCGGAGAATCCCGCCTTGACCAAGGTGCTGGGCGGCATCTCGCCGATCGATGCCGGCTTCATGACCCGGATGAAGGAATTCGGCGTGCTCGATCACGTCGACGCGGTCGCCGTACACGGCTTTCCGCTCGACTGGAACCTCTGGCAGATCCACGAATGGCCGCAGAAGGTCGGCGAGATCTCGGCTGTCACCGATCTTCCGGTATGGGTCAGCGAGGTCGGCGTGTCGACCTTCGGCGCCGAGGAGGTACAGGTCTGGGGCCTGCGCCGGACCGCGGAATTGCTGATCGGCAACGCACCGCGCATCCAATGGTACAGCCTCTACGACCTGCCGCGCGAGTGGGAAGCGACGACGCGCCATCGCGAGGCGGAAGGCTCGTCTTACTATCGCCATTTCTACATGGGCCTGCTTCGCCAGGACGGCACGCCAAAGCCCGCGCTCGAGGAGTTCCTGCACCACACGCCGGCATTAGGACTGGTGCAGTGGTTCCATTTCGAAGATCACCGGCTTGATGACGCCGTTGCCTGGATGAAACGCCTCGGCGTCACCAATCTGCGTACCGGACTTTCCTGGGCCGACAGCTTCAGGCCGAACGCGCTTGACTGGTTCGACCGGCAGATGGAGGCGTTGGCCGACTTCGACGTTACCGTTACTTTCTGCTTCACGCCGGAGCATCGCGGAATGATGCCGCACCACAGCAGTCCGCCGCTGGTGCCGGAGGAATTCGCCGAGTTCTGCGCGGCAATGACGCGCCGCTATGCCGGCAGCATCGCTGCCCCCTCCGTCGGCAGGCTACGCGCCTCCGCGGCGTGAGGAGCTTCGGCTCTCCCGCCATGACGCTCACCGTCCTCAACGTCGCCTATCCCCTCGCCCCGGTCGGGCCGGATGCGGTCGGTGGTGCCGAGCAGGTGCTGTCGATGCTCGACCAGGCGCTCGTACAGGCCGGACACCGCTCGATCGTGATCGGTTGCCAGGGCTCGAGCGCTGCGGGCACTCTCATCGAGACGCCGGCCGAACCGGGCGTGCTCGATGAAGCGGCGAAGCGCCGGGCGCAGCGTGCTCATCGCGCTGCAATCGCTACCGCACGCGCTCGCTGGCCAATCGACGTGGTTCATTTGCACGGCATCGATTTCGACGCCTATCTGCCGGGCGACGGGCCGACATTGGTGACCCTGCACTTGCCGCTCGACTGGTATCCGGCCGACGCTCTCAATCCGACACGGGAGGATCTGTGGCTGCATGCGGTATCAGCGGCTCAGCAAAGAACCGCGCCGCCGGGAGCCAGGCTCATCGAACCGATCCCGAACGGAGTGGACATCGACGCGCTCAGCGAGCGGCAGGCCAAGCGCGACTTTGCCCTCGTGCTCAGCCGCGTCTGCCCGGAAAAGGGCATCCATCTGGCGCTGGACGCAGCCAAGAAGGCCGGTGTGCCGTTGGTCATCGGCGGCAAAGTCTACCCTTACGAAACCCACACCGCGTATTTTGGCGACGAGGTCGAACCTCGGCTGGACGACCGGCGCCGCTTCCTTGGTCCGGTCGGCTTTGTCGCCAAGCGGCACCTGCTGAACACAGCCCGATGCCTGGTCATCCCGAGCCTCGCCGCGGAAACCAGTTCGCTCGTGGCCATGGAGGCGCTCGCCTGCGGCACACCCGTGGTGGCCTTCCCGAATGGCGCACTGCCGGATGTGGTTGAGCACGGCAAGACCGGGTATCTGGTCGGGGATGTCGACGAGATGGCGCAAGCCATCCTTGCCGCGGCCGGCCTGGATCCCGAGACCTGCCGGGCCGAGGCGCGGCGGCGCTTTTCACTCGACCGCATGGTTTCCTCCTACATGGACGCCTATCGGGCGCTGGCACGGCTCGGCACAGACAGCGGGCAGCTCGCGACGGCGAAGTGAGCGGGACATGCTCCGCGGTGAGATCATCGACGATCCGGCCGGCCTCGAAGCCCTTGAGCCACACTGGTGGGAACTCTGGTCGCGCAGTCCCTCGGCGACGCCGTTCCAGTCTCCCGCATGGTTACTGCCATGGTGGCGGACATTCGCTCCCGGCGAGCTAGCGACCGTCGCCGTTTGGAGTGGCGACGATCTGGTCGGCCTGGCGCCACTCTATCTGGAACGCCAGGACGCCGGCGCGCGGCTGCTTCCGCTCGGCATTTCGTTGAGCGACTATCTGGACGTCCTTTGTATTCCCGAAACCGCCGAACCGGTCGCCGTCGCCATCGCCGACACGGTTCTTTCCCTCGGCTGGTCGCAGTGGATCTTGCAGGACCTGCCTCCCGGCGGCGCCGGCCTTGCCATCAGGCATGCCGCGCTCGAATCGTGCCAAGCCGTCAGTCATGCTGCTTGCCCGGTGCTCGCTCTCGCCGGCGACCAGACGCTTCAAGGCTGTGTTCCGGCGCGGCGGAGGCGCCAATTGCGCCGCGCCCACAGGGCCGCGTCGAGACGCGGCAGGGTCTCCATCGAACCCGCTTTGTCCGATCCGCAGACATTCCTCGATCACCTGATCCGCCTTCACCGCGCACGCTGGGCCGGACACGGCGACGGCGTTCTGTCCGATTCCCGCGTGGAAGCATTCCACCGTCAGGCGCTGCCGCAGCTGGTCGTACAAGTGCTTGCCCGATGCTGGCTCATCACCATCGGTGACGTGATCGTGGGCGCCTATTACGGGTTCCATGATCGGGGCCGCGCTTACGCTTATCTCGGTGGCTTCGATCCGGCCTATGCCGATGAAAGTCCCGGCGCGCTGCTCATCGGCCAGGCGATAAGGCAGGCGATCTGCGAAGGCGCGGGAGAGTTCGATTTTCTGCGCGGACAAGAGGCCTACAAATACAGCTGGGGCGCCGTCGACCGGTGGACGATGCGCAAGATCTGGACGCGGAGCAAAGGTCAATGAGCGCGACCCAGTCAGGACCTCGGCGGTCGACATCAGCAAGGCGGGTGCTGGAGGACTGCATGGCAGACGGTGCCAGCGTCGAAGCCGTCATCGCCAGGCTGGCTCTCCGTTTCGAGACAGGAATCGAACCCGCAGAACTGGCGAAGATTGCACAAAACACGCATTCGGCCGATCCGCGAAAGACGGCAAAACTACGACGGATTGCGGACCTGCTTCAGCGCAGGCCCGAGATCTTCGCCACGCTGCGCAAAACAGGTGCTGCCGTTCGGCATGAGCGTGGCGGTGGCGAGACCGACGATGCGGTTGTCAAGCGGCTGGCGGCAGGGTTTGACGCGGCGGCGGCGATCTCGCCGGCGGCGAGCGTCCAGCTGTCGTCGCTGGGCGATGAGGAAAAGCTCGCGGCCGCTACGGCTGAAATCGTTGCATGGTTGGAGAGGCGAGGCTTTACCGGAATCGGCCGCGACATACTGGATATCGGCTGTGGCATCGGTCGGTTCGAACAGGCGCTCTCCGCTCTGTCGCACCGGATCGTCGGCAGCGATATATCCCCGGCGATGATCTCGATCGCCCGCCGGCGATGCGCCGGGCTCGGCAATGTAGAATTCCGCCCTACCCGCGGTTTCGATCTTGCCGATTTTCAGGATGCCAGCTTCGACCGCGTGCTGGCCGTCGACAGCTTTCCCTATCTGGTGCTGGCCGGCCTCGCGGAACGACATTTCGTGGAAATCGCACGCGTGCTGAAGAGGCCAGGCATGGCCGTGCTTTTGAATTATTCATATCGCGAATCGCCGGCGCTGGATCGCGCCGACGTTCATAACTTCGCCAACGCAAATGGCATGCAAGTTGTCGTCGACGGCGAAAAGCCGTTCCGGCACTGGGATGGCGATGCCTTCCTGCTTACGATTTCCGGCGGAACATTGCGGCCCAACGCAGGTTCGGATGCCGAACGGGAAAAGCCGCTATTCGACAGCAGGAAGGAGGACGAGATGGCGTCCGGCAGCAAGAAGCACATCGGTCGCGGCAGTCACGGCAAAGGCGCCGGCGCTGGCGCGATGACCGATCTTCCCAAGGACAAGATCGGAGAGAACGCCGTTCTGTCCAACAGAGACAAGAAGCAGCACACCAAGGAGCGTGGGCTCGACGGCAATCGGGTCAAATCCGAGCAGTACCAGGATCATTCAGCGGATCGGCGGCCTGAAGACTGATCGTTGCGGCAGCATATGGCTTGCAGCCGGTGAGCAATTGAAACGCAGCGAGAGCCCAACCGCTGACGAAGCTGTGCAAGGACCGAAGCCGGTCGCATGGATGGCCTGCAAATTCTTGCAAACTCGCACTGTTGCCACCAGAGTGAGACGAAGGGACCAACATTTGCCAAGAGAACGCGATGTCTCGCGCAAGGGAAGATTCCGTCGGCACGCGCGCCGATCTGACGATAGACCGGGAAATCGCTTCCTTGCTTGCGGCAATCGAGCAGGAAAGGGTTCCTGACCGGCTGACCAAACTTGCGATCGAATTGCAGCATGCGCTTATCGAAAGACGCTTGCGCGGAACCAGTAACTAACGTGACATATATTAGCGGCGCCTCTCGGCTTCGAAGTCCAGTTGTCCTTCGGACAGATAGCTGCGCCTTTCCATCAGGGTTTGCGAGGAACTTTCGCCTAGGTATTCAAGCACGCCGGCGCGGGCCCTGTTGAGCCGGCTCTTCACGGTTCCCACCGCGCAACCGCATATTTCGGCGGTTTCCTCATAGCTGACGCCCAGCACGCCTATCAGCATCAGAACCTCGCGCTGATGCTCGGGAAGGCTCTGGATGGCCTGGTGGACTTCCTTGCCCTGTACGGACCATTCCTGCGTCGCTTCCGAGATCGGCCGCAGCGAAGCACAGTCGAGCAGGCCAGGCGCTTCCCTCACGGCGGCCCTGACACGCGTGTAGTAGGTGTTGCGCATGATCGTGAAGAGCCATGACTTCATACGCGTTCCAGCTTCGAACTTGTCAATGTTGGCCAGGCCCTTGGTCAGCGTCTCCTGGACCAGGTCGTCGGCATCATCGGGAGTGCGGCAGAAGGTGCGGGCGAAAGCCCTCAAAGCGGGTATGAGGTCGACGATGGAAACGTCTTCGGTTTCGCGGGTCGCTAAGGCGTAGGCTGTGGGTGGCAATGGTCCAGCTCCCGTCCAGAATGAGTTCGCGAGCGCAGACCAGTTAAATGCATTGGGCGAAAGATCGTTCCGGTTGGCGAAAATCACCCGGCTCCAGAAAACCGGAGAGGGCTTGGCTGAGCAATCCCGGCCGACGGCGATATTTTTGACGGAACAACCATCGGGATCGCGGAGTTCAAAATCAAGGTCGTCCGACAATTCGGGGGCCGCCATTTGGCGCGTCGAAATGCGATGTCGCAGCGAGCCTTGGCCGCGACCTCAAGGGCGGCCTGCCACCTCAAGAAACAGGAGGAGTCCATGACAGGAAACAAGCACGCCAAAGGAAAAACGCCGGCCGATAGCGATCTTGCCAACGATCCCGGCATCGGGAGTTCCAGGGGCACGATCAAGGAGGGCGACCGGCTCGATCAGGGCACCAATACGTTCGAAGGCGATGTCGAGAACGACACGACGCCGCAAGGCGGTATCAATCCTCGGCAAAAGATGCGGACCAACAAGTGACCGGCCGCGCACGATCGAACAAACCTGCTGCAACCCGTGCAGCAATCCCGCGTTAAAGAGCATGAGCCTCGGGTCCGCCCCGGGCGTTGATGCGACAGGCTCTTTCGCGGAGACACAGATGACAAAAAAATTGTTTGGCCGCCCGGTTCCAATTCTCGTCGGCCTTGGTTTCCCCCGCTATGTCGAAAATATCTGGCAGGCCTATGACGTCTTAAATGAATGGCCGAGCCGCGGTCCGGCGCACAAGGCGGCGTTCGACGCCTGTCGCGCCGGGCTGGCTGACGAGGTCGACGTTGAGACGGTGCGCGCGGCGTTCGATAAATTCGCCCGCAAGGTGGGCATTCTGGCCTACGATATCGCAGCCGAAACACCAGCACGCGCCAAAACAGCTGCGAAGGCCTACGACGTTTGGCTGAAACGCCCGTCGGACAGTCGTGTAGACCCTGAAGACACGCAGCTTGCTTGAAGCGACACCTTGCTTGAACCGGGAGGAATACGGTGCAGAGAATAGAGTTCGATACACCTGTTTGCATCTATTTCGGCAAGCCCGGGCGATCGCGATTGGTCAGTTCCGTTTTCGAAGCAGTACATTGCCTGAAAAGCGAGAAATGGCCGGCGCGCAATGCCCCACTGGCGCTGGCGGCCGCTGATGTATTGAATCGCGCCCGAACCGGTGAAATTACGGCCGGCAAAGCGCGGCAAGCGTTTGTCGACGCCGCGTGGGAGGCAAACATTCTTGTCGAAGGCGAGCCGCATGATGGGCATGCCACGACAGCCTTCATATCGGACTGCGGGTGAAGCGGCAGGCTGCCTCCCTGAAGTTCCGCCCAAAGCTTGGTTTATCGCGAATGATTGGCGTCCTCGGCCTTTTTCTCGCGCTGCTGCCTGAGGATTTCGTCGGTTCCGACGAGCTTCTTCGATCCGCCCGGGATCGCGGTGGAGACGACCGCCGGTGGGTCGCTTGCCGGGAAGGAATCTTCCAGGCCTGCCTGCAATTGGTCTTCCAGCGTTTGCGGCTCTTCAGAGCGGCCGGGGGTCCTTCGGGTATCTACGCTCTCCAGCGGCTGTGTCATGTCCGGCGAAGACCTGACTTCTCGAATCCAGCCATAGAGCTGTTCGATGGCAAATTCCTTCATCGTGTCGAAATCGGCCTTTTCGTCACGCAATGCCTCGATTTGGTCGACCATGGTCTTCTCGAAACGTTCGAGGCTATCGCTTCCGCAGGCCCGGCAGAGACGCACCAGCGCCTGGCGCAGTATGAGTGGCGCAAAGTGCGCCGTTGCCTCAAGCCTGAGCTGCTGCAAACGCTCCGGGGTAGCGGCTTGGAACTTCGACATGCTCGACCTCTTCGCCTTGTGGAGCATGTCAACGAAAATTGTCGGCGGATGTTCCATCGGCGGCCGCTGCATCGCTCGATCCTCAGCGGTGCGCGCCACCACCGACTGCCATGCGGATACCGAGACCGACGACGACGCAGCCTGCCACCCGCTGCTGCCAGAGCCTTACCTTCGGTCGTTTCATAATCCAGGCCCCGAGCGTGCCGGATGCGAGTGCATATGTGCCCAGCACCAGCACACCGGTCATTTTCTGGGTGCCACCGAGCAGCAGCAATTGCAGCGTGACCGATCCGCGAGCAGGATCGACGAACTGCGGAAGGAATGCCACCATAAAGGTTATCGGCCAAGGATTTATCAGATTGGCGATCATTCCTTCGCGTGCGGCCACAAGCGGTCCGACATTGCGCGCCTCCTCGACGGCGACGCTGGCTGACGGCAACAGCACCAGACGCGATCCAAGCCAAACGAGATAAGCTGCACCCGCCCAGCGAAGCATGGCAAAGGCAAGCGGCGATGCCTGGAGCAGCGACGATATGCCGAGGGCAAGGAGCGGCAGCTGGACCATACCGGCGCCGAGGGTCATTCCGAGGACGGTGAACAGGGCAATATCACGGCCCTGCCCGATGCCGCGCGCAATCACCAGCAGACTGTCGGGCCCCGGCGGCATCTGCATCAGGATGACCGTTCCGACAAAAGCCGTCCACGAAGCGGGATCCACGCCGCTACTTCGCCCCGGTTTCGTAAGATGCCTTCGCGCTGTCCTTCAACTGGCCGGCATCTCGCATCGTCTTGAGTGCTTCGTCCCTCGTCAGGCCGCACCTGCGGGCAAAAAAATCGATCTCATAGGCCAACTCGGCCGACAGGTCGTGTTTGGCATGCATTCTTCGCTTGTGTTTGCGTGCGCCCATTCAGGCTCGGTCCCGGATACGTTAGTCTTCCCGAACTCACATCGGATCAGTCGGTTCCACTGCCGGACCAATCCACTTTCCGCAGGTTTTCTCACGCGCTGTCTGGCCGGCCCACCCTATCCTTGAGTTCGTTCAGGAACGCGAGCAGCGCGTCCTCAGGATCGTCGGCCTCTTCGGTCAGCATATCGATGCCCCAGTGGCCGAGAACAGCCTCCTGGACGATGCTCGGCTGCGACATGAAGATGAAGGATTTCGGGCGGCTCTTTTCGTAGCCCGACCGCCGCCAGGTCTGCCAAAGCCTGTGCAACAGCAGACGGATGTTCATATCAGACATGCTGTAGCCGATGAACAGGAGGGTGCGCCCCAGTGCGTCGGCGCGAAACTTCACGTCGAGCGGCGAATCGAACGAAAGCCGGTCGAAATAGTCGGTCTCCGCCAGGACCAGCGATTTGTCGTCGTCGAAATCGCCGTGGAATTTGATAATCTGCGTCACCTCGCCGGTCGTCTTGGGCAAGTCCTTTGCGTTGGCCACCTTCACAAAGGGCCGGCCATGAATCTCGAAGGCAACCTCGAGGTT
The DNA here is from genome assembly GCF_040322015.1 of Mesorhizobium sp. M0208. NCBI lineage: Bacteria > Pseudomonadati > Pseudomonadota > Alphaproteobacteria > Hyphomicrobiales > Phyllobacteriaceae > Mesorhizobium > Mesorhizobium sp. M0208. Next base: position 10,901 of record NZ_JAMYSP010000010.1, on the reverse strand, counting down.
GCGATCATAATTGGTGGTGTAGATGATCGGAAAATCGAGCGATACGATGAGCTTGTGGATTGCCGACCGCTGCACTTCTTCCCGCGAGACGCTCCATTCACGATCCATCCAACTGCGCAAAGGGCCGAGGCTCCCCTGCTTCAGCCGGTAATATTCGGCAAGCGCCTGATAGCTGGCCTCCGGTGCGCCGATCATGTCCTCGTCAAGGCCGAGCTCGTTTTGCATGTGTTCGATGAGCTTTTGCCAAGACGGCAAGCCGACGCTCATCGACACCCCGGCTCCAACGAACAAGATAGCTCGTCGCTCTTTCACCGATTGAGCCAGTTGCTCGACTGCGGACAGCATTCGACACAACTGCCAGAAGTGCTGCTCTGTTCCGACGGCGCCTGGACCATCGCAAGAATAACTCCGATTTCCGGTTGAGTGCCAACACCCAGATCGGCTGTCCCGAGTTCCGGTCGCCCGAGTTTGTCCGACCGAATCCGATATTTATTTCGTTCCCTTTGGCACTTCTGCGCCTCCTACGCGTTGGAGAGTGTTCAACAAAGACGGCGCAGCTAATGGATCGCCATCGGATTGTCTCGGTAGCATTATGTCTGTTCCTGCTTACGATCGGCGCCGTCCAGCAAAAGGCTTGGGCTCAAGCACCTTGCCCGGCCGACCATGACAAGTTGCTGGCCGCCCTCAAGGCCAACGTCAAATCCAGCGGCGGTCCCGGCAATGGCGGCTTCGACACTAATGAATGGGCGGCAGTCGTGGCTCGCGACGGAACTGTCTGCGCCGTCGCCTTCAGTGGGCCTACCGCCGACGCCCAGTGGCCTGGCAGCCGGCTGATCGCCGCCGAAAAAGCCAATACCGCCAACGGGCTCAGCCTCGCCCACATGGCGTTGTCCACCGCGAACCTCTATGCGCCGGTGCAGCCCGGCGGTCCTCTATTCGGCCTGCAGGCCACCAATCCGGTCAATCCAGCGGTGGCCTATGCCGGCGATCCTTCGACGTTTGGAAGCTCCAGCGATCCATTGCTGGGAAAGCCTATCGGCGGTGTCGTCGTGTTTGGCGGCGGCCTGGCTCTCTACGACGGCAAGGGGATCGTCGGGGCCCTCGGGATAAGCGGCGATTCCCCCTGTGCCGACCACAATGTCGCCTGGCGTGTGCGCGCCGCGCTCGGGCTGGACAAGGTACCGGCAGGCGTCAACCCAAACCGCAAGGACGCTATCATTTTCGACCTCGATCCCGGCGGCAAGAGCGCTTCCGGCTGGGGCCATCCATTGTGTGCCGGAAGCGAGGCGGACGTGGCGGCGGAGCTTGGCGCCGGGGTCGGCGGCTCGATACGCAAATGAGGAAAGGGCGACAAGTGGCGGCGAAAACTCGTGTGTCAGCCAAAGGCGGAAACAGGCCAATGGCTGCGAGGCTGGGATGGACGCTGCTGGCGGGGTTTGCACTGATGACGGCGGCGTTTGCTCAGTCTTTATCAGGCCCTGCGATAAATCCGCCGGCCGCGGCTGCTCCGCCCGACGACGGCCAGTGGGCGATGCCGGCAAAGAACTACGCCTCGACCCGCTACAGCGAACTTGCGGAGATCACCGAAGACACCGTCAAAAACCTGCAGGTGGCCTTCACCTTCTCGACCGGCGTCAACAAGGGCCAGGAGGCTGCGCCTCTGGTCGTCGGCAACACGATGTACATCGTGACGCCGTTTCCCAACATCCTCTATGCGCTTGACCTTACCAAGCCCGGCGCGCCGATGAAGTGGAAATTCGAGCCCAATCCCGAGCCCGCCGCGCAGGGCGTTGCCTGTTGCGACGTGGTCAACCGTGGTGCGGCCTTCTTCGACGGGCACATCTATTTCAACACGCTCGATGGTCATGCCATCGCCGTCGATGCGGCCACCGGCAAACCGGTCTGGAACACCCATATCGGCAACATCAATATCGGCGAGACCATCACCATGGCGCCGCTGGTGGTGAAGGGGAAGGTACTGGTCGGCAATTCCGGCGGCGAAATGGGCGTACGCGGCTGGATCAAGGCGCTCGACGCCGGCGACGGGCACGTCGTCTGGACGGCCTACAATACCGGCCCGGACGCCGACGTGCTGATCGGCCCCGATTTCAAGCCGCATTACGACATGGACAAGGGCAAGGATCTCGGGGTGACATCGTGGCCGCCCGACGCCTGGAAGATCGGCGGCGGCAATGTGTGGGGCTGGATTTCCTATGACCCGGACCTCAACCTGATCTTCCACGGCACCGGAAATCCCGGTCCGTGGAATCCGGATCTGCGGCCCGGCGACAACAAATGGACCGCCGGCATCTTTGCCCGCGATCCCGACACCGGCGCAGCAAAATGGTTTTATCAATGGACCCCGCACGATTTGCACGACTACGACGGCATCAACGAACAGGTGCTGCTCGACATGACCTGGCAGGGCAAGCCCCGCAAGGTGCTGGTCCGACCGGAACGCAACGGCTACGTCTATCTGTTGGACCGCACTACGGGCGAAGTACTGTCGGCAGTGCCGTTCGGGCCTGTCAATTCCAGCAAGGGCGTCGACCTGAAGACCGGCCGGCTGATTGTAAATCCGGACAAGAAGACCGGCACCGGCAAGGTCGTCCGCGACATCTGTCCCACCGCATCGGGTCTCAAGGACTGGCAACCTTCGGCGTTCTCGCCCAAGACCGGCCTGCTCTACATCCCGCATAATAACATGTGCATGGACGAAGAAGGCGTCGAGGTGAATTACATCGCCGGCACGCCCTATGTCGGCATGAACGTGCGCATGATTCCCGGGCCGGGCGGCAATCGCGGTGCATTTACTGCCTGGGATGTCGCCGCCGCCAAGCCGGCGTGGAGCCTGAAGGAGAACTTTCCGGTGTGGAGCGGCGCGGTCGCCACCGCCGGCAACGTCGTATTCTATGGCACGATGGAAGGCTGGTTCAAGGCGGTCAGCGCCAGGACCGGCGAACTGCTTTGGCAGTTCAAGACGTCGTCCGGCATCATCGGCCAGCCGATCACCTATCGCGGCCCGGACGGGCACCAATATGTTGCGGTTCTTTCGGGCGTCGGCGGCTGGGCCGGTGCGATCGTATCCGGCGATCTCGACCCGCGCGACGCCACCGCTGCGCTCGGCTTCGTCAACGTCATGAAGGATCTGAAGGATGTAACCACGGCGGGAGGTACGCTGTATGTGTTCCGGCTGCCTTGAGACGATCGGCCGCGTTATGTGCTCACGGAAAACGCGTTCGCGGCGGCTTGCCGCCGCGGTTGGCGCACTGGCGCTCTCGCTTGTGGCCGCCGTTGCCGATGCGCGCGAGTTGAGGATCTGCGCAGATCCCAACAACATGCCGTTCTCCAATGCCGCCCGGGAAGGCTTTGAAAACAAGATTGCCGAACTCGTCGCCCGGGAGCTGGGTGCGACTGTTTCCTACACGTGGTGGGCACAGCGGCGCGGCTTCGTCCGCAACACGCTGAAAGCCGGCCTGTGCGATCTGGTGCCCGGCACGCCCACCAATCTCGAGATGCTGCGCACCACCGCGCCCTACTACCGGTCTTCCTACGTCTTCGTGACACGCAGAGATGCGCCGGAAATCGCGTCCTTCAACGATCCTCGCCTGCGCGATCTGCACATCGGCGTCCAGCTGATCGGCGACGACGGCGCCAACTCGCCACCCGTCCAGGCGCTCGGCAGTCGCGGCATCGTCGGCCATCTCGTCGGTTTCCCCGTCTATGGCGACTATTCGGCGCCAAACCCGCCAGCGCGCATCATTGAGGCGGTCGCGAATGGCGACATCGATATGGCCGTCGTCTGGGGGCCGTTGGCCGGCTACTTCGGTGCCAGGCAAAAAGTACCGTTGCGGATTACGCCGGTTGCACCGCGCATCGACGGTCCGCTGCTGCCGATGATCTACGACATCTCGATGGGCGTGCGCCACGACGACGATGCGCTGCGCAGCGAGGTAGACGCAGCGCTCGCCAAACACCGCGCCGAGATCGATGCAATCCTGGCGACATATGACGTGCCTCGCCTCGACATCGCCGGGGCGGCAGCGCGATGAACCGCGGCCTTCCATGCGTGCTGTCGGCGATGCTCGTTCTTGCCGCCTGCCAGCGTGAGGAACGCGACACGCGTCCACAGTCGGCGCTCGGCTCGGGCGACCAACCGGCAGCCGTAACGGCCCTCGAGCCGGGCGGCCAGCGGCCAGCCTCGTCCAACAACAAGGCCGGAGTGTTCGAGGCCAACGCCTTCCACCTCAGCGAGGGCAAGCGTCTGTTCAACTGGTTTAACTGTTCCGGCTGCCATGCCAATGGCGGTGGCGGCATGGGCCCGGCGCTCATGGACCAGAAGTGGCTCTATGGCAGCTCGATCGAAAGCATCCACGCCACGATCAGGGACGGTCGGCCAAACGGCATGCCGAGCTTCCGGGACAAGATCCCGGACGACCAGATCTGGGAGCTTGCGGCCTTCGTCCGCGCGTTGAGCGGCAACGCGCCAAAATCGGCTGCGCCGAGCCGCGACGACGACATGATGCCCCATCCGTCCGAAAATCGCCTGCCGGATGCCGCGACTCTGGGGAAGTCGCCGTGAACCGCCTTGTTTGCAGCGTGTGCTGCGGCGCAGCCTGCATGCTGCTCCTTGCAGGATGCAGCGGCTGGCAATCCGCGCTTGACCCAAAAGGCCCGGCCGCGGGCGAGCTTGCATGGCTGATCTGGTTCTTCACAGCACTGTGCACGGTGGTCTGGCTTTTGGTGATGGCCGTGCTGATCCTGCCATTGGCCCGACGCCCCGCGCCGATCGGCGATCCGCTTGTCCTCGACGCTGCCGCCGAGCGCGGCAAGATGCGAATTGTCGTCGCCGCACTCGCCGCTACCGCCCTGATCCTGGTCGGCCTGACGCTGCTGAGCTACTTTGCTAACCGGACGCTCGCCGCCATCGGCTCGGATGCGGCGCTGACGATCCGGGTGACCGGGCATCAATGGTGGTGGGAGGTGCGCTACGAAAACGATCAGCCGAACCGCATCCTGACGACCGCCAATGAAATCCACATCCCGGCGGGCGAGCCGGTGCGGCTTGTAGTAACCTCGACCGACGTCATCCATTCCTTCTGGGTGCCGAACCTCTCCGGCAAGCTGGACCTCATTCCAGGCCACGAGAACGTTCTCGATCTGAAGGCTGACAAGCCCGGCGTCTATCGCGGCCAGTGCGCCGAGTTCTGCGGCGCGCAGCACGCCAATATGAGCACCTTCATCATCGCCGAACCTCGGCCCGTCTTCGACGCGTGGCTGAACGATCAGCTGCGGCCGGCAGCTGCCCCCTTGTCGACCGAGGCCAAAACCGGCCACGATCTGTTCCTTAAACGGCCATGCGTGATGTGCCACAAGATCGGCGGCACCATCGCCGGCGGTACGGTCGCTCCCGACCTTACACATATCGCAAGCCGGCGGACGCTCGCTGCCGGAACGCTGGCGATGAGCCGCGGCAATCTCGCAGCCTGGATAGCCGATCCGCAAGGGATCAAGCCAGGTGCCCACATGCCCGTGGTGGGACTGAACGGGGACGAGCTGAATGCGATGGTAGCCTATCTCGAGGGCTTGAAATGAGTAGCGCCGACCTAGCCCATGGGCGAGACCTCGCCCAGCAACGCGCCGCAGCACAAAAGGGTGACCTGGCTCCCGAGCGCGACGGCCCTCGCGATACCGGCCTCGACGACGCCAGCCTCGAGCGCTGGCTGGCGCGGACATGGCAGACCGTGCCGGGCATCATCGGTGCGCTCTCGAGCGTCGACCACAAAATTGTCGCGCGGCGGTACCTGATCACCGCTTTCGTCTTCCTGTGCCTCGGTGGCCTCAGCGCCGTTGCCATGCGCATCCAACTGTCGGGGCCGGAGCGCGGGCTGATCGGGCCGGACCGCTACAACCAGCTGTTCACAATGCATGGCGTGACCATGATGTTCCTGTTTGCAGTGCCGATCGTTCAGGCGACCGGCATCTATCTCGTGCCGCTGATGGTCGGCACCCGCAACATCGCCTTTCCGCGCCTCAATGCATTCAGCTTCTGGATTTATCTCTCCGGTGGCCTCTTCGCCTGGGTGTCGTTTGCACTCGACATGGCGCCCGACGTCGGCTGGTTTTCTTACGTGCCGCTGTCCGGTCCTGAATTCGGGCCAGGCAAACGCTCCGACGTGTGGGCGCAGATGATCACCTATACCGAAGTGTCGTCGTTGGCGGTCGCGGTTGCCACCATCGTCACCGTGCTGAAGCAACGCGCGCCGGGCATGTCGCTGGACAAGATTCCGCTCTATGTCTGGGCGATGCTGGTCACCTCTTTCGTCATCGTGTTCGCCATGCCGGCAGTCATGATCACGTCGACCTTCCTGATCCTCGACCGTCTGGTCGGCACCCATATCTTCAATCCCGCCGAGGGTGGCGACGTCCTGCTGTTCCAGCACCTGTTCTGGTTCTTCGGCCACCCCGAAGTCTACATCATTTTCCTGCCGGCCACCGGCATGGTGTCCTCGATCATCGCCGCTTTCGCCCGGCGTCCGGTATTCGGCTATCTGGGCATGGTTCTGTCGCTGATTTCGGTCGGCTTCCTGTCGTTCGGCCTGTGGGTTCACCACATGTTCGCAACTGGCCTGCCCAAACTCGGCGCGAGCTTCTTCACCGCCTCGAGCATGCTGATCGCCATCCCGAACGGGCTGCAGATCTTCTGCTGGCTGGCGACATTGTGGGACGGACGCCCGATAATCAGGACGCCGCTGCTGTTCGTGTTCGGCTTCTTCTTCACGTTCGTCGCGGGCGGCCTGACCGGCGTGATGCTGGCGTCGGTGCCATTGGACCTGCAAGTACACGACACCTATTTCGTTACCGCGCATTTCCACTACGTGCTGATCGGCGGGTCCGTATTCCCGCTGCTCGGCGCGACCTATTTCTGGTTCCCCAAGATCACCGGCCGGATGATGAGCGAGCGTCTTGGACGCTGGCATTTCTGGCTTGCCTTCATAGGCTTCAATGCGGCGTTCTTTCCGATGCACATTGTCGGCCTGTGGGGCATGCCGCGCCGAGTCTACACCTATCCGGTGGAGGTCGGCTGGGGCAACATCAACCTGTTCATCACAGCCGGCGCGGTCGTTCTGTTCCTAAGCTTCGTTCTGTTCACCATAAACCTGGTGTACAGCGCCTCGAGGGGCGCCCCGGCCGGGGACAATCCCTGGAATGCGGGCACGCTTGAATGGGCGACAAGCTCTCCGCCGCCGAGCTATAATTTCGCTCGGATTCCGGTGGTTACCCACTCCGAGCCGCTCTGGGCCGAACGTGACACGCTGCCTGTCGCGACCGGGCTTCGCGTCGACGCGCGCGAACTTGTCATTTCGACTGTGGCAGAAGCGCATCCAGATGTGCGCGAGAAGTCGGCGACGCCGTCGATCTGGCCATTGTTCGCCGCGCTCGCCGTCGGCGCCACCTTTCTTTATTCGATCTTCAGCCCGTGGGCGGTGGTCTGGGGAGCCGGGCCAATCGCCATCACTTTGATCGGTTGGTTCTGGCCGAAAGGCGATCCGGAGGATGAGGAATGAAACAGCGTCCTGCCGCCGATCTTTCCAAACTCCCGACCTTCGGGATCGGACCGCGCAGCCCGACCTGGTGGGGCACTCTCGCCTTCATGGCGCTGGAGGGCACCGGCTTCGCGCTCGCCGCAGGCGCCTATCTTTACCTCGCCTATCTGTCGCCCGAATGGCCATTGGGCGTGCCGCCGCCCAACCATTGGCCGGGCACCATCGTCACGCTGTTGCTGCTCGCCAGCGTGGTGCCCAATCACATACTGAACCGCTACGCCGAAGCGTGTGCCATGGTGCCCGTGCGCATCGGCCTGATCGTCATGACGCTGCTCGGTATCGCACCGCTTGTCGTGCGGTGGTTCGAATTTCCGGCCCTCAACATCTATTGGGATACCAATGCGTACGGCTCAATGCTGTGGGTCCTGCTCGGCCTCCACACCACACACCTGATCACCGACGTCGGCGACACGCTGGTGCTGACGGTCCTGATGTTCACGCGACATGGCTATAGCGGGCGGCGTTTCGGGGATGTTGGCGACAACGTCTTCTACTGGGATTTCGTGGTCGCGACCTGGATCCCGATCTATCTGTTGATCTATTGGATGCCGAGGCTTGACTGAGATGCGTGCGCTTCGCTTGGGCACATCATGGGGCGGGCTGTTGTCCGGGCCTTTGGCCTGGGCGGTGTCGACGCAGCTGAATTACGCGGTCGTGGAGTGGCAGTGCGCCCACGGCATTCCTGTCATACCGGTCGTTGCGCTGATGCTGACAGTGCTGGCCTTGCTCGGCGGGGCGCTGTCGTGGCGGGCGCGACAGCAAGGTGGCGCCGCCTTTAAACCGGACCGTGCGCGCGGCACTGAAGGTTTCGTCGCCAATATCGGCATTCTCAGCGCGTTGCTGTTTGCGCTGGTAATCGTCATGCAAGGCGCCGCCTCGCTCATTCTCGACGGCTGTCTGCGATGAACTTCGACGCGCTTTTCTCGACCTCGATCTGCTACGGTGCCGGTGCCCCGCAGGCCGGCTGGACGCTGGCGTTGCCGATCACGCTGCCGCTAACCATGGTCGCACTGCTTTACGCAGCAGGCGCCTTTCGGCTGTGGCGGCGGAGCGCCCGCAGCCGCCCGTTGCGGATGCGGCAAGCCCTGCTGTTTGCGACCGGCTGGGCCATTTTGGCGCCAGCACTGGTCAGTCCGCTCCATGCATTGGGTGAGCGCGTTTTCACCGCCCACATGATCGAGCACGAGCTGTTGATGGCGGTGGCGGCACCCCTGCTGGTCGCCTCCCGTCCGGCGGCGGCGATGATGTGGGCATTGCCGATCAAGCTGCGGCTGGCATTTGGCGCAGCCGGGCAGGCGAAGGTGCTTCGAGCCGTTTGGGCCGCCGTCAGCCGTCCTCTAGCCGCGACCTTCCTGCACGGCGTCGCGATATGGGCGTGGCACGTTCCGGCGCTGTTCGAGGCGGCGCTTGCACAGGGTGTCCTGCATTATGCGCAACATGCCAGCTTCTTCGGTACGGGGCTGCTGTTCTGGTGGGTGCTGCTGCCGCGTTCAGGCCGCGAACAAGCCTACGGCAGCGCAGTCATGCACCTCTTTTTCACCTCGCTGCACACCGGCCTGCTCGGGGTGCTGCTGCTGGTCTCGCCAAGGCTGTGGTACCCGGTAAACGCAGCCGGCGCGGAATTGTGGAGCCTTAGCCCGCTCGAGGACCAGCAGCTCGCCGGCTTGGTGATGTGGGTTCCGGCCGGCCTGATTTATGGCGGAGCCGCGTTGCTGCTGGCCGGTCTGTGGATTCGCTCAAGTGGACAGAGAAGATGGGAGACGTCGCATGCGCTCCAGGCTGTCTAAGCTGGTCATTGGTGCCGGGACGGCAATTGCCGTGCTGGCCGCAGCTTGGGCGGCGCTGACGTTGTGGCCGGAGCGCCTCATCAGGGTCGCGGATAAGACGGACAATGCTCCTAGCAGCATCGGCGTGCGCGCAACATCGCGCTTCACTCCGTCCGGACCCATCCTCGGCGCCGCGGCAATTGTCGTGCTTGTTGCAGCCCTGGCCGGGATCGCGTTGTACTTCGAGCAAAGCCGTCGAGTGGAGCAGAAGGCCGACAATGCAACCGGCGGTGTTGGCGCCCGCGCCATACCAATCATCATGGCCAATGGCTGTGCCGGATGCCACACGATCACCGGCGTGCCCGGCGCGCAGGGACTGGTCGGTCCACGCCTCGACGCCAGCTTGGCCACCCGGGTCTATATCGGCGGCGTATTGTCCAACAACCCGCGAAACATGGTCCGTTGGATACGCGCCGCAAGAGAGATCAATCCGCACACGGCAATGCCTTCGACCAGAATTTCCGAGCAGGAGGCGCGAGATATCGCCGCCTATCTCTATTCGATGAAATGACATCGTTGCTCGCCTAGTCGAGATCAAACCCTCCCAGCGGTCTACCGATGCCGGTTTGCCGGGACCGGCAATCGTCACCGCCTTCGGCTCGATGCCTTAGTTGCCGACGAACCTTTCGGAACCGGCCCGCATCGGCGAGGCTGCCCGCGATCACGTCGGACATCGCCGAGCGCCGCTATGCCGGTAATCTGCTGTGCGGATTGTTTCGCGGGCATCTCGGATATCAGCTTCTTTGGCGAGTGGGCCGAGTGCAATCTCGACGTCGTCGTCCCAGTCGAATTGACGGGGTGGTTGTTTTTTTCAGAATTGGACAGTGCTGCTGAGAATTGCGTGCCACGCCGTGGGCAGACACGCCTCATGGAGCCGAAGAACCGAACGGATTTAGAGCGAAGAATCGGAACGGACCGGAGCGCCTCGGCTAATGACTTGAGCGCCGCGATCACATTTGTCAGCCGAAGGTTGCGGGCTCCTAGCCGACTTCGATGTTCCAACCGCGAGGCGACCGCGGTCGGAGTCGCCACGAACGACCGCAGCGAAATCACGTCGTTTCGGGAGACTCGTTCGATTTGGGAGCCTCGTCGGTCTCCGGCAAACGATCGCGAATGGCTTCCTCGGTTTTGCTTGCCGTCTTTTTCACGACTTTCTCGACGCGGTCGACCAACGTCTCGGCGTCGCCGCTGGAACCCTGTCGGTCAGCCTCTTCCTTTACAGTCTCATATGCTTCGGCGGCGACCTGCTTGGCTTGCTCCACGCCTTCTTCAAAGACTTCCTCGGCACTGTCACGAAGCTTGTCGCGGTAGGGGCCGAGTTGCGCGTCCTCAGCGGCGGTGTGAGGCAGCATCACGCCAATGGCGGTGCCCACGGCAAGGCCTACCGCGGCCATTGCCAGAGGTTCGCGCTGGAACAGGTCCTGAGCCGACTGCCGCACCCGCCCCGTCATATCGGTGGCGGCCGAGC
>NZ_JAMYSP010000009.1:0-192636 GCF_040322015.1 Mesorhizobium sp. M0208 | reverse complement strand
CCGCCTTGTTGAACAATGCTTGCTTTGCTTCCGATGCGTAATCTCCGGCTTTCCTGGTGATCTCGTCACGCGCATCGTGGAGCGCTTCCGTCGCGGTCTGCTTTTCCCGTTGTAGTCTTTCCGAAAGCTCGCTTCTGGCTGTCTCGAAATCGGCCGTCTGACGGCCTTGATCGTCTTTGTCCTGCATGGTGTCTCCTAGTGGAATCCGAGGAAGGAGAGGATCGCAAGCACGACGACGACAAGGCCGATGAGATAAATAACACTGTTCATGGCGCAATCTCCTCCACTGCGCACCGAACTTGCATGTGCTTCCCGTGTTCCCCTCAGGCGTCATCTTTTTGTAAGCGAAGCCTAACCAGCCTCAAGACGGGATCTTGTCCTGTGCCGATGGGGGTGAGCGCGCGGTTGGAAATGATACGAGACCGGACTCCGGTGCGACTTACAGGTCGAGACGCACGTCCGCTCCGGCAGATATTCGCGGTGCAGGGGCCGGAATTTTCCGCAGCGCTTTGACTGGGCATTATCGCAGTGGGACCTGCCTGCGACCTACCACTCGATCGCAGGCCGCGCGATCATCAGCCAGAAAATCCCGAGCACGGCAGCGAAGGCAGGGAAGCCGAAGGCGAACCACAACCAGAACAGCCGATGGTAGCGTGGCGGCAACGGCGCGCCTGCAGCGGCGGCTTGCGATGCCAGCTTGCGCATCTCCATTTGCATCCAGACGACCGGGAGCCAGAACATTCCGGTGAAGATATAGAGCGCGATCGAAAGTACGATCCAGCCCTCCGACAGCGAGTAGCCTGCCTGCCAGGCGAGCGCGGCTCCGGTCAAAGGTTGCGCGACCACGGCCGTCGCTGTGAAAAGGAAGTCGGCGACGACGACGATACGCGCCACCGCCGCAACCGTCGCGGCATTGCCGGTCCTGTGGGCGAACAGCATGAAGAAAGCGATGCCGGCGCCGGTGCCGAGCAGCACAGATGCGCTGATAACATGCAGAAATTTCAGCAGGAAATAGAGCATCAACGCTCCTCCAGCACTGCCAAGGCCACAAAGTGCAGCACCAGGATCGGCAGCACTTTAAGGAACGGCCCAAGCGGGTCGTTCCACAGATCGGGGCTCAGGAAGCTTCCGACGACCAGATAGAAAAGCGAGAGCGCGATGCCGCCATAGAGGCCTTTTCGCGCCGCCGGCCGCCAGGCTATGAGCACGCCGATGGCGATGTCGGCAAGAGCGCCGGCGATCACGATCGGTGCCGACAAGATGCCGGCGCCCGTGCCTTGCATCAGATCGACGCCGCTGCCGTAGCCGGTTGTCAGCGACACGATTCCGGTCATGATCCAGAAGACGGGCAGGACGACGAAGATCGCCGGCTTGATGAAATACAGCCGGGCAAACCATTTCTCCTGCACCGTTGCCGGATTGAGCGCGAGGAAGCCCGCCAGGGTTTGCGGGCGTATGCCAGTCGCGGCGGTCCAGTCCGAGGGATCTCCAACCGCTCCTCGGGCGATCTCCCTGGCCGCGTTGGTGCGCATCGGTGGACGCCAGCCGAACATCGCGGCAAGGTCGCCTAGGCGGTAGAGAAGCCTTGCAACAGCCGTCGGCAAGACAAACCTGGCTGCCAGACCCCAACCGAGCCACCGGCGATAACTGCCGACGACCTCGTCCATGCTCAGTTGTTCGGGACCGACAAGTTCCAGCACGACGCGAGACGGACTGGCGGGATCGAGAAGGAAAATGACCGTTGAGACCACATCGTCGAGTAGTACCACCTGGAGCCGGCCGGTGCCGGGCATGGACGGCAGCACTGGCAGCGAAGCGAGACCCCGAAACAATGCGCTGGCCCCAAACACCGGCCGGCCGAGCACCACGGACGGGCGCAGGACAACCCAATCCAGATCAAGCGTCATAAGCGCCTGGTCCCCGGCCAGTTTCGTCGCCGAGAACGCCGAAGGCTGCGCCCGATCGACGCCGATCGCCGAGAAGTGGATCACCCGGGCAACCCCTGCCCGCGCACAGGCGAGAAAGAGTGCGACCGCCGCATCGCGATGGACTTCGCGCGTCTTTTCACGGGGGCTGTCCTGGAGAACGCCGGCACAATTCACGACGGCGTCGACACCCCTGAGATGCGGTAGCCAGTCTTCGGGCTGCAGCGCCACCGCCATGTCCAGCACCAGCAATTGGTAATTGCCGGCCCGGTTTGCACCGGGGCTGCGGACCAATCCGATTACCTCATGCCCTTCGGAAAGAAGGCGTGCCACGACGGAGGCACCGATCAGGCCGGTGGCGCCGGTAACCAGGACTTTCACTGAACCCCATTCTCCGACGGCGGGAAAGTGTCGTTCATTCCGGTTTATCGCCCTCGATACTGCCCTTCATAGCGGAAAGTTCTTCCATCGCGCACAACAGTCGCGGCTGCGTCGGGTCGGAGATGTCGAGCTTGTCCCAGGGAATGCGGTACATGCTGTCGTGACTGCGCAGTCGAAAGACTTCGAGGACCGCCGTGCCGATGGCCGAAGCGGAAAGACGCTCGAACGCCGCGTGGATGCCGACGTGGTACTCGGTAACCACGAGGTCGTCGCCATCCGGTTCGGCGCGTATCTCCTCGATATGGCCGATGCTTTTGCCGCGCTGCGAAAGCACATTTCTGCCTGCCAATTGCTCAAGGTTGACGGTGGCCATCATCCGGCTCCCGGGATACGCCTTATGACATGGTCGCGCAGCCAATCCTGCCAGTCGAAAATCGCCGTTTCACGCACGTCGATGTCGAATTCGATGTCGACGCCGATGTCGCGCACCTTGTTCCAGGCGATGCGGTGCGGTTCGGCATGGCGCTTGCCGCCGAGCCTTGCCGCAAGGCGCGCCATCCAGCGCCCGGATCGCTCGCCAAGCCGACGCGCTAGCGTGATCGAGCCGAGCTCGACCGCAACGATTTTGGGTGGCTTGCCCGGCCTGACCTCGGCTACCAGCCCGTCCACCTTGCCGATCTTGACCTGCTCACGGTCAACCACTTGCTTGTCCAGGATGTCGCGCAGCAAATCCATCACGTGCCTCCGAATATCTGCAAAGGAATGGTCACGATCGCGAGCACGAAACCGAGCGCAATGATGAAGATGACCGCGGCATTCGCGATCATGCCATTGCGGTGCTCGCCGACATAACGCTCGTCATTCAGCAGGAAAAGGAACGGCACCACGGTCAGCGGCAGGCTGGCGGCCGTCAGCGCCATGGAAAAGATGGTTAGCTTCAGCGGATCGAGACCCAGGGCGATCGGAATGGCGGCGAGAAACAGCGAGACCGTGTAGACGGTGCTGAAGCCGGGATCGTCGCGCGGTTTCAGGTCCTCGCCCCAGGTCCAGCCGAAACCCTGCGCCACTAAGTACGCTTGCTGCAGCCCGATTTCGAGCGCAGCGCCGAAGCAGGCTATGCCTAGTGAAGCAACGAACAGGACGAATCCCCAGAAACCGAAGATCTGGATCAGCATCAGCGGCAATTGATGGTAGTCGTCGACCTGCTCTATGCCGTGCGCTGCCAGCACGAGCGCCGCCACGATCAGCACGCCGATCGAGATTGTGCCGCCAAAACTCATTCCCAATCCGGCAATGGCCCGATTGGTCCCGAGATAGCTCTTGTCCCACTGGTCCTCGATGGCTCCCGACGAATAGAACATGAACAGGTAGGGCGAGACCGACGCACCAAGAATACTGACCGCCATGAACCAGTAATTGGCCGCGTCGTGCTCGGGCAGAGTGGGGACGGCACCGGCCGCGACCTGCCCCCAATCGGGCTTCAGCATGACGGCGCCGACCACGAAGCACAACGTGACCAGGCCGAGGATCGAGACGCCCTTTTCAATGAAGCCGAACGTGCCTTTCCAGAGGAACAGCCATGCCAGAAAAGCGACCGGCAGGGCCCACCACTGAAAGCCGATGCCGGTGGCGAGCTCAAGCGCAATGGCGACACCGCCGATCTCGGCTGCCATGACCATGAAGTTGACCAGCAAAGTCGCAAGCAACGGCCACAGAAAGGCGGTGAAGCCAAACCGTTCCCGAATCCCGTCGGCGATGGTGTGATGGCTGACGGCGGCGAAGCGGCCGGCCATCTCGACCAGGAAGATGATGCAGATCGTGCCCAGGAGGACGGCCCAGATCAGCTGGAACCTGAACGCTGCACCCGCCTGTGCGGCGGTTGCCATCGATCCGACCTCTAGAAAGCCACCGACGCTGGTGACGATGCCCAGCGATATTTCGAGCAGCTTCTTCATGGTTTCGGCGCGAAATGTTTGGCGTAGGATGCATTCAGGGCGGCGGTGGCAGCCTGGATATCCTGCTGCGCCTGTTCCGCCTCCGATCGGTTGCCGTCCTGCACCGCCGTCGCGGCGCGTGTCACCGCCGCCGACAGCTGTCCGATTACCGCCGTCAGACCGGCTTGCTCGCTGGGCTCAGTCGACTTGGCGGACTGGATTTGCGCACCGGCATCGACGAGCGCCTTGCCGACCGATTGCAACGTGCGCGACGTATATGTCGAAGGGGCTGCCCCGGCGGCCCAGGCACCCAGGACCAGCGATGCGGTCTGTGCGGCCGAAGCCGCGGTTTTCGACTGCTGCTCGATCTGGTCGGAAGGCGAGCATGCCGTCAGCACAAACGTTGTCAGCAACAGGCACAGCCGGTCCGGTCGAAGACCAATAGCTGCAATGGCATCTACAATACGTGTTTGTAGCGTTGCTGCCACACGATTGTTCTCCCCGGCACCAGGCGACCTCGGCGTACAATTTCATCTAGGGCGCCTGGTGGTCACGTCAACTGAACCGTCGGGAACTGCCTGGCAACGCGGAACAAACCTTCGATCGCCGGATTAGGGATATCAGGAGGCAAAGGTCATGGACAAGGAAGAGCGTATCAGGCAGCGGGCCCATGAGATATGGGAGCGCGAAGGCCGTCCGCAAGGACGCGAGCGCGAGCATTGGGACCAGGCCGTGCAGGAGATCGAAGCTGAGGGCTCCGAAGCCGAACGCGGTCCGGTCGTGCCCGATCCAACGGTTGAGACCGGCTCCGATCCCGAGGTGCGCGGCAGCAAGCGGCGGGGGAAGTGAGCCCCAATGCCTCGTCTCGTCGCCTGGATCGTGGTCGTACTGGTCGTGCTCTTCGCCGCATGGCTGATGCTTGGGCGCGACAGGACCAGCACTGGTGGCGAAACTCAGCCCTCGCCACATGCAATAGACCAGAATGGATAGGAGCTGACATGACGGCTAGGGAAAGCCATCCCGAACAGGACCCTGCGGAAGGATCGCGATCGACGATAGAAAAGCAGCTCCGCAAGGAGCAAGGCGGCGAGGCGAAGAATCGCGAAGCCAAGCCAACTTCCGACAAATCCGGCAGCAAGGCCAAGTTGCCTCCGGAAGCGCCGAAGAAAGGCTCAGGCCTGGACTGAGCGGCTGGTTTCACGTTTCCACGTCGTCATTCCTCCTCGCTCCGTCGCGCGAATGGTTGTCATTCGGGCAGATCGCCGGCAGCCGCTTCTGTCCTCTTTCCAGCCGAGCCGGTGCCTTGAAATAATGAGGATAGCGTTCCCGGACGATTGCGAGCACCTCGAAGATGCGGCGAAGATGCGTTCGCATCGCCTCTTCCGCCGCAAATGCGTCGGCCTGCTCGAGCGCATCGACGATCCGCCGATGTTGGCCGAGAACCACCGACATGCTGTCGAGGCGCGGGAAAGACAGGAAGCGGAAACGGTCCATGTGCAGCTTCGCCGCGCTGATGTCGGCCCAGATTCCGGGGAAGCCGGCATGGCTGGCAATGTGCTGGTGGAACAGCTCGTCCGACTTGAAGAAGCGCCTGTCGTCCGAGATGGAGGCGAACGTCTCCTGGGCCGCCAGTTCGCCTTTGAGCATGGCGAGCAGTTCGGCGCGGCGCGGGCTCTCGACCGCACGCTTGACCAGGCCGACTTCAAGCGCTTCGCGCAGGAACTGCGATTTCTCGAGATCGGCGATCCGCAGCGGCGCCACCATGCTGCCGCGCTGCGGATAGATGTCGATCAGGCCAAGTCCGGCCAGCCGGGCGAGCGCCTCTCTGACCGGCGTGCGGCTCACGCCGAGGGCTTCCGACATCGCCTTTTCGGAAATCAGCTCGTGCGGCTTCAGGCGGAAGGTCAGGATCTGGTCGAGCAGGACCTCGAACGTCCTCGCCGCGACTGAAGCGCCGGGGCCGGTTTCGCCAAGCCGCCCCTCGGTGATGGTCCGCATTCCCAAAAGCCTTGCCATCGGCAATTCCCTTAAAGGCTCGGCAGCTTCAAGCCGTTCATGAAATGGCTGCGCAAGCAGCAGCGCCGATGTTATTCCTTGCGCGGAGAACCGCCGATGCGCGCCAGCAGGCCGCCATCGACGCGCACGACTTCGCCGGTGACGAAGGAGGCATCGTCGGACAGCAGGAAGGCAACGACGGCCGCAATCTCTTGCGGCTGGGCGGTGCGGCCGAGCGGATGCATGTTGTCAAGGATGCGCATGATCTCGTCGGGCTTATCGTTCAGCTTGACCGCATCCCGCAGCATCGGCGTGTCGACCGCGCCCGGAGCCACGGCATTGACGCGCACACCGAGCGGCGCATAGTCGACGGCCATGGATTTGACCAGCCCGATCAAGCCGTGCTTGGCCGTGCTGTAGGCCAGAACCCCTTCCTGGCTGGCCAGGCCTTGCACCGAGCTCATATGGACGATGGCGCCGCGGCTTTGCCGCAGCAGCGGCATCGCCGCGCGGGAGAGCAGATAGGCAGCCTTGAGGTTGACATTCATCACCTCGTCCCAAAGCGCCTCGTCCGTGGTCTCCACCGTTCCGTAACGCTGGATGCCGGCATTGTGGGAAAGCATGTCGAGCCCGCCGAACGCGGACCGGGCAAGCTCGACGGCGCGGCCGCAGGCTTCGGTGTCGGCGGTCGAGCCGAGCACGGTGTGCACGGTCACGCCGCGCGCCGCAAGCTGCGCCGCGACCTCGTCCAGCTGATCGCCCACACGGTCGAAGAGGATCAGGTCGACACCTTGCTGGGCCAGCCTTTCGGCGACAGCACGGCCGATGCCCATGGCCGCCCCGGTGACCAGTGCGCGTTTCTTGAACTCAGCCATTTCTCCTCCCACGAACAGTTGCAGCGGCTGCCATGGTAGTCGATCAGCGACGTATGACGTACCCTTTTCGCTGAGCCGGCCCGAGCGTATTCGGCGTCATGTCGATCCTTGCATGAAGGCCAGTGTTTCCGCGCGCGTCGGCGCGCCGAGCCGTCCGCCAAAACGCAGGCACTTCAGCGCAGCGGCGGCGCTTGCCACTGCTATGGCCTGCTCCTCATCCCAACCTTCAGCCAGCCCCAGAGCGAAGGTGCCGTGAAACACGTCGCCCGCCGCCAGCGTGTCGACGGCTTCGACTCGCGGCGACGGCAGATGACGGACATCATTGCTGCTCGGGTGCTGGAACGCGGTGCCGTTCGCCCCATCGGTGATCGCGACGAAGGCGCCGGTCCGTTCGCCCAGAATAGCGACGGCGGAACCGGCGGAAACCTCTGGACCGCAAAGGATACGCGCCGCGGGCAGCGAAGCAATGACATGCGAGGCGAGCGGCAGCAATCGGTCGAGCACCGGTCGCGACGCAATATCGGCGTCGAGGATCGCCGGAATGCAGCATTCGCGGGCCTTCGCCAGCGCCATCGCGGCGGCTCCGGGCCAACGAACGTCGACCAGGACGGCGTCGAAGCGGGAAAAATCCACGGGCGGAAGACGGTCCGGATCGGCTTGCGTGACGGAATCGTAGAAGGGCACAATCATGCGCTCGCCGGCGGCATCGACCAGGATCGTGGCAATGGCCGAGCGGCCATCTTCAACCCTGCGCACCAACGAACAGTCGACCCGCTCCGCCGCCATCTGGGCGATGACATCGCGGCCGACGGCATCGTTGCCGACGCTTGCCCATAGCCAGACCTGCCCGCCCTGGCGGCTTGCCGACGCGGCGGCACTTGCCGCCATGCCGGCGGCGATCTGCACGGCCTCGCTCGGCAGGAACTTGCCGGCGCCGGACGGCAGGACATCGAGGCGCAAGATCGTGTCGTAGGTGAGCGCGCCGACGCAGAGCAGGCGGGGCGCCCTCATTGCAGCCTATAACCGCGCTGATGGGCAATCGCCGTCATTACGCCTCTCAGTTCGGCAAGGCCGCGAAGACGGCCGATCACGGGGTAGCCGGGATGGGTGTGCCGCGTGGCGTCATCGATCAGCTCGTGGCCGTGATCCGGGCGAAACGGCAGCAGCGCCGGTTGCCCGGCGTCGCGGCGGCGTTGCTGCTCGTCGAGCAAGATCGAGACCACCGAAACCATGTCGACATCCCCGTTCAGATGCTCGGACTCCATGAACGACCCGTCCGGATCCTTGCTGACGTTGCGCAGGTGCACGAAGTTGATCTTGTGCGCAAAGCGCCTGGCGATGGCGGGCACGTCATTGGCCGGATTGGCGCCCAGCGACCCCGTGCACAAGGTAAGGCCGCTATGGGCCGATGGCACCGCATCCAGGATAAAGGCGATGTCGTCGGCGTTCTTGACGATCCGGCACAGGCCGACGAGATCGCGCGGCGGATCGTCCGGGTGGATCGCCAACGTGACGCCCGCCTCTTCGGCCGCCGGCAGCACGTGTTCGAGAAAACGGACGAGATTCTCGCGCAGCCGGTCGTGAGACAGGCTAGACTGCTCGGCCACCACTTCGCGCAATTCCGCTATGTCATAGCGCTTGAAGGCGCCCGGCAGGCCGGCCATGATGTTGGCAAGCAGACGCTCTTTTGACGCATCCGGCGTCGCCTCGAACCATTCGCTTGCCCGCTGGAGAACATCGGACGCATAGTCGCGCTCAGATCCCTTGCGCTGCAGCATGTAACAATCGAACGCGGCAAGCTCGTGCATGTTCATGCGGAGCGCCCGTCCGCCGCCCGGCAGCGGCGCAGCCAGGTCGGTCCGGGTCCAGTCGAGGATCAGCATGAAGTTGTAGCAGACGGTGCGCACACCGCAGGCGCCGAGATTGCGTAAGGTCTGCCTGAAATTGTCGTAGAGCCGGTCGAGATCGCCGCGGCCGAGCTTGATGTCCTCGTGCACGGGCACGCTCTCGACGACGCTCCATTTGAGGCCCATCGCCTGATCCGCCTCGATAAGCGCCTGGCGCTGCCTGATGGCGTGGATCGGCCAGACTTCGCCGTAAGGAATGTCGTGCAATGCCGTCACGATGCCGGTCGCGCCGGCCTGCCTGGCATGGGCAAGCGTTGCCGCGTCGCTCGGGCCAAACCATCGCCACGTCTGCTCCATTCGACCTCCAGCTACGGCTCCCCGACGAGACTGCTGTCTATTGGATGCCACCATGGCAGTCAATTGCTTGCCGCAGCCCAGTGCTGTGTCCGCGTTCGGGCGGCCGCCCTTAGAGATTACAACGATACGTGGCGTTCAGATTGAACGGCTACGCAAGATCCGGGTTTCGGCTGGCCCAAAGCATGCCGCGCTCGAACATCGTACGCATTTGCGGCACTGCGAACTCGTCGGCGGTGTGGCCGAGTGCGCTGTAGAAGACGCGGCCCTTGCCGTAGCGGCGCTTCCAGACAACCGGCATGACGACGCCGGCGATGAAATCGAGATGCTCGCCGGTGAAAGTAGTCGTCGCCAGCACCTCGTTGGTCGGATCGACATGCATGTAATACTGCTCTGAACGGTAGGCGAAGCCGTCGATGCCCTGCATGACCGGATCGTCTGGCATGGTGATATCGACGTGATAGTCGATGATGCTGCCTGGATGGGCGACCCACTGGCCGCCGGTCATGAACTGGTATTCCGGCTCGTTGCGGAAGCTGTCGCACATCGTGCCGTGAAAGCCCGCAAGGCCGGTGCCGGCCCCGACGGCGTTGGTCAGGTTTTGCAGTTCCGGCCTTTCGATCGTCGACATGGTGATCACCGGGACAATGAGATCGAGCTTGCCCAGTTGCGGATCGGCAAGCGCCGAAGTCCCCTGCTCCAGCTGCACGTCGAAGCCGTTGCCGGCCAGCATCTCCTTGACGATGTGGGCGCTACGGGCCGGCGTGTGGCCTTCCCAGCCGCCCCAGAAAATCAGTGCCGTCTTGCTCATCGTGTCATCCCCTATTCCAGAATTCCGAAAGGTAGATCGGCGTGCATTGGCGCCGGCCGCGCGCAGCCATATCTCAGGTCGATACGCCGCCCTGTCTCTGCTGAAGAGATGATCGATTCCATGATTTCCAGGACATGGAGGGAAAGATCGAGGCTGGCGCGGTGTTGCCTGCCCGAGACGATCGCCTGCGCCATGTCGGCGAGGCCGAGGCCCCGGTAATTGCCGTCGCCATAGGAATGGATCTGATCGGCCACCGTCCAGTCGCCCTTGCGCTGGCTGGTCCTGATGTCGCCCTGGAACTGATTGGGATCAGAGACGATCATCGAGCCGGTGGTCCCGTAAAGTTCGATGTGATTGTGTTCATGCTTCCAGACGTCGAAGCTGGTGGTGATCGAAACCGCCGCGCCGTTCTCGAATGCGAGCAGGCCGGAAATATGGGTCGGCACCTCGACCCGGATGGTTTCGCCCTGGCGCGGTCCGGAACCGATGATGCGGGTGGGATAGGATGACTTCGCCTGTCCGGTCACGGATTTTACCGGACCCAGGAGATTGACTAGGCAGGTCAGATAGTACGGTCCCATGTCGAGCATCGGCCCACCGCCGGGCTGATAGTAGAAATTCGGATTGGGATGCCAGAGCTCGTGGCCGGGCACCTGCATGAAGGCAGAGCCGGCGACGATGGTTCCAACCGCATCCTCATCGACCAGGCGCCGCGCCGTCTGGTGGGAGCCGCCAAGAAAAGTGTCGGGTGCGCAGCCGACGCGCACGCCCTGTTCGCGCGCGGCCGCGACCAGCCGCTCGGCGTCGCTGAGCGTCGTTGCCAGCGGCTTCTCGGAATAGACGTGCTTGCCTTGCCCGACAGCCTGCAGGCCGACCGGCACATGATGCTGCGGCGTCGTCAGATTGAGCACGATCTCGACGCGCGGATCGGCCAACAGCGCGTCGACCGGCATCGCAGCCAGGCCGTAGGCCGCTGCCTTGGCCTCGGCTGCCGCCCGGTTGATGTCGGCGACGCCGATAATGTCGAGCACCGGGAATTGCGGCGATGCCTTCAGATAGGCATCCGAAATGTTGCCGCAGCCGATAATGCCGACACCGATCCTCCGCATGGGCTTCTCCTCAAAAGGCGGCATTGATGAAACAGCAGAACTCGTTTGTCACCCCCCTTTCGGCCGGACGCGGTTGTCCCGTGACAAGTGCTTACCTCGAGAGCCTCAGAACCGCCGCCCGATCACAATCGCGCGCTTATGCGCGAGCCGCTTGCTTTCGAGGTCGAACGGCCGGTACTCAGCAACACTGCTTCCTGTAGCTTGCTCGACATTTTGATGCCGGCTTTGAGCACAGCACAGATTTTCACCCGTAGAAGGACGCACATGATCCGCCCACAAGGAACCATCGCACCGATCCTGACGCCGTTCGAAAACGACGGCTGCATTGCCCGCGACCTCTGGATATCACACGCCAAGTGGGTGCTGGATCAGGGAGCGCATTTCCTGTCGCCGTTCGGCACCACGGGCGAGGCGTTGTCCGTCTCGTTGCGCGAGCGCATGCAGGCGCTGGAGTGGCTGGTCGAGGCCGGCATTTCGCCAAGCCGGCTTATGCCCGGCACCGGTGTCACAGCACTTGCCGAGACTGTCGAGCTGACCGCGCATGCCGTCGGGCTCGGCTGTGCCGGGGTGATGGTGCTGCCGTCGTTCTTCTATACGGCCGCCGGCGACACCGGTCAGGCCCGTTATTATGGCGAGCTGATCGAACGGGTGGCGAACCCGGCGATGAGGATGATCCTCTACCACATCCCGCAAAATTCCGGCGTAGCGGTGAGCCCGGCGCTGACCGCCCGATTGAGCGAAGCGTTTCCCGATGTCGTGGTGGCTTACAAGGACAGCGCCGGCGACTGGAACAACACCGCGGCGGTCATTGCGGCAGCCCCAAGGGTCGCGGTGTTCCCGAGTTCGGAAGCACAGCTGACGAAAGGCCTCGCCAACGGTGCTGCCGGCTGCATCTCGGCGACAGTCAATCTGAATGCCGCAGCGATCCGGGCCCTCTACGACGCAGTGCTGGCGGGAGAGGACACTACGGACGCGGATGCCGCCATCAGGGCGTTCCGCAAAATCATCCAGGACGCCGGCCTCATCACTGCGATGAAGGCAGTGCTGGCGGTACGGTCCGGCGACAGACGCTGGCTGAATCTGCGCGCGCCGCATGAGAACGCGACGCAAGCCACCGGCGAAGCCGTGCTCGCCGCTCTCGGCCCGCTAGCCGACCATATCGGCCGGAGCTGACTATCGGGCCGTGTTCAGGGCGGCAGCAGCGCGTATCAGCGCCTTGAACGCATTCTCATCTATGTCTTCGCCCTCACGGATATCGATGGCGCGCCTGGTGTTGCCTTCGAGGCTGGAGTTGAACAGGCCGGAAGGGTCCTGCAGCGAGGCGCCCTTTGCGAAGGTCACTTTCACGACGTTCTTGTAGGTCTCGCCAGTGCAGATTATTCCGGCGTGCGACCACACCGGAACGCCTCGCCACTTCCACTCCTCGACCACTTCCGGGTCGGCCTGCTTGATGAGGGCGCGGACATGGGAAAGCGTCTTGCCTCGCCAATCGCCCAGCTCGCTGATCCTCGCATCGATCAGCTGAGAGGGAGAGTTGTCTGCACTTCTTTCCATTGAGTCACTCTTCATCATCATTGTCGCTTTCCCTTGGTTGTTGCCGCTCGCCCGTCACATGAATACCGCTAGTCGGCACCGGATTTGCCGGGATGACTGGCATTCCACTCACATTCGCTCGCCTGGCAATTGGCTGGCTTGCTTTATCCAGTCGGCGAGTTGAGCTTCGTCGAGCAGGTCGTCCTCGTAGATATCGAGGTAGCGCACGTCCTTGTGCTTGGACTCACCGGGTGGGACGGGACGCAGCGACGCGCCGCGGAAGAAAGCCAGCTTGATGTACTTTGTGAAGCAATGGAAGTTGAGGAACCACCCCTGACCCTCTACGCCGTAGAAGGGCGAGTTCCATTTGACGGCCTTGCGCACGTCAGGGACGTTGCGCACGATGAGCGCGTCGAGGCGACGCGCGACGTCGCGTTTCCAGCCCGGCATGGCCGCGATGTAGGCCTGCACAGGAGCGTCACCATCACCCTTCGGGATCTGCGGGTTGCCGCCTGCGAGGAGGACCGGCTTGGCGGCTGCAGGCTTGGCGGCGGACTTCTTCGCGACCGCCGATGACTTGATGGACGTCTTGTTGGCCATGCATTCACTCCAATGCGCCGGTGCCCCCCGCGCTGCGCCGCTTGGGCGCGTAAGGCAGCACGAACATGTACAGTCCGGTAAGCAGGAGCAAGCCGAGTGGAAACAGCGGCATGAGGTATACCCAGTAGGAGGGTTCCTTGCCTACTCCCAGGCTGATGAAGATGGCGGCGACGACCGCCGCAAAGATGATCGACAGCCAGCGGTGGATCTGCCGAACCCATTTGTTCCAATCCATTGAGACCTCCTCTGAAGACGAACCGAGCGGATCGGGCGGCCCGTTTGGCGGCTCCCGCCGGGCAGCCACGCCACTGAATGCGTGCCTTACCAGCGCGCCAGCTGTGTGATTTGAATGAGATTGCCGCAGTTGTCGTTCAGCTGGGCTATGATCGAGCCGGTTACTTCGGTCGGCGGCATGGTGAACTTGGCGCCGCGCGCTTTGATGCGCTCGTAGTCCTCCTTGACGTTATCGGTGAAGAACATGACCGCGGGCTGGCCCTGCTGGAAAATAGCTTGCTGGTAGGTCTTTGCAGCGGGGTTGTCATTGAGCGCGAGTTGCAGCTCGGCACCGTCCGGCTCGTCGGGTGATGCGACGGTCAGCCAGCGAAACGGCCCATTGCTGAAATCGGCCTTCTTGGTAAAGCCGAGCGTTTCGGTGTAGAAACCCAGAGCCTTTTCCTGGTCATCCACGTATACTTTGGTCAACTTGATCTTCATTGGCTTGCCTCCATTATCGCTCCGCCATCTGCCGCCCTGTAACAGAGCCCTTGCTTGAATAGCGCAGGCGGATCTCAGTCCGTTCGCGCAAGAACCTGCTCCAGATCGTCAAAGAACCTCGGCCAGCCGACTTTGGCACCCCGGAAGTAAGGCTGCTGATCCGGCCGGAAGCCCGACTGTTCCATACGCAAGCGGGCGCCGATGCTCGTGGGGGTGATCGTCCAGGAGACGACACTCTTGAGATCCTTGGTATCCCACGTGTAAGTCAGCGTTCTGTTAGGCTCGACCGTCTGGACCTGACATTCGACAGAGCCCCAGGCCGCGTGAAGGTTGAAACGGTGGTCCGCGACAGGTTTGAAGTCGTTTTTCATGAGCCACTCCTCGATCAAGTGTGGTTGCGTGAGCGCGCGCCAGATCTTCTCGGGCGGATAAGCGATTTCCCGTTCGACAATGACGGAGAGCGTTTCGGTCGCTATTTCGTTCACTGGTCCATCCTTTTGAGCAGGTCCTCGAGGTCGTCGAACCGGCTCTGCTAGAACCCGGTCATCTGACTTGTCCAGTCGATCAAGGGGGCAAGCGCCGCAAGCTGCGCGCTATAATGGGTCTGCCGTCCCGCATGGCGGTCGCGCACCAGCCCCGCCCGCCGCAAAACCCCGAGATGTTTCGACACGGCCGGTTGCGAGATCCCGGCCTGAGCCGTCAGCGCGCCGACTGTCTGCTCTCCCTCGCGACACAGTCGCTCAAAAATAGCGCGCCGAGTCGGATCGGCAAGCGTTCTGAAGAGCACATCGTGAGCGTTTGGCATTGGGATAGATAACCCTTCGGCTATTGATCGATGCATAACCACCGGGATATGTGTGAGTCAAGCGGGAAGCGGCATAATTCTCGTTGCAGGAGCGGTCACTTGCTTCGCTCACGCAGCCAGTTGCTCATTCGCCGTGCACTGGAATTGTCACACGTAATGCGCTATATGACCATCTACATGGTCAGGAGCTGACATGGGCGCGGTCAATCTGGCGGACGCCAAGGCACATCTGAGTGAGCTCATCGACCGGGTCGAGGCTGGAGACTCGATCGACATAACCCGGCGTGGCAAGCCGGTCGCCAGGCTCACGGCCGTGGCCCGCCCTCGCAAACGGATCGACGCCGTCCTGCTCCAATCCCTGACCGCAACCATGCCTCTGCAGGCTCAGGCTGCCGCCGATCTGGTGCGATCGATGCGAGATGGCGATCGCTATTGATGTCCTATCTCGATACTTCGCTGATCGTCGCGGCGCTATCCAACGAAGCCATGACCGCGCGCGTTCAGGGCTGGCTGGCGGAGCAGGACCCAGCGCAACTTGTGATCAGCGACTGGACCATCACCGAGATGTCCTCCGCCATGGCGATCAAGCTTCGGACCGGACAGATCGACTTGGAGCAGCGCGCGGCTGCGCTCGCGATGTTCAATAAGCTGGTCGCTGAGAGCTTCACCGTGCTGCCGGTGACGGGCGGGCATTTTCAGGTCGCCGCGAAATTCGCCGATCAGCATATGCTCGGGCTTCGTGCTGGCGACGCCCTGCACCTCGCGACGGCATCGGAGCATGGCGCCACAGTGTGGACCCTCGACCAGCGGCTCGCCGAGGCAGGACCGATTCTCGGCGTACCGACGCAGTTGCTGGCATGATCAGGGCCTCTCCTCCAAAATGAATATACCCAAGCTGCGTTGCGAGTTGATCACGCTCATTGAAGGGAGCTGGCCGGGAGCGAACTGGCGGCTTTCGATGTTGCCCTAGCGGCGCGTCGGGCACGCAGAGCGATGCTGTCAACCACAAGCGTCTGCACGGGCGAGGAGAAAGGCCGCTTCGCGCGCGTTGCGGGTGAGCTTGGCCGCAGCCTCGAACTCGGCGCGGGCCTCGGCCAGCCGGCCGGCCCGAAACAGAAAATCGCCCCTCGCCGCCGGCAATGGCGCATAATTGCGCAAGGCGGCGGCGTCGGCAATCTCGTCCACCAGCCGCAGGCCCGCTTCAGGCCCGAAGGCCATGCTGTGGGCGACCGCTCGATTGAGATCGACCACCGGCGAGGGCATCACTGCTCGTAGCCGGTCGTAGAGCGCTGCGATGCGGGGCCAGTCGGTATCGGCCAGACTGCGCGCCCGCGCGTGACAGGCTGCAAGCGCGGCCTGCAACACATAGGGGCCATCGCCCCCGAGAGCTTCGGCACGGGCCAGCGCGTCAAGGCCCCGGCGGATCAACAGTTGGTCCCAGCGTGCGCGGTTTTGCTCAGTCAGGGTCGAGAGGGCGCCGTCCGGCCCGATGCGTGCGGGCAGGCGCGATGCCTGGATTTCCATCAGAGCCAGCAGACCGAACACCTCGGCATCCTCGGCCATCAGACCCGCCAGCATGCGGCCCAGCCGTTGTGCCTCCAGGCACAGGCCCGGCCGGACAAGGTCGTCGCCGGCCGTGGCAGCATAGCCTTCATTGAAGATGAGGTAGATGACCTCCAGCACCGAGGAAAGACGCACTGCACGCTCGGCACCGCGCGGCACCTCGAAGCTAAGCCCCGCCTTTCCGATCGTCCTCTTCGCGCGGACGATGCGCTGGGCGATCGTCACCTCGCTCGACAGGAAAGCACGGGCGATCTCGTCCGTCGTCAGGCCGCCGATGACACGCAGCGTGAGCGCTGCGCGAGCGTCGGCCGAAAGTATCGGGTGGCAGGCTGTGAAGATGAGGCCCAGCAGCTCGTCGCCAAGATCGTCGTTCATGGCCATTTCGTTTCCCTCGGCCGTACGGTCGCACTCGCCGTCCAGCTCCCGGGCGATCTCCTCATGCTTGCGCTCGCGCATCTTGTCGCGACGGATCGCGTCGATGGCGCGGCGTTTGGCGACCGTCATCAGCCAAGCGCCGGGATTGGCCGGAACGCCGGTCCTGGACCATTCGGAGAGGGCTATGACCAGGGCGTCCTGCACCAGTTCCTCTGCAAGGTCGACATTGCGCACGAGGCGGGCCAGGCCCGCAATGAGCCGGGCCCGTTCAATGCGAAAAATCGCCTCGATCGCCTGGTGCGTCTCGCCTGCGGTCATGCCGCCTTGTCGGCCAAAGCCACAATGGAGGCAAGCAGGTTGCGGCCGACAGGTTCAGTTGCCGCTACGCTTCTCGCGCGTCCGGTCACGGATTTCCGTGACCTCCGGCGTCAGATTCCCATTGCCAATCAGCCATCTCGTACAGCGGCCGGATTTCGATCTCGCTCGGTCCCGGCATGGGATTGGGGCAGCGCTTCACCCAGGCGACCGCCTCGTCCATGTCCTTGACTTCCCAGAGCCAAAAACCGGCGACCAGTTCGCGGGTCTCGGCGAAAGGCCCGTCGATGACCGTCCGGCGGGGACCATCGAACGCAACGCGCTTGCCCTGCGAGGAGGGCTTGAGGCCGTCGGCGTCGAGCAAGATGCCGGCATTGCGCAGCTCGTCGTTAAATCTGCCCATC
This sequence comes from Mesorhizobium sp. M0208, assembly GCF_040322015.1. Taxonomy (NCBI): domain Bacteria; kingdom Pseudomonadati; phylum Pseudomonadota; class Alphaproteobacteria; order Hyphomicrobiales; family Phyllobacteriaceae; genus Mesorhizobium; species Mesorhizobium sp. M0208. The sequence continues at coordinate 175,096 of NZ_JAMYSP010000009.1, read as the reverse complement.
GCCTCCATCGCCTCTTTCGCCTCGGGCGTCGGGAGAAAGCCCTTTTCGCTGTCCTCGGTAGCCTTCACGAGCACCATCACACGCATCGTCTGTCTCCTTGTTTGAGCCGGCCTCACCGACCGGCAGCGAAACGACGAACGGAGTTTAGGAAATCGACATTGTCCTGCAGATTTTTTTTCGAGCTTGAAGAGAAAGATGCCGATGGCTGCTCCCCTGGTCAGGGGTCGCGATGGCGCGATATCGAGATTGGGCGCTACGCTGGTCGCGGATTGTAAGTAATTCTACGCTAAAGTCCTCCGCGTCCAGCCGCGTTGGTTCCGCTCTTGGACCCGACACGCATGAGTGGCCTGCCTAAACCATTTCGGGACGTTTAGAAGCCTCGCGGATCGCCTTGTGCACGCGGCGCTGCAAATCCATGAAGGCCGGAGTTTCCATGACCTCTTCCCGGCGCGGGCGCTCGATATCGACATTGAAGGTCTGCATGATGCGTCCCGGCCCGATCCCCATCACGACGATGCGGTCCGACAGGTAGACGGCTTCTTCCACATCATGGGTGACGAAGAGCACGGTGAGCCTGTGCTCCTCCCAGATCTGCGTCAGGAGTTCCTGCATCTGATGCCTGGTCAAGGCATCGAGCGCGCCAAAGGGCTCGTCCATCAGAAGCATTTTGGGTCGATAGGAAAGGGCACGCGCTATGGCCACGCGCTGCTTCATGCCGCCAGAAAGCTCAGATGGATAGCGATTGGCGCTATGAGGGAGCTTGACCAGATCGAGATGCTCGCGCGCTATCCTGCGGCAGGTCGCGCGGTCATGACCCGCGGCCTTGAGCGCGAACTCGATGTTCTGCTGCGCCGTCAGCCAGGGAAGCAGGGTGTAGGACTGAAAGACGACGCCGCGGTCGAGGCCCGGCCGCAGGATGGGCGCACCATCGATAGCAAGATCTCCCGCGTCGAAATCCTGCAGTCCGGCAACGATCGACAGCAGCGTGCTCTTGCCGCAACCCGACGTGCCCACCAGCGAGACGAACTCGTTGTCGGCAAGATCGAGATTGATATCGCGCAGCACTTCCGTGCGCCGTGCGCCCGTGCCGAAGCTTTTGTGGAGGCCTTCGATCCGCAGTTTGGGCAAACTCATCGGCCCGGCCTCATTGCACGTGGCCCTCCTGCCGGAACAGCACTTTTCCCAGTGCCTTCATGACCTGGTCGGTAATGAGGCCAAGCACGCCCAGCAGCAGGATGTAGCCGATGATGGTGTTTGTCTGGAAATAGCGCTGGGACACGGTGATGCGGTAGCCGAGGCCTGATGTCGCCGCGACAAGTTCCGCCAACACCAGCCAGGTCCATGCCCAGCCGAGACTTATGCGCAACGTATCCCAGATGCCTGGCAAGGCGCTGGGAACGACGATGCGCGTCAGGATCTTGCGATCCGGCAGGCCGAGCGTCCTGCCAAGGCCGATGAAATCAGCGGGAACCCGCTTCACATTGTCCATGATCATCAGCACCTGCTGGAAGAAGGTGCCTATGAAGATGATCAGGAATTTCTGGGCATCGCCCGTCCCCGACCACAGGATGGAGAGAGGCACGAAAGCGACCACCGGCATGTAGCGGATGAAATCCACAAGTGGCTCGATCGCCGCTTCCCAGGTTCTGAAGCTGCCGATCAGCACGCCGATCGGAATCGCCAATGCGGAGGCGATGAGAAAGCCAACAGAAATACGGTATATCGAGGTCCTGAGATCCAGCCATAGCGTGCCGTCACCCGAGAGCTTGCCGAGCTGGGTCACCACGCTTCCCGGCGACGGCAGGAAAATTGGCTTTACCAGTCCCAGCCCCGTTGCCGCCCACCAGGCGAGGCCGAGGCCGGCAAAGACGGCCACTGCTATCATCAGGAAGCGCGAGCGTGCGATGGGCGCGCCGAGCCCGGAGGAGCGGCGACGGCGCATCGGCTGTTTGATCGCCGGCCCCGGCGCTGCGTGAGACGGGCTTGGCTCGGTCGCACGCTGCTCGGACATTTGCGTCACCACCGCGAGCCGGCCCTCGTCATTTCGCGGCCTTGACGAATGACGGGTCGATCATCTGTTCCGGCGTCACGTCCGCCTGCAGCAGCCCGGCGTTCTTGGCGGCCGCCTCTACATCCGCAAATGTCTTGGTGGAGAACTCCCCGGTCAGCGCATCCTTGTTTTCGGCGAGAGTATAGTAACGCACGCCATCAAAGGCGGTGTTGAGGTCTTCGACGCTCGACCCGACCGCCTTGGAGATGATCGCCCGGCCGTCGGGCGTGTCGGCGTTGTAGGCCTTCAGGGCCGCATCCCAGGTCTTGATCATGGCAAGCACCTGGCCGGGACGCGACTTGATCACCTCGTCGCGCACCACGAATACGTCACTGATCAGGCCGGGATCTTCGCCCGCGGTGAAGAGCAGCTTGAGGTCTTTGTTCTGCGCTCTTGCCGCGGTCAGATAAGGCTCATAGGTGACTGCGACTGGAACCTGGCCGGCGATCAAGGCGCTGCCGGCATCCGCCGCCGGCATTGGAACCGGCTGGACATCGGCGATCGACATGCCGTTCTTGGCGAGCGCGTATTTGAGCAGGATGTCGCTCGTCGTGCCTTCCTCAAAAGCAACCTGTTTGCCCTTGAGGTCGGCGACGGTGGCGATGTCCTTGCCGGCGATCATGGCGTCTGCCGTCATGCTGACGTCGAGCAGAAGCACGATCTTCACCGGCAGGCCGGCCGCAACCATTCCCATAGCCGTGTGCGTCGCGATGTTGGCGGCATCGAGCTGGCCGCTCGCCAGGGCGGCGTTGATATCCTTGTCCTCCGCGAAGTTCACGATCTGCACGTCGGACAGCCCGCTTGCCTTGAACAGGCCCTTGGCCTCGGCGACGTGCCACTGGCCGTAGCCCAGCCATGGCTCGATGCCGATCTTGAACGTTCCTGCCTCAGGCGTCGCCGGAATTGTCGTGTCGGCCGCGTAGGCCGCCGGGGCAAACCCGACAGCAGCAGCCATAACGAGCGCCCGAAATTGTCCTGCTAGATTACGCATCATCTTGTTCCCCTTGATGATCACGCCGCTTTTTTGAACCAAACTCCGGCCTGGTGAGAATGCCGGCGTCTGCTCTTGCGGCACCGTGCCTCGGCATCTTAGCTGCCCGTTCAACGAAAGTGCGACGACACTTCAACGTTAGCAATAGCGGATGTCAAGGCTAAATACATACATGCATATACAAGTTAGACCCCTCCTTCCGAGTCTGATTCGCTTCACTGCGATCAAGTTTTTTTAGACGGAGAATACCGGCTGCCAAGCGAGTAGCGGCTGCCAACGTAAGTCAGCTTGCTGATCGTGGCAACGATGGCGCCCGTCCATGTCCGGCGATGCAGAAACAGGCAGCAGCTGCCGACATCGATGCCCAGATGCCGCGCCGTCTCGGCATCGGCAGGGGTCGCCGAGATGATGTGCTCGACCTCCGTCACCGGGGTTTTCTGCATGAGGTAGTCGTAGGTTGCTGTCTTGGAAAAGTCCTGCTTGTCATAGTCGGGTATCAGGCCCGGGTTCACGAAACGCTCTTCCAGTTGCACAGGCAGGTCGTTCTCGAAGTTGACGACGATGGAATGATAGACCGGCGCGCGTTTTGCGAACTCGAAGGAAAGCGCGAGCTCCTTTGTCGGCGTGATCTTTTCGAGCACGATAACCTCGGAGCGATGCCTGTTTCCCCGCGCGACAATTTCCGCCGCGATGTTGTTGATCTCGATCAGTGCTGATTGCGGTCGAGGTGGCGCGATGAATGTGCCGACGCCCTGGAGCCGGATCAGAAAACCCGCAGAGGTCAACTCCCGCAAGGCACGATGGACCGTCATACGAGACACGCCGAGTGTCGCCACGAATTCATTTTCGGACGGCAGCTTCCGGTCCTTGCTCCATTGGCCCATTCCGATGTTCGTCAGGATGTAGTCCTTGACCTTCTCGTAAAGAGGGCTGGCGGTATCGGGCAAAGTGATCATTTCAAAATCCTTTCCGGCAACGTTCGGAAATCACACGCGCCCGGAAGACCGCATCCGGATGATTGTTTTCAAACCATCGCCCTGCCCCGCCAACAGCCGCTCATAGGCTGCGGGAACATCATCCAGGCCGATCTCGCGGTCGATCAGTTCGACCATGGGCTCGGTCAATTCGCCGAGCATCCGAATGGCGTCGGGAAGCTCATCGGCAAAGGCGTGGCATCCCAGCAATGCGATTTCGCGTTCAACCAGGATGTTGGGATCGATGTCGAGGCGCCCATGGAATATGCCGACCATCGCAACGGTGCCACCGGCATCGAGAACGCCGAGCAACTGGCTGAGTGCTGCGATGCTGCCGGTCGCTTCGACGGCAGCAAGCAGGGGGGCATCCGCGGTGGCGGCGGCAATGGCGTCCCGGTTCAAGTCGACGATGCTGGCGCCGGTCACCCGCGCCACCCGGGCGCATCGGCCAGGGTTGCGATCGGCGACGAGCACGGTACCTGCGAATGTCCGGGAAAGCAGCAGTGCGGCAAGCCCGCCAATAGTCCCGCAGCCGACCACAAGAACGGAGCCGGCCGTTTTCGGCAGACGCCGCACTGCGTGCAACGCTACAGCCAGCGGCTCGGCCATCGCAGCGACCCGTTCGTCAAGCGCGGCATCGACGACGTGCAGCAGGCGTGCGGGCAGGACCGCCTGTTCGGCAAATCCGCCGTCGCATATCTCGCCGACAAAGCCCAGCGACGTGCAAAGGTGCCGCCTGCCTGCATGGCATTGCGCGCATTCTCCACACCAGAAACGGGAATCGGCGACCACGCGGTCGCCAACAGCGACGATGTCCACGCCCTCGCCGATAGCGATCACCGTGCCTGTCAGCTCATGGCCAGCCGTCGAGGGCGCCCGGCTTATCCATTGGCCCGTGCGAAAGTTGTGAAGATCGGAACCGCAAATGCCTGCGGCATCGACCCTCAGCTTCACCCAGCCTGGCTCGGGAGCGGCTGGCGCGGCGATATCCTCGACGCGCAGGTCGCCGGGTCCATGGAGTCGCGCCGCCCTCATCGTCATCGTTTCCGCTCAGCCGGCGAGATAGCGATCGCGGATCTCCGAAACCGCGTTCTCATGCGAGCTGAACCCTTCGTAGCGGGCGAGCCTGCGGGCATGCAACGCGAGTTCCGGATAGGCCGCCGAGGTCACATAGCCGACCGACGATCTCTTGACGAAATCCGTCACCGAAAGCGGTCCAAAGGTTCGCGCCCACCGGCTGGTCGGCAGCACCGCATTGGGTCCCAGGACGAAGTTAGCGAGGGTCACCGGCGTGTGCGGTCCCATTAGGATCTCGGCGGCTTCTGTGATACGTCCAAGGTGCGCAAATGGCTCCGTTGACAGAATCTCGAGGTGCTCCGGGGCATAATCGTTGATGAAACGGTAGCTGTCCTCCAGCGACTCGGTCAGCACGATGCCGCCGCGCTTTCCAGTCAGCACCGCGCGCGAGAACTCCACACGCTGTTCGCTCATTCGGGACCAGTGTTCCGGTATCGCAATCAACGCGGCTTCGGCGACCTTGCGGCTATGCGTCACCAGATAGGCCGACGAATCCGGGCCGTGCTCGGCCTCTATCAACAGGTCAAGAGCGGCCAGGCCGCCGTCGACGCTGTCATCGGCAAAGATGATCGCTTCGGACGGGCCGGCAGGCAGGCCTGTGTTGATGATCGGGGACAACACGCTCTTTGCCGCCACCACCCACGGGCTCCCCGGCCCGACGATCTTCACGGCAGGCTTCACGGTCTCGGTTCCATAGGCGACGGCGGCGACCGCATGGGCGCCGCCGCACTTGTACACGGTCTCCACGCCGGCAATGCGGGCAGCAACCAGCGTCGCGGCGTCGACGGAACCATCCGAAGTCGCAGGCGTCACGATCGCGATCTGGGGAACCCCGGCAATCACCGCCGGAACCGAGGTCATCATCGTCACCGAGGGGAAGGCGCCTTTGCCGCGCGGAACATAAAGCGCAACGGAAGCAATCGGTGTGTATCGGTCACCCGCATAGGCGCCCGGCCGAACTTCCTTGAGCCACATCGTTTCCGGGCGCTGCTCCTCGTGGAAATGCCTTATGTTCTCAATGCCGAACCGGATACTCTCCACGACATCCTTGTCGACCTTGTCGAATGCCGCGTCGAACTCCGCTTCCGAAACTTTCAGCCCACCCTCGGCAACATCGGCTTTGTCGAGTTCGCGCGCAAACCGGAGCAAGGCCGTGTCACCTTCATCCTTGACGGCCTTGATGATTGGACGGACCTTTTCGATGAAGGAAGACAGATCTCCTTCTGCGCGTTTCAGTAAACTGGACCGCTGATCGACACTGAGGGATGACAGGCGGTGGAAGCTGACGTCAGACATGGCGGCTCCTTTTCTTAGGACGCAATTACGGTTAGCGCTTGTCGATCACTTCTGGGACACATCTCCAGCCCCTGAAGCCTTCAAATCGATGCGAGAAAGCCTCCATCCACGGGAATGGACTGGCCGGTTATGTAGGCTGCCGCATCCGAAGCGAGGAACACCGCGATTCCGTGCAGGTCCGGGAGATCACCAAAACGGCGCTGCGGAATCTTGGCGAGCATCGATTGCTGCCATGCCTGGTTGCTGTACAACACGTCTGTCATCGCTGTCCTGAAATAGCCAGGCGCAATGGCGTTGACCCGGATCCCAAGATCGGCCCACTCCGCCGCAAGCGCCCGCGTCATGCCGAGGAGGCCTGATTTCGACGAGCCGTACGGCACCGCCGTGGGAACCCCAACCTCGGAAGTTAACGAACAGAGATTGATAATGACGCCGGGCCGTCCGGCGTCTCTCATCTGCCGCGCAGCGGCCTGGGCGCAGAAGAAGGCGCCTTTGAGATTCGTATCGACAATCCTGTCCCACAAGGCCTCGTCGACATCGAGTGAAGGCCGGACCTCTTCCGTACCTGCATTGTTGACGAGAATATCGAGACCTCCGAGCAGGCTGCCGGCCTCGGCTGTCGCCGCCCGGCACCGGTCGACGTCAGTGACGTCCAGGGCGACGGCGTGCGCGACCCCGCCGGCGGTGCGGATAGCGGCCATCGTCTTCTCGAGCGAGGTCACGCTGCGCGCCGTGACGGCGACGTCGGCGCCGGCCGCGCTGAGCGCCTCGGCGATGCTGCGCCCGATGCCACGGCTTGCGCCGGTTACAAGCGCCTTCCTGCCTGACAGATCGAAGAGAGATGCGTTGCGCATGTCATCCTCCTTGGTAATGTCGCGCTTGGACCGATCACGTCGAGACTATCCGAATGCAGCTTATCTATACAAGCATGTACATCATGGCTGTAGTGCGCCATGCGAAACTCTGCTTGTCAGAGCGGCAGCGCATTGGCCGACATCGGACCGGTCTACGCGGTTCGCCCCAGCCCATCTGGAGTTCATCGGGAGGGATATATGAAGCGCGCAGTAGACCACGACGCGATGAGCGTGGTTGGCTATACCACCCCCTGGAGTGCCAAAGCAGGCCAGCGGATCAAGCTCAGCCTGTCATGCGATCGGCCGATAAAGGCCACACGAATTTGCCGGCTCGACAAGCCGGCTCCGGAATTTCTCACCTGGGCCATCGAAACAATAGGTGAAGCACGGCGTCGGCATTTCGACCAGGGGTCGTTCCTGTTCGTGCGGCCCGGCGAACTGGCCAAAGTACAAGCCCTCCACGGTATACGTTTTGAGCTGTTCCTCACGCGCAACGAAGGTGCGCGCACGATCCTGGAGGCAGGCGCCGTCGGGCTGCGCCTCCGCGACGGCGCATTAGTCGTGGAAATCGGTGACGAAACCCTTGTCGAGAAGAAGGCGCCAACCGGTGTGTGGCTCACTGTCGAGTTGGATCTGCGGCAGGAACAATCGCGTCTGCGCATCAAATCCCATGATCTTCTCGCGCCTTACGAACTCCGTGAAGGTTTTGGCAGCCCGGCGTGGAACCTCCAAGGGCACGGCATCCATTTCGGCGCAAGTGCCACCAACCACGAACCTACCCTCAACGCGAAATTTGCTGCGATCCGGCTCGACACCCCACAGGGGACTGTTGCCTGGGATTTCCCGACGCTGTTACCAACGCAACCGATCCTGTCGTCGGGCGGAGCAGATCCGCTGCTCCTAGATGTGATCAATCAGCCAGCCTTCTGCGTGACTTCGGCACGCTGGGACGGATCGAGCTTCGAGCCTCGCTTGGTGCCGTCGCACTACGACGCTATCCATTGCCACGACGACGACATCGGCCCGCTTGAGTGGCCGGCATCACACCGCGTGACGATCCCTGAAAACGCACACCCAGGCGTCTACGCGTTCCAGGTCGAATGGGAGGGTGGCGACGAACGCGTGGTGTTCTTCGTCACCTCGTCACAGGGCTCGTCGCCGCTGTTGTATCTCGTGCCGACGGCCACCTATCTCGCTTATGCCGACGAATATCTCCCGGATCATCTTTATGAATGGAAAGGCGACGACCGGGGACATCGCTTCGCGATCGCCAACAATCTGAAATCTCTTTACGACTACCATTCCGACCTTAGCGGTGTTTCCATCTGTTCCTACAAAAAGCCGAAAGTGACGCTCAGGGACGATTACGACTATCCGCTCTGCGGCTGCCCACACAATTTGCCGGTCGATCTGCACTTCCTCCGATTCTGCCACGGAAATGGAATCATGTTTGACGTCCTGACCGATCACGACTTGCACGAATGCGGCATAGACGGTCTGCGTCGACATCAAGCCGTCGTCACCGGCAGTCACCCCGAATATATGTCGATCGAGATGGAGCAGGCGCTGCGGCAGTTTGTGGCCGAAGGCGGCAGCATCGCCTATCTCGGCGGAAACGGCTTCGCTGCCACTGTGGCTTTCAAGGACGACCTGATGGAGCTGCGGCGCTCGCCGCTGGAGGCAGGCCGCACCTGGGAGGGCCCGGTCGCCGAACAGGCGCTGTCGATCACCAACGAACCAGGCGGCTATCTCCGCTCGCGCGGCCGAGGCGAATTCTCGCTGATCGGTGGCGCGATCTCACTGATGGGATTCGAAGGCGCGCGCCCCTTCACGCGCACTGAGGAAAGCCGTGAAGCAGGATTCGCATGGCTGTTCGAAGGCGTTGAAAATGCGACCTTCGGCACGGACGGCATCGTGCTGGGTGGTGCCGCGGGCTACGAAGTGGATGCGACAGATCCAGCCCTCGGCACTTCCGCTGACACCGTCGTGATCGCGCGGGCGACGGGATTTCCGGACAGCTTCTTCCAGGATCCGACGCGCTGGTATGAGGGCGGCGATACGCAACGCATCGCCCGCCGCTGCGCCGAAATGACCCTGCGAAAGCTCGCAGCAGGCGGCTTGATCTTTTCGGCAAGCTCGGTTGCCTGGTGCGGCGCGCTGCCAGCCGCAGGCGCCATGAACGATGTCGGCAGGATCACGCTCAATCTGCTTAACCGCCTCGGCACCACGAAAGGAGAACCCGGCCGAGAAAATCAATAACCTTCGGCGAAGGTACTGACCAGCGGACTGCGGGACCTTGAGGAGCGCGGCGTCCCCGATAGCGGGCGGGCATTTAGAGAGTGGTACTGCGCAGTGACTTGGGCCCTCCAAGAGTCTAAGCAGCCAGCATGCTTCTGACAGCACGAAGGAAAAACCGCCGCATACCCCGCTTTCTTGCCGTCTACACCATGGAGCCCGAAGACCTCGCTCGCTTTCGCAGCCTGCCTAAGCCGAGCAGGATGCGATTGATGCCGTCGGCTTGCAGCAATGGGCGGACTGGGAGGAGAGAAATGCCGCATTTTTTCCCCGATCGCGGCGACTTCAACGCCGTCAAAAAATTACGCTCTTGATTCTAAAGGTTAAAGTCGTCGCAAAAATATTTTGAGGTTTCGCCAACTGTCGGGACCAATCGAGCGGTTTTTGCACCTCGCGACGTTCGATGGCCCGCTCAGGTCGTCTCAAAAAGTACCGTCACCGCCCCAGCTAAGGCATTAGCCAGAGGCCATAGCGATCGACAAGCAACCGGTGCTGCACACACCCGCTGCGGGCGGTGTGTTGTGAGCGCTGGCATCCACTCGATTCCTGGCGAAATTCAGGCTAGCTTGGGCGATAGATGGCTCAGTTCTGGTCGGTGAATCATAATCAGACCGCCCGTCAAGAGATTGACGGGCAGCACCTTTGGTCTCCCAAGACCGAGAGCGATGGCGCGCGAAACGAGTTCTGCAACAACATGTGCCGTGCGACGCCCGGCGACCCTGTCCTTTCGTATACCGATCAAGCAATTGACTATATGGGCAGGATCGCGGAATTCGCTTTCACCGCTCCGAAACCGTCGAGTTCGGAGAGACCGCAGCTTTGGAATCAAGAGGGATGACTTCTGCCGATCTTTTGGACACCGCTTTCCCCTTCGATTCATCCCAAAACAACAACGGGGAGTCTCGGCCCGCTCCCGCCGAGGCGATATTCGCCCCTCCATCCAGTTTCGGACTCAGGCAATCAGAAAGCCCTATCTGACAGGCATTCCACAGAAGTAATGCAAATTCAAAATCGCGGCCTCATGTTTCAAAACCAGGATGGTTTCGAAGCCGGCGGGTCGCTCACGGTCCTCAAAGCGAGAATTCTAAGAGACGTTCAACAATGACCCAGCACGCAGAAAACGCTCGAATTCTCATGTACAGCCACGACACGTTCGGGCTCGGCCACTTGCAGCGCTGCCGAACTATCGCGCATTCGCTGGTCGAGGATTTCCGCGGACTTCAGGTGCTTATCATTTCGGGTGCGACTATCGCTGGCGCCTTCGACTACCGTGCCCGTGTCGACTTCGTGAAGATCCCCAGCGTCATCAAGCTGCGCAACGGCGAATACACCTCGCTGGAAAAGGACATCGATCTGCATGAGACGCTAAGGATGCGCCAGTCGATCATCCGCCACACGGCCGAGACCTTCCGGCCGGATATCTTCATCGTCGACAAGGAACCGCTCGGCCTGCGCGGTGAGATTGAGGACACGCTGTCCTACCTCAAGACGCGGGGCACCACGCTGGTGCTTGGCCTGCGCGAGGTGATGGATGCGCCGCATCTGCTCGAAGCAGAGTGGGCACGCCGGGACGTGATGCGCAAGATAGGCCTGTTCTACGACAAGGTCTGGGCCTATGGCCCGCCGGATTTCTACGATCCGTTGACCGGCTTGGATGTGCCGCCGGCTGTCAGGGCAAAGATGAGGTTCGTCGGTTTCCTGCAACGGAGCCTGCAGCGGAACGAGTTGCCCGGCCATCGGCCCGAGGGCGACTATATCCTCGTTACCACCGGTGGCGGCGGTGACGGCGCCGATCTGATTCACGACGTCATCGATGCCTATCAGCAGGATCCGCAATTGCAGCATAGGGCCCTGATCGTGCTTGGGCCTTACATGCCGGCGCGCAAGCGCAACAAGCTGCTCAAGAAGGGGTCCAAGATCCCCTATATCAGGATCATCGAGTTCGACAACCGCATGGAAGACCTGATTGCCGGCGCCAAGGCGGTAGTGGCGATGGGCGGCTACAACACCTATTGCGAGATACTGTCTTTCGACAAGCCGGCGCTGATCGTGCCGCGCGTCGAGCCCCGCAAGGAACAACTGATCCGCGCACGGCGCGCGGCCGAACTCGGCCTCATCGAGATGTTTTTGCCGGAAGAAGCCGAGGATTCCCGGCGGTTTGCCGATGCACTGAAGGTGCTGCCGGACCGGCCCCGCCCATCGCAGAGCAATCCGCATCTGACGCTGGAAGGGCTGCCTCATATTTCCGAAATCGTCGCGGAACTGCTCGACCGGCGGGCCGGCCATCACCTTTCAGTCATTGAAGGAATGACCTGAGTTGCAACATCGCAAGATCGTCGTGGTTCTGAAGGGTTATCCGCGGCTGTCCGAAACCTTCATCGCGCAGGAATTGCTCGGTCTTGAGCGTGCGGGGTTCGACCTGATACTTGTCGCGCTCAGGCGGCCGACCGACGAAAAACGCCACCCCGTGCATGACGAGATCAAAGCGCCCGTCCATTATCTGCCGGAATATCTGCATGAAGAGCCGCTGCGCGTGCTTCGCTCGCTGTTTGCCTATCTGCTGCGTCCGGGCTTCTGGCGCGCGCTCGGATCGCTGGCTGCCGATATGCCCCGCGACTTTACGCGCAATCGCGCGCGCCGCTTCGGGCAAGCGCTCGTGCTGGCGGCCGAATGGCCGGAAAACGCGGGCTGGCTGCATGCCCATTTCGCGCACACGCCTGCATCGGTGACGCGCTATGCCAGCCAGCTTCGTGGCCTGCCCTGGACCTGCTCGGCCCATGCCAAGGACATCTGGACTTCGGCGGACTGGGATCTGGCCGGCAAGCTTTCCTCGGCGCGCTGGACGGTCACTTGCACGAAAACCGGCTTCGACCGTCTGAAAAAACTCGCTAACGGCAACTCGTCTGTGCATCTGAGCTATCATGGGCTCGACCTTGATCGCTTCGGCAGTTTCGGCGAGGCGCGAAAGCAGCATGACGGCTCGGCGCCGGACGAACCGGTTGTCGTTCTGAGTGTCGGGCGCGCCGTTGAAAAGAAAGGTTACGACACGTTGCTGGAGGCCCTTGCCCTGTTGCCCGGCGATTTGGCGTGGCGTTTCGAGCATATCGGCGGCGGCGAAGAACTGGAACGGTTCAAGGCGCTGGCGCAAAAGCTCGGCGTGGATGGTCGCGTCTCTTGGAAAGGCGCGCTTGCGCAGGAGGAGGTGCTTGAGCACTACCGCCGTGCCGACATCTTCGCCCTGGCCTGCAGGATCACCGCAAATGGCGACCGCGACGGTCTGCCGAATGTTCTGGTGGAGGCGGCTAGCCAGCGCCTTGCCTGCGTGTCGACCGATACTTCCGGCGTGCCGGAGCTTTTATCGCCGGATGAAACCGGCTTGCTGGTTCCGACGGAAAACCCGATTGCCCTGGCACAGGCGCTGGAGCGCCTGATCCGCGATCCCGTGCTGCGCGTCCGCCTCGGCGACGCCGCAGAGCGGCGCGTGCGCGGCAATTTCGATCATATGGCAAGCATTGGACAGCTCAAGGAACTGTTCGAGCGGGAGTGGCGGGCCGCCGAATGAAGCGGCTGCGCGCTTTCTTCTATGTCCAGCACCTGCTCGGCATCGGCCATCTCGCGCGCGCCAGCCGCATTGCGGCGGCTCTGGTCGATGACGGGTTTGACGTAACCGTCGTGACCGGTGGAGCGCCGATCGCCGGGTTTCCAGGACTGGGGGTAAAATCTGTAACCCTGCCACCTGTCACCTCCGGTGATGAAGGATTTTCGGGACTTGTCGACCTGCAAGGCAACCCGATCGACGATGATTTCAAGAAATGGCGTTCAGAGATGCTGCTGCAGGCATTCCGGGATTGCAGGCCTGATATCGTCATTGTCGAGGCGTTTCCATTTGGACGCCGGCAGATGCGTTTCGAACTCTTGCCGCTGATCGAGGTCATCGACGCGACGTCGCCCAGACCGCCGCTGGTGACGTCCGTCCGCGATATCCTCCAGGAGCGCGTCAAGCCGGGCCGAAACGAGGAAACGGTCGATCTCATCAACAGGCATTTCGACCTTGTTATGGTCCACGGCGATCCGGCTTTCGCAACCATCGACAAGACATTTCCATTGGCTGGGGCGATCAGGGCCGAGGTCACCTACACAGGGCTCGTTGCCGCGCCGCCATCGCCCGCAGCCTCCGAGCGCTTCGACGTTCTGGTGTCGGTTGGCGGCGGGGCTGCCGGAAAGAGCCTTGTCAGCTCCACCATCGCAGCGGCGCGGAATGCCAACAACGCTTGGAAATGGTGTTTGATCACCGGCCCGAACCTGCCGAAAGACGAGTTTGACGCAATCGCACGCGATGCCACGCCGGGCCTGTCCATCTTCCGGTTCCGCGAGGATTTCGCCAGCCTGCTGACCGGCGCCCGCCTGTCAGTCTCGCAGGCGGGTTACAACACGGTCTGCGATGTACTGCGCGCGGGTTGTCGCTCCCTGCTCGTCCCATTTGCAGCCGGCGGGGAAACCGAACAGACGGTTCGCGCCCTGATGCTCGAAGAACTCGGTCTTGCAACGGTGCTGACGGAAAAGGACCTGACGCCTGAAGGTTTGGCGCAAGCTATCGAACAGGCGCTTGTGGGACGGACGCCATCCGCGCATCGTCTCGATCTGGAAGGCGCGCGTCGCTCGGCGCAAATCCTGCGCGAGCGGTATCGAACATGGTCCCTAAATGTGGGGCCCGGTTTCGGAAAAGTTCATGATCAAACAGACGATAGATCCTAACGCGCGTAGCGTCCGTGAGATTCGTGCGACGCGCTTCAAGTCCTGTTTTTATGCGTATCGTTGTCCCAAAACCGCTACGCACTTTTGGGCGAAATGCATTAAACAGTTCCAATCAGCATGAAGCGCGTATAATTTTTTGTCGGCAGTTCGCCGGAGAACCGCACCTCCCGTAGCGCCGCCATCTCCTCGAAGGCTGCAAGCGAAGCCACGCAGTTGATGTGCGTCGGCTCGCTGAAATAATCGTTCGATTGCAGCAGTACATTCGTGCCCGGCGGAAGCAGAGCAAGCCAGGCGCGCAGATCGGCTATGTGTTCGCAGCTCGTATTGACCATCAGGTCGGGCCGCCCGGCCGCATAGTCGAGTGCGTACATATCTGCCGTCAGCGCCCGGAACCGGTCGCCGGCTTCCCGGTTGAGGGTCCGGGCGACCGGCGCGACTTCAGGATCGATGTCGATGCTATCGATCGCCGCGATGTCGAAGCGGGCATCGTTGAAAAGCATTGCCGGCAATACGCCGTACCATCCACCCAGAACCCATATGCGCCCGAAGCGGCCGCCGCCGCTTTCGAACAGCCTGTCGAGCGCCCACATCTTGCAGGCGACCTGCTTGTGGTTGAAGGCGTTGGCAATATCGGCCTTCGGATGCTTGGCGACGACGCGCGCCAGCCCTGCCACGAGAGGGCAGTTGACATAAGCAGCAATTCCCCGTGTGAGGTCCAAGGCTTGCTCGTGCCAGTCCATGGCATTGCGTGGTTGCGTGACATCCATCATAATTCGTCTTGTATGTTGGGATTCTGGGCGACACAACGCAATCTTGCCTCCCGCAAGACTGTTTGATTCCGCGGACGTGATCATGCTGCAAGCCGCTTGGCTATTGCCCGGTGCCGGAGAGAGCCTGTTGCATCTGTCCGGATCATCGGCGTCCATCCGCCAGCACCAGCCGCGCAGCTGCGGCCTCGTGCTGCTCAGCTGTTCGCCAAAGCCCTACGAAAGCCGCGGATCGTTTGGCCAGCTGCTTTCTTCGCCGATCGACAATGCCCATGTCGTTGCCATCGACCATGCGCCGGAACTGGATCGCGCCGCCTCGCAGGTTCCTTGCATAGTTGAGCGCGGGGCAATGTCCGTGCACGGCAGCTTCGAGCTTGTCGCTGGCGATGAAGAAATTGCCGATACGCCATTCGCCAGCAGGTGCTTTTACATCCTGCATGCTTCCAACTGAAGGGTCCACAGTCGCATATGGAAGCCAGCCTAGCCCGCTATATCTGGACGCACACCAAGAAGCAGCAGCTCTGGATATTGATGATCGTCGTGCTTTCGATGATCCCGTATTTCATGTCCTTCGACCTGCCGAAGCTGATCGTCAACGGACCGATCCAAGGTCGCGGCTTCGAGCAACCGGGCGCGACCCAGCCATTCATGAGGCTACACTATAACCTGCCGTTCATTGGAGAGGTCCAGTTCTTCTCCGGTTTTCAGCTCGACCGCGAGGAGACCCTGTTTGCCCTGAGCCTTGTGTTCCTCTTGCTAGTCGTCATCAACGGCCTGTTCAAATTCTACATCAACACCTACAAGGGCCGCCTCGGCGAACGCATGCTGCGGCGTATCCGCTTCGATCTGGTCGACCGCGTGCTGCGGTTTCCGCCGGTTTACTTCAAGCGGGTGAAGTCCGCCGAAGTGGCGACCATGGTGAAGGACGAGGTGGAGCCGCTGGGCGGCTTCATCGGCGACGCCTTCCTGCAGCCGGTACTGCTCGGCGGCCAAGCGCTGACGGCCATGCTGTTCATCATGATCCAGAACGTCTGGCTCGGAATGATAGCGGTCGTGATCGTGGCGATCCAGATCGTGCTCATCCCGCGAATGCGGCGGCGGCTGATCGTGCTCGGGCGCCAACGGCAGTTGACGGCGCGCGCGCTTTCGGGCCGGGTTGGCGAAATCGTCGACGGCATCGGCGCGGTTCACGTCCACGATACATCAAACTACGAGCGCGCCGACATAGCTGCCCGGCTCGGGCTCATCTTCAAGATCCGCTTCGATCTTTACCAATGGAAATTCATGGTAAAGTTCCTCAACAATTTTCTCGCGCAGCTCACGCCCTTTCTGTTCTACATGATCGGCGGGTATCTGGTCCTCCAGGGGCGGCTGGACGTCGGCCAGCTCGTGGCCGTGATCGGCGCCTACAAGGACCTGCCCGGACCGATGAAGGAACTGATCGACTGGGATCAGGATCGGCAGGATGTCCAGGTCAAATATCAACAGGTCGTTGAACAGTTCACCGTCGAAGGTCTCATCGCGCCGAAAATCATGGCATTGACGATCGACGATCCCGATCCGATGACCAAACCGCTGTCGGCGATCAATCTGTCCATAGCAGACGATGGCGGTGCGATGCTCCTCAACCGTATCTCCCTCCAGGTCAAGCCGAGTGAGACGGTGGCACTGGTCAGTACCGCAACAGGTGGAGCGGAGGCGCTTGCAGAAGCCTTCGCGCGGCTGATCTGGCCAGACAGCGGAAAGGTCGCTTCGGGCACCGACGACCTGCTTGAACTCCCCGAAGCAGTAACCGGCCGGCGCATATCGTATGCCTCGTCGGATGTTTTCCTGTTCCAGGCAAGCCTCCGCGACAACCTGCTCTACGGGTTGAAGCATGCGCCGCTGACATCGGTGCCTTATGACGGTGCTGCGGCAGATCAGCACCGCTGGAACATTCACGAGGCGCGCCGGTCGGGCAATCCGGATCTTGATATCCACGGCGACTGGATCAACTATGCTTCCGCTGGCGCTACCGGCCCGCACGACCTCTTTGAAGCCGTGCGCCGGGTGCTCGACGCGGTTGTTCTGTCGCGTGACATTCTGGATCTCGGATTGCGCTCTTCAGCTGACCTCACGCGTCACACGGAGCTTGCCAGGCGGATCGTCGAACTGCGTGCGGCGCTGCGGACCCGGCTGGAACAAGAGGGGCTGAGCGGACTGGTGGTTCCTTTCGAACCGGGCGCCTACAACAAGGAAGCAACGATCGGCCAAAACCTGCTCTTCGGCGCTGCCGCCGGTCCCGAACTGGCCGACAGGGCGCTGGCGGCCAATCCCTATTTTGCTTCCGTGCTGAGGCAAGCCGGCCTCGACCGCACGCTCTACGAAATGGGCTTGGAGATCGCCAAACAGGCGATCGAGTTGTTTGCCGACCTGCCGCCCGATCACCAGTTCTTCCAGCAGCTCGCCTTCATGAGCGCGGAGGAGATACCCGCCTACGAAACCTTGCTGCAACGGCTCAAGAACCGTCCCTACGAGGCGGTTTCGGAGAACGATCGCGCCATGATCGTCACCTTGAGCTTTGCCTACATCGAGCCCCGGCACCGCTTCGGCCTGCTGAGCGACGAGCTGATGAGCAAGATCGTCGCTGCACGCAACCGGTTCTATGAAGACCTGCCGCCCGAGTTGCACAATGCGATCGAACGGTATGATCCTGCCAAATACATTGCCGCGGCCACGGTCATGGATAATGTCCTGTTCGGGCGTGTGGGCAACAATCATCCCGACGCGCCCGACCGCATACGCTCCATCGTCTATGACATTCTTGACGAACTCGGGCTTTATGGCGAACTTCTGGATGTCGGCCTGGACTTCAACGTCGGCTCCGGCGGGAGGCGGCTGACCGGTGGACAGCGACAGAAGCTCGATGTTGCCCGGGCCTTGCTCAAGCGTCCCGATTTTCTCATTCTCAACCGGCCGCTGTCGGCGCTCGACCAGCGCATGCAGGATAAGGTGCTGCGAAATGTGCTCGAGGAAGCCAGGCGCGACGGCCATTCGCCGGCAATTGTGTGGGTCGTGACGAATCCGGCAATGGCGATGATGTTCGATCGCGTTGTCGTCTTCGACTCGGGTCAATTGGCGGAAGACGGAACACACGAGACACTCTTGGCGGGGAACGGTATCTTCAAGGAACTGTTGTCATAGAGCAACGGACATTCAGATGGATCATTCTGCCGGTGCACGACATCGGGCTCGCCACCTTTCGCGTGGTTTGCCTCGCCATCTCGGAAAGAGAATTGATTCCATCTTGGCGTCCCTTGCTCTAGTCTGGCAAACGCGAATTTTGGAAGGTTTGCGACAATGCTGCTCAAGGATGAAGTTGGAATGCTGCAACGCGTTCCCTTGTTCTCTGCCATCGAGCCGACAAAGCTCAAGCTGCTTGCGTTCACATCCGATCGTGTGAGCTACAGCGCCGGCCAGATCCTTTTCAGGCAGGGCGACGAGGGAGACGCCGCCTATGTCATCCTTTCAGGCAGGGCGGATATTCTTGTCGATTCCGATAGCGGACCGATAAAAGTTGCCGAACTGGAGCCAAATTCGATCGTTGGCGAGATCGCCATATTGTGCAACAGCTCCCGCACTGCCACCGTCAGAGCGGCAAGTCCGCTGGAAGCCTTGAGAATCCGCAAGGATCATTTCCTGAGGCTTATGAGGGAGTTCCCGGAAATGACCATCGAGATATTGCGGGTTCTTGCCGATCGCCTAAGCCATACGACCGCGGATCTGATCGACGCACGAAGCGCCAAATAACGAAGGACGTGCGCCCGATCCTCGCCGTCGTGACGGCACTGTCCTCTCGCTGAGAAGATCACCCGGAGAAAGCCTGTCTCGCCTAGCAGCGGTTGTTTGGATATGATGGGCGAAGGGGTAGCATGGACGACAACGTTTTCCTGGTCAGGTTTTGGGGTGTCCGCGGCAGCATTTCGGTATCAGGGCCAGAATTCTCTCGCTATGGCGGCAACTCAATCTGCGTCGAAATGCGATGCGGTAAGCATACGCTTCTGTTCGACGCAGGCTCTGGCCTACGGCCTGCCGGCGCGGCACTTCAGGCGTTGGGCGTGACCGATTTCGACCTGCTTTTCACCCATTGCCATTACGATCACATCATCGGGTTGCCGTCTTTTGCGCCGATCTATGATCGGGGCGCCAAGGTTACGCTTTGGTCCGGGCATCTTGCAGGACACATGACGACCCGGCAGATGGTCGATGAGTTCATGCAGCCGCCGTGGTTTCCGGTGAAACTGGAAGCCTGCAAGGCAAGCCTCGACTATCGCGATTTCGTATCCGGAGACGTGCTTCGCCCGCGCGAAGGGGTGGTGGTCCGAACCGGCAGTCTTATCCATCCGGGCGGCTGCATAGGCTACCGGGTCGAATGGGGCGGCCGCGTCGTGGCGATGATCACAGACACTGAGCACGAGCCGGACAAACTCGATCAGGCGGTGCTCGGCCTGATCGAAGATGCCGACCTCGTCATTTACGATTGCACCTACACCGAGGAGGAAATGGAACGCCGCCGCGGTTACGGGCACTCGACATGGCAAGAGGGTGTCAAGCTCTGTGAGGCGGCCGGTGCGCGCAGGCTTGCCCTGTTTCACCACGATCCGACACGGACCGACGAGGAACTGGACGAGATCGAGAAACTGGCCAAAGACAGGTTTACCGGCGCTTTTGCCGCGCGGGATGGCCAGACGCTCAAATTTCCAGTCTCATTGCGCAAAAAGCGCTGAGCTGTTTTCCTCTATCTCTTTGTTTTGACGCAATTCCGGACGGAAAACCATTCACACTTTTCCTGGAATTGCTTTACCGGCGCTGCGCCCGATCAATGTCCTGATCGGAAGCCATACGCAGGCTTCAGTCTGTGCAGTGACTGTGAACAGCCGTTCGAGGAAGAGCCAGGCCGATTCATCATGCACGAGATGGTGGGTGAGCAGGCCGGCCGGTTCGCCTCCATCGAATGCATGCTGCAACTGCGCGATGATGGCTTGAACCAACAGGCCATGATCGCGGCAGCCGCGCGTGCCATGCCAATCCATGATGTCGACATTGCTGTTGATGACCGCAAGTGAAGCCGGTCTTGGCGGCCCATAGACCGACAATGCCGAAAATCCTATCGATCCAAGGTCGGATACCAAGCCGGCGTCGATCCTGTTCCAGGGTGGCACCAGCATCGGAACGGCACGTGCGCCGTGCAGGCCGGTTATGTGCGACAGCCCGCGGGCCAGATCATCGAGCACCGCCTCGCGTGGCCGATGCGCGCCGAGCTCCTGCTTCTTCTGGCCCTCCGGAGCATGATTTCGGTGCGCCCAGCCATGGATGGCGACCGTGGCATGCGGCGCCTCGTCAAGCCGAACGACAAGCTTCTCGTCAGTCAGGGCGGGAATGACGGCCAGAGTCACCGGAACCGCGAATTCACCAGTGAGGTCGAGCAACCGATCAAGCGCAGGCGTCGGATCAACGCCGTCATCGTCGCGCAGCCAGAACTCTGCCTTACGGTCCGCCCGTTGCCAGTTCGCCAGCTCCTCCACCAAGGGTTGCCAGATTTGATCGGATGTCATGAGACCGGGATCTTCGCAAGAAGTTCGGCCAGACGCGCCGCCGCAGCACCGAGACAACGTTCTTCGAGGATGAAACGTCTGGCTTCTGCGGCCATGATGGATCTTTCGTCGTTACGGGTCAGAAGCCTTTCAATGGCAGAAGCGAACGCCGCCACATCGTCCGGCGGGGTGAGAAACCCGGCCTGGCCATCCCGCACGACCTCCGGCACGCCGGCGACATCCTGAGCCACAACCGGAAGGCCGGCGGCCTGTGCTTCAAGATAGGCAACGCCATAGGCCTCGCCGAAACCCGGCCAGACGTAAATTCCCCCACTGTAGAGGACATCCGGCACGGCGGCTGGCTCAAGCGCGCCAAGCCATTCGATACGCTCGGCGGGCAAGCCGGCGAATTGCGCTTTGATCTCCTCGCGGGCAGGTCCGTCCCCGACGATCGACATGGTCCAGGTCAGATGACCGATCGAACCGAGCGCCTGCGCCAGCATGCGATAGCTTTCGACTTTGTCGCCCGGGCGCATCATGGCGACGGTAACGAGGCGCGTCGGACAACCCCGTGCCGGTGTTTCCCGGAATAGCGATGTGTCGATGAAGGGCGAAAGCATGCCGAAAGCGGCGTCGGGTATCGCATCTGCCAGTCCCTGAAGATCCCTTTGCGTGAAGCAGATGTTCAGCGCCGCCTGTTCGACGGCTCGCGCCACCAACGCTTGCGTATCGGCCCACAAACCGGTGTTGCGCCGCCTCGAATAGGAGGCTTCCGCTGTCACATAGGGAACACCAAAGGCCAACGCCAGTTCGGGCCCGATCAGGTCGGGCGCCTTGTAATAGGGATGATAGGTGAACCACAGATCGGGCTTGCCGTCACGATCCCAAAGCCCTGCCAGCCGCGCGGCTTCCTCCCGGGCCTCGACCTTGAGCGCATCGAAACTTTTCGAATCCGGTTCGCGTAGATAGAAGCGCAATTCAGATGCCAGTTCGACGCTGTGCCCTCCATGCTCCAGCGCCTTGACCAGCATCCGTGCCATCTGACGGTCGCCTGAGGCAACGGGATGATTGGGCGACTTCAGCGGCGCGTAGAAGGCAATTCGCATCGCCGGACCCTATCATCGGAAAGCCTGCGCAAGTCAATTTCGAAGCATGATCGACTTCACCCTCAAGCACTGGAATGTGCTATCTGATGCTCATGGAAACAGCTGCCGCGTCCGACCCGTTTGTCGCTTCCCTACCGGTCTTCGCCAGGTTCGAAAGCGTTGCCGATATCGATAACTATCGGCCTCTCCCCGATGGCTGGGCGCTGGCCACCGCAGATATCGTCGGCTCTACCAAGGCGATCGAGGCGGGGCGCTATAAAACCGTCAATATGGCCGGTGCCAGCGTCATTTCGGCGCTGCTCAATGCGCTGGGTAGGCAAGATCTTCCCTTTGTCTTCGGCGGCGACGGCGCGCTCGTGGCGTTTCCCGGCTCGGCGCTGGAGATCACCCGCAACGCGCTGGCGGCTGTCCAGAGATGGGTGGCGGCCGAACTGGATCTGACCTTGCGTGCCGCAATCGTGCCGATAAAGGATATAAGAGCGCAAGGCCTCGACGTTCGCGTGGCGAGGTTCCAGGCCTCCGATGCAGTCTTCTATGCCATGTTCGCCGGAGGTGGCGGCAGTTGGGCGGAAGCCGAGATGAAAGCGGGGCGCTACCGCATCGATCCTGCGCCGGCCGGCGCGCGGCCGGATCTGACCGGCCTCTCCTGCCGCTGGAACCCAATCGAAGCCCGGCATGGCGAAATTGTCTCGATCATAGCCATACCGGGGGCGTCGCGCGACTTGCGCGGTTTTCAGTTTCTGGTTTCCGACATTATCGCCCTAGCCGGCAGGCAGGAACGCGATGGCCACCCGGTGCCAGTGAACGGGCCGGACTACAGTTTGCTGCCCGCCGGCCTCGATATCGAGGCGCGGGCCATGGCGCCGGCAGGACGGCGGTGGCTGTCGAAGCTGTGGATAGTGTTCCTGATGACGCTTACGGCTGTTACGGATAGATATGGCTGGACGATCGGCAGATTCGATCCGAAGATCTACAAACGCGAAGTGGCCAGCAATTCGGATTTCCGGAAGTTCGACGATGGCTTGAAGATGACCATCGACGTTGACGCGGATGTATTGCAACGGATCGAGAACCGGCTGAAACAGGCGGAAGAGGCGGGCATCTGCAACTATGGCCTGCACCGCCAGAAATCGGCCTTGATGACATGCCTCGTCGCATCGCCGCTGCAGCGCGATCACGTTCATTTCATCGATGGCGCCGCCGGCGGCTATGCGATGGCTGCCGCAAGCCTTAAGGCGAAGGTGCCGGTCTGACGGCTTGCGGACATCGATTTTCCGCAATATGCCTCGGGGCTCTTGGGAGCGGTGAGCCTCACCATGGAAGCGGACGGCCTGTCCGAATTGACGGGAAGCACATTTTTGGACGCCTCACGATCGACATATGACCGTCTTCTGAACCGGATTTCGACGCGTGCCGCGCAAGTCGGCGTGATCGGACTGGGCTATGTGGGGCTGCCGCTGGCGGTTGCGATCGCACGCGCCGGCTTCCCGGTTTCCGGCTTCGACATCGAACCCCAAAAGGTCGAGAGCCTGAACAACGGCCAATCCTACATCGAGGCGGTGACGTCGCCAGCCCTTGCCGGCCAGGTGGCGAGCGGACGGTTCCGCGCCACTGCGGATTTTGCCGAACTGGCCGTCTGCGATGTCATCATCATCTGCGTTCCGACACCACTGACGAAACACCGCGAGCCGGATCTCTCCTTTGTCAGGAACACGGCAGGCACCATCGCGAAGCATCTGCGTCTCGGCCAGCTGATCGTGCTGGAATCGACCACCTATCCCGGCACCACCGACGACGTGATCAAGCCCATCCTGGAAAAAACCGGCTTGCGGTCGAGGATAGATTTCTTCCTCGGCTTCTCGCCCGAACGCGAGGATCCCGGCAACCGCAGCTTTGAAGTCGCGACGATCCCCAAGGTCGTGGCAGGTGACGGCACTGAAGCGGCGATGCTCGTGCAGGCTTTCTACCATGGCGTGGTCAAGACCGTCGTTCCGGTTTCCACCACGGCAACCGCCGAGGCGGTCAAGCTGACGGAAAACATCTTCCGCTCGGTCAACATAGCCCTCGTCAACGAGTTGAAGGTCGTGCTCGGTGCGATGGGAATCGACATCTGGGAGGTGATCGAGGCGGCAAAGACCAAGCCGTTCGGCTATATGCCTTTCTATCCTGGCCCTGGACTTGGCGGGCACTGCGTTCCGATCGATCCTTTCTACCTGACGTGGAAGGCGCGCGAATACGAACTGCCGACCCGCTTCATCGAGCTGGCGGCAGAGATCAACACGGCCATGCCGCGTCATGTGGTCGATGAACTGGCGAAGGCGCTGGACCGGCGCTGCGGCAAGGCGCTCAGCCGCTCGCGCATTCTCATCATCGGGCTCGCCTATAAGAAGAATGTGCCCGACATCCGCGAAAGCCCCTCATTGCGGCTCATTGAACTCATCGAGGAATGGGGCGGCAAGGCGGAATTCCACGATCCGCATGTTACCGAAATCCCGACCACACGGGAGCATATGGCGATCAAGGGGCGTCGCTCGGTCGAATTGACCGAGGTGGCCCTGAAGGATTTCGACGCTGTCGTCGTTGCAACCGACCACGACGCGATCGACTATCAGGCGATCGCGGATCACGCTCTACTGATCGTCGACACACGCAATATTTTTGGCCGCCTCGGGCTAGCCCGAGAGACGGTGGTGAAGGCCTGACGGCGTCCGAGCCGGCGAATTTGTGGCGGATCAAGGAGATTTCGAGATAGCATGAGCACAGCGCAAGCAGAAATTTCTGCCATTCTCATGGATAAGGTTGCCGATTGGCTGACGCAATCGGCGTTGGCGGGCGACGATCTGGAAACATTGGTAAGGGGCTTTTGTGAACGGCTGGCTGCTGCCGGCCTGCCGCTGAAGCGGGTGCATTTGAGCTTTTCGATGCTTCATCCGCTTTATGACGCGCTCGGCTTCACCTGGCTCCGCGGCCAGGGCCTGGAAGTGGAAGGCTTCCGCAAGGAGAACGGCGTTCACTCCGACAGATTCCTGACCAGCCCATACTACCATCTGCTCAGCCACAAGCTCGACCATCTGCGGCGCCGGCTCGACCCGTCGGTGCCGTCGGAATTTCCTGTTTTCGATGACCTCAAGCTGATGGGCGTCACCGATTACATGGCTTTCGTCCATCCCTTCAGCGGCAACACCAGTCAGGGCATGATCGGGTCTTGGTCCACCGACAGTGCCGCAGGCTTCAGCGACAGCATGATTGCGGCGCTGCTGCGCATCCAGAACCATCTCGCTATCGCAACCAAGATGGCGGTGCTCACCAAGCTTGCCGACAACATGATGACCACTTATCTCGGCGGCGACGCCGGCAGGCGCGTGCTCGACGGCCAGATCAAGCGCGGCGAGGGTGATACAATCCGGGCGGCACTGGTCATGGGCGACATGCGCGGGTCGTCAAGACTTGCCGAAACCTCCGGCCGCGAAGTCTATATCGATACGCTGAACCAGTTTTTCGACGCCGCTGCTGCGCCTTTCAATCGTAAGGGCGGGCAGATCATGAGTTTCATAGGGGATGGCTTCATTGCAGTTTACCCTTGCGCAAGGCACCGTTCACAGTCCGAGATCGCCTGCCAGGCCGCTCTTGCAGCAGCGCACAAGGCCACCGCGCGCATGATGGATCTCAATCTGCGCAGAAAGCAGCAGGGATTGAGCGACATAAACTATGGTATCGGCCTGCATGTCGGCAATGTGATGTTCGGCAATGTCGGGCTTACCGACCGGCTCACATTCTCCGTCTTCGGCTCGGCTGTAAACGAGGTCCAGCGCCTCCAGACCCTAACCAAGAAATATCCGCACAGCGTTCTCGCCAGCAAAGACTTCGCCAGCTATTGCGGCGCCAACAACTGGCTGGCGCTCGGCATGGAGGAACTGGCGGGCATCAGGCAGAAGCTAACGGTGCTTTCACCCGATTTGTCGGGTGCTCTCTCGCTCGACGAAGACGGTGCGCTGGAGCCGATTTACGACCGAATATCGGACGCCGAGCAGGTCATGCTGCTTCATCGCAATGCCGCGCGGCCGTCCGCGGGCGACCCGAGGAAGCTCCAGTAACCGCCACGATCCGATCCGAACGCGTTTTGGTATGCAGTCCGATCGCCGGTTCCGGCAGGGAACTTGCGACTGTTCGAATCCAAGTTGCTCTAGGCTGGCAATGCGCTAGTCTCGCCTTCTGGAGCGGCCAGAGTGGGGGCTGGTGTGAGAATGAATTTGGGCGTTGATCTGCTGCGGATCGAGGATGTTGGCATCTCTTTTGCCATTATAGGGGGACCGTTGCATGCCGTCAGGCGTGCGAATCTTCGCGTCTTGCCCGGCAAGGTTACCGCGCTTGTGGGCGAGTCCGGTTCCGGAAAATCGGTTCTCAGCCAGGCAGTGATGGGCATTTTGCCGAACACAGCCCATGTTCGCGGCCGTATCCTGTTTTCCGATCCTGAAAAGCCCGGCACGACGCAGGATATCCTGCAGATGCCGCGTGACGGACCCGAAATCCGGGCGTTGAGAGGCAGCCGCATCGGCAAAATATTTCAGGAGCCGATGACATCACTGTCGCCGCTGCATACGATCGGCAATCAGGTCAGCGAATCCCTGCAGATTCATACGCCCACGGCTCGGGTGGAGCGCAAGGCGCGGACCGAGGAAATGCTCGGACTTGTCGGCTTTCCCAACCCCAAGCGCGCCTATGACATGTATCCCTTTGAACTTTCGGGAGGATTGCGTCAACGCGCCATGATCGCCATGGCGCTTATCTGCCGGCCCGCCCTGTTGATCGCCGACGAGCCGACAACGGCGTTGGACGTCACCATCCAGGCGCAAATCCTGCAATTGCTGCGCGAGCTTCAGACGAAGCTGAACATGGCGATGCTGCTGATCACGCACGACCTTGGCGTAGTCGCCAATGTCGCCGACGAGGTGGTGGTCATGTACCATGGCGAGATCATGGAAGCGGGACCTGTGGAGGCGATATTCCGCCGGCCGGGCCACCCTTACCTGAAGGGCCTGATGGCAGCCGTTCCGCATTTCGACCTGAAGCCCGGCGAAAGGCTAAAAGCGCTCCGCGAGGTGCCGGTGAATGTCGGGAACCTGCTCGGCAAGCAGACGGCGCCAGCATCGAAGGGGCCGGACGACCTCCTGCTGTCGGTCAGGGATATGACAAAGACCTTCACGATCCGCAAGTCCGGATGGTTCGGCGGAGGTCATCAAACCTCTGTTCGCGCCGTGGACGGCGTGAGCTTTGATATCAGGCGGGGCGAGTGCCTGGGTCTTGTCGGCGAAAGCGGCTCCGGCAAAACCACCGTCAGCAAGGTCCTCATGCGGGCTGTCACCCCTAGCGGCGGCTCTGTGATCTTCAACGGCCGCGATGGTCCGATCGACGTCTTGAAAGCCGAGGGAGACGCTCTGCGCATGCTGCGCGCGAAAATCCAGATGGTCTTCCAGGATCCGGTTTCGTCGCTTTCACCTCGCATGACGGTGGAGAACATTTTGAGCGAGCCGCTGGAAATCCATCAACGTGGCAATGCCGCGTCCCGACTCGCCACGGTCAAGAACCTGATGCAGGCAATCGGACTCGACCCGCGTTTCATAAAGCGTTATCCGCACAGTTTCTCCGGCGGACAGCGTCAGCGTATCGGCATCGCGCGCGCGTTGGCACTGGGGCCTGAACTCCTGATCTGCGACGAGCCAGTTTCGGCACTCGATGTCTCTGTCCAGGCGCAGATCCTGAATCTTCTGAAGGACCTGCAGAAGGAACTGGGCCTGACCTACCTGTTCATATCCCACAACCTGGCGGTGGTGGACTACATGGCCGACCGCATCGCGGTGATGTGCGGCGGGCGTATCGTCGAGCTAGCGCCGCGCGAAATTCTGCTTAGGAAACCGGTCCACCCCTACACGCGCTCACTGGTCGCCGCAGTCCCTTTCCCCGATCTCGACAGGCCGATGGATTTCAAGACTCTGAAGCTCAGCGGCGCTTCCGACACCAGCGCATGGGGACCGCAATTCCGTGACGAGGGCGACGAGGACATGCTGTCGCCGCTCGACCTTGGCGGCGGCCACCTCGTGCTGGCGCGACGTTCGGCCGATGTCAGCGAGCTACGCCATTGATCAGCCGGCGCACCGTCCTTGGACTCATGGCTTCGGCATTTCTGCCGGGCACGTTGCGCGCCGGCGACCTGGAGCCGGAATTTCTTCAGCCGCAGATGAAGGCCAGGGCGCTGCCGGCCCTGGCCGAACGCCTGCCCAAGCGTCCGCGCGCGTTGAATCTCGCTGCGATGGGCCGGCAGCCCGGCCAATATGGCGGCACGCTGCGCACGATCATCGGCAGCCAGAAAGATATCCGGATGATGACGATCTACGGGTATGCTCGCCTGGTCGGCTATGACGAAAAGCTTAACCTGCAAGCCGACATTCTCGAAAGTTTCGATGTAGCGGATGATCGTGTCTTCACTTTCAAGATACGAGAAGGACATAAATGGTCTGACGGTAGCCTGCTGACGTCGGAGGATTTTCGCTATTGCTGGGAAGATGTCTGGCTGAACGATGAGCTTTCGCAAGGCGGGCTCGCCCCGGCCCTGCTGGCGGATGGCAAGCCGCCACGCTTCGAGATCGTCGATCCGTTGACGGTCCGCTACAGTTGGGATGCGCCCAATCCCGACTTCCTGCCCAAGCTCGCCGCTGCTTCGCCCCTATCGCTTGTTCTGCCGGCCGCCTATCTCAAGCAGTTCCACAAGAAATACCAGGATCCATTCCGGCTCGCCGGCCTAATGAAGGAGAACCGGGCCAAGAAATGGACGCTCTTGCATATCCGCATGTCGCGGCAATATCGCCCGGAGAACCCGGAACTGCCGACGCTCGATCCCTGGCAGAACCGGACCAAGCCGCCGGCTGAGCAGTTCGTCTTCGAGCGGAACCCGTTCTTTCATCGAATAGACGAGAATGGCCGGCAACTGCCCTATGTCGACCGGATAGTCATGAACGTCAGCTCGTCGGCGATCATTTCCGCCAAGACCGGTGCGGGCGAGAGCGACCTGCAAGGCATGGGAATTGACTTCACCGATTACGCCTTCCTGAAGGATGCGGAGAAGCGCTACCCAGTGAAGATGCATCTCTGGAAACGCACACAAGGTTCGCGGCTGGCGCTGCTGCCCAATCTGAATTGTGCCGACCAGGTGTGGCGCGGCCTTTTTCGTGACGTGCGCGTGCGCCGCGCACTTTCGCTCGCTGTGGACAGGCGCGAGATCAATTTGGCCGTGTTCTACGGATTGGCGCAGGAAAGTGCCGATACGGTCCTGCCGGAGAGCCCGCTCTACCGGCCGGAATTCGCGAAAGCCTGGGTCGCCCATGATCCCGACCAGGCTAATGCCCTGCTCGACGAGGTCGGGCTTCAGGCGCGTGACGATGACGGCCTGCGGATACTTCCCGACGGACGCCCGGCGCAGCTCGTAGTGGAAACTGCCGGCGAAAGCACGCTGGAAACCGACGCGCTCGAGCTCATCACTGATCACTGGCGCAAGATCGGCATCGCTCTGTTCATCCGGACTTCGCAGCGCGACATCTTCCGCAGCCGCGCGCTTGGTGGCCAGATCATGATGTCGATGTGGTCGGGCATCGACAATGGCGTGCCGACCGCCGACATGAACCCCTACCAACTGGCCCCCACCGTCGACGACCAGCTGCAATGGCCGCTCTGGGGTGCTCACTACTTGTCCCGTGGCAAGGTCGGCGAAGCGCCCGATCTTCCGCCCGTGGTCGAGTTGATGGATTTACTCAAGCGCTGGAACGCATCGACTGAAGCCACGGAGCGCGCCGAGATCTGGAATTCAATGCTGTCGATCTATACCGATCAGGTGTTTTCGATCGGCACGGTGAACGGAACGCATCAGCCGGTTCTGGCATCCTCGCGGCTGCGCAATCTGCCCGACAAGGCGCTTTACGGCTACGACCCGACCGCCTATTTCGGTGTCTATATGCCGGATACATTCTGGCTTGGAGAGTCCTGAGCGTGCTTCGATATTTGGTCTGGCGCATCGCCGTGATGGTTCCAACGCTGCTGGTCATATCGGCACTGGTGTTCACGATCATCGAACTTCCCCCAGGCGACTATTTCGACAGCTATGTTGCCGAGCTTCGGGCTCAGGGCGAAGCGGTGGATTCCGATCGCATCGAGATGATGCGCAAGGAATATGGTTTCGATAAGCCACCGGTCATTCGCTACTTCTACTGGGTCGGCGGGATGCTGCACGGCGATTTCGGCTATTCCTTCGAATATGAGCTGCCGGTTCGCGACGTCGTGGGGGACCGAATGTGGCTGACGGTGCTGGTTTCCTTCGTCACGATCATCTTCACCTGGCTCATTGCCTTTCCGATCGGCATGTACTCCGCCACGCATCAATACAGCTGGGGCGACTACGGCCTGACTTTCTTCGGCCTTCTCGGCCTTGCGATTCCGAACTTCATGCTGGCGCTGATCCTGATGTATTTCGCCAACATCTGGTTCGGCACGTCCATCGGCCATCTCATGGACCAGCAATATCTCGGCGAGCCGATGAGCTGGGCCAAGGCGAAGTCGATCCTCGCCCATCTCTGGATTCCGGTCTTGATCATCGGCACCGGGGGCACGGCAAGCATGATCCGGCGGCTGCGCGCCAATCTGCTCGATGAATTGCATAAGCAATATGTCGTGACCGCGCGCGCCAAAGGCCTTCATCCCTTCAGGGCGCTGGTCAAATATCCGCTGCGCATGGCGCTCAATTTCTTCATTTCGGATATCGGCTCTATCCTGCCGGCCATCATCTCCGGTGCCGAAATCACGGCGATCGTGCTGTCTTTGGAAACGACCGGGCCGATGCTGATCAAGGCGCTGCAAAGCCAGGACATGTATCTCGCAGGGTCGTTCCTGATGTTCCTCGCCTTCCTGACGGTCATCGGCGTCCTGATTTCCGACCTAGCGCTGGCGCTACTTGATCCGCGAATTCGTTTGCAAGGCGGCAGCACCAAATGAACACGCAATCGCCGCTGCCCGCTCCGGGTGCCCCACTGCAACACTACGTTTCCATCGAGCCCTTTGACCTGCAGTCGGTCGAGGCGATGACGCCGGAGCAGGAGAAGGTCTTTCAGGCGTCGCAGCTGCGGCTGATGTGGTGGAAATTCCGCCGGCACCGGCTTGCCCTTGTATCCGGCATATTCCTGGCAACGCTTTATTTCGGGATACTGATCTGCGAGTTCCTGGCGCCCTACGATCTGCACACGCGCAACATGGACTACATCTATTCGCCGCCGCAGCGGGTGCACCTGTTCCACAACGGCCAGTTCGTCGGGCCGTTCGTCTATGGCCGCCAGATGACGCTGGATATGGACACGCTCAAGCGAAACTACATCGAGCAACAGGATGATGTTCAGCGGATCCGTTTCTTCTGCAAGGGCGACAAGTACCGGTTCTGGGGCCTGATCGAAGGTGACAGGCATTTTGTCTGCCCCGCCGAAAACGGCCAGCTCTTTCTGGCCGGCACTGACAGGCTGGGGCGCGATGTGCTCTCGCGCATCATCTATGGCGCACGCATTTCACTGACAATAGGCCTCGTCGGCATCAGTTTCAGCTTCCTGCTCGGCATTGTCATCGGCGGACTGGCCGGCTATCACGGCGGTATCTTCGATCTGATCGTTCAACGGATAATCGAAGTTCTGCAATCGATCCCCAGTATTCCGCTATGGCTGGCTCTGGCGGCGATCATGCCGATAACCTGGAGTCCGATCCTGATCTATTTCGGCATCACCGTCATCCTCGGGCTGCTCGACTGGACCGGACTGGCGCGGGCCGTGCGTTCGAAGCTTCTAGCCTTGCGCGAGGAGGATTACGTTCTGGCCGCGCAATTGATGGGCGCCAGAAGCAGCCGCATTATCCGCCGACACCTCATTCCCGGGTTTATGTCGCATCTGATCGCGACGGCAACGATCTCCATACCCGGCATGATCCTGGGCGAGACGGCGCTGAGCTTCCTCGGGCTCGGCCTGAGGGCGCCGATAACCAGCTGGGGCATCCTGCTCACCGAGGCGCGCAGCGTCAGCGTGATCGCGTTCTATCCATGGCTGCTTTTGCCGATGCTCCCCGTCGTTCTCGTCATCTTGGCGTTCAACTTCCTCGGCGACGGGTTGCGGGACGCCGCGGACCCCTACAAGTGACATCGCTATTCCGCCGCGCGCCGCGCCGCCGACTCCACCCGGTATGATCCTTGTCGGCAGCCTGTTCGCTTGTTGCAGTGTTCATCGTTCGCCTCTACACGCGGCAAGACTCGATCGGGGTTTAACACGTCGCCTCTGGTTTCAGCCGCGAAACGCTCTGGTCGGGGGCAGTTGATTTCGTGGACTTGTTCAGGAGATACAATCGCGCATGAGTCGCCTCGACAGTTTCATCCGGAGGATGACCGCACAGCGCGACATACTCGATCATGTCTGCGCCGAGGTGGCGAAGATAGAGGGCCCCGTGCTCGAGCTCGGCCTCGGTAATGGCCGGACGTTCCACCATCTGCGCGAGCGCCTGCCCGGACGCCGGATCATAGCGTTCGACCGCGCACTTGCCGCACACGCCAGCTCAATTCCCGAAGCTGAAAACCTCGTGCTCGGCGAAATACGCGAGACGGCGAGCAGGTTCATTGGCATCGACGCCGCCCTTGTTCATGCCGACATCGGCACCGGCTATGAAGATCGCGATGCAGTGATCTCTACCTGGCTTCCCGATCTGACCGCGCGCCTACTTCGCGTCGGCGGCATCGCGGTCAGCGGCACGCCGCTCGATCACCCGCAGTTGCAACGCCTCCCGCCGCCACCTTCGGTTCCCGCCGATCGTTATTTTATCTGTAGGCGAGTGTGAGGGGCCGGGACGAGCCAAATCTTCAGGGCCAAGCCTTCAGGGGATCGTGTATACTGCTATCTCCCGGTCAATGCCGCGCAGCGAGACCTCGTGGGGCACGGGCGTCAGCGCGTTCCTGTGTAAGAGATCGGCGGTGAGATTGTCGTCGACCACCGATCGAGTGGCGAAGATCGCCTGTGCGTTGGCAAGGTTCTGGACCCGCGAAGCAATGTTGACCGTCTGGCCGAAATAGTCCTGTCGCTCATTCATAGACACGGCGATGCAAGGGCCGGCATGGACTCCGATCTTGAGCAGCAGATCCTCGCGCCCGCTCTTGTCGTTGAGCGTACGCATGGCATCGCGCATCCTGAGGGCTGCAGCAATCGCACGATCGGGCGTCGCGAAGGTCGCCATCACCGCATCACCGATCGTCTTCACCACCGCGCCTGCCTCCGCCGTGACGATCTCGTGCAGAACCTGGAAATGCTCGCGCACGAGATCGAAGGCTGAAAGGTCGCCCACCCGCTCGTAAAGCTCGGTCGATCCGCGCAGGTCGGTGAACAGGAACGTCAGGCTGGTGATCTTCAGGCGCTGGTTGATGTCGAGTGTATCCGTGCGATAGAGATCGCGGAACGTCTGGTTGGTGAGCAGGCGCTTGGCGGTCAGGAAGGGCCGGCGTTTTCCCAGGAAATCATGCAATGCCTGGCCGGCGATGAAGACCGTCGGCAGCACGCGGGTGTCGGTCCGGTTTTCCAGCGAAATGCGCAACGGGCCGGGTTGCATCTCCAGCGTCTGGTTCTGAACATGGTCGCGGTCGAAGGCCAAAGAGAGGCTTCGGCGCTCCTTTGTTGGTTCGCCCTTCCCGTCGATGAACTGCGCCGAGTGGGTGACCGGCTCGAAGACGATGATGAATTCGGACGGAAGCTGTATGGGCAGAACCGCCTTTTCACCGGGCGCAAGCTCGATATCCTCCAGCGAGAACGCTTCCATCTTTTCCGCGAAATGCTCTTCCGGCAGATCGACGCCGGACGCCCAGTAGATCTGGCGGAAATATTCCGCCACCGGCAGTTCGTGTGGATTGTGGGCGGCAATCCTGCGCACGCGGGGACTGACGGTGAATGTCACCTCGACCATCTCGTCGAGGGTCGGTGAATAGCCCTCGGAGCACAGCGCGCAGGTGTATTCGTCCTTTTGCAGGGTTTTCAGCGTGGCGTTGGTGTCGAGCACGCCGCCACAGCCGGGGCACAGAACATTCCAGGAAATGTCGAAGATGCCCACCCGCGCGGCATGGAGAAAGGCGCCTATTGCGCGCTCCTCGTCGAGGCCATGCTTGCTGGCGAAGGCTGGCGCATTGATGCGGCAAAGTTCGCGGTCCTCGCCCTCCGCGATGGTTCGCTTGATCGCGTCGATCGCCTGTGGATCGACATCGGCCGATTGTCGCAGAAGTGAGAACAGATCCTGAGCTTCGTTCATCGTGCAGGCTCCGGAAAATGCACCCCGTGGCGTTTTGACCGGACCGGTCTTTGGTCCGAATGCTCCATCTTACTTCGAAACGAACCGTGCGGCCATTCGAATGGATAAGCCTGGTGACCGTTCACTTAGGCCGATTTTAACCGGCCGCAAGCAGCATTATGATGGTCCATGGAGCCTTCATCTTTGGGATTTTCTCCCATGCCGACATCCGACAATCCGCCATTTCCCGCGACCCTGCGCCTTTTCTCTGCGGTCGTCATCATCGTCCTGATCGTAGGCGCCGGCCTGTTTTTCGTGCCTGTTCTGGTCAAACCGGGCTGGCCTTGGGCCGTCACGCCGTTCAATGCGCGCTTTCTCGGCGGCTTCTACACCGCCGAAATGGTCGTGATGGCGGCGCTGCTGGTCTGGAATCGCTGGTCGCCCGGCAGGCTCGTGCTCGTCATGGCCTTCATCTTCACCTTCATCGTGTCGGTGGCTTCGTTCATCAATCTCGGCTATTTCAACTTCGAGCGCAAAGCGCCCTGGCTGTGGTTTTTGGTCTATCTTGCTTCGGTCGCGGTATCCGGGCTGTTCCTGTGGCGGGCCAGAGCCCGTCCTTCTGCGAAAGGCGTGACCTTAAATCCCGCATGGCGCGGCTACATGCCGGTGGAATCCGCGATCCTTGGGCTCTATGGCGTCGGCCTGTTGCTGTTTCCCCTGACATTCAGTGGCATCTGGCCATGGCCGATCGATGCCTTCCACGCTCAGGTCTACAGCGCAATCTTCCTCGCCGGTGCGGGCGGTATATATCTCGTCTGGAGAAGCGCGCCGCGCGAGGAACTGCTGGTGCTCGGGTTGGCACAGTTTCTGGTTGGCCTGCTTGCCATCCTCGGCGTCGTCATCACCGACGCTGCGGTGCACCGGATCGACTGGACGGCGATCGGGACATTGTGCTGGCTCACGCTTTTCGGCTGGATCGGCATCAGCGGCGTCTTCAAACTCTACGCCGCCTCCCGGTATTTCAGCTCGCAATCGGCATCATAGGTTGAGAGACGGCTGGATTTTCAGGTGGCGTCCGGTGCATCGTACCGGTCCGATTGCCTTCGCCGGGAACGCCATGACCAGCACGACGTCGCCACCCTCCGAGAAAAGCCAGCCGCTGCTCCGGTCCGTCCGGCCAAGCGATGCGGAGGCGCTTTGCGCTATTTTCAACATGCCGGGCTTCCGCCAGGGCACGCTCAGGATGCCTTTCGAGATGGTGGAGCAGGTGGCGCGGCGCATCGCCAAGTCCGGCCCGGAAACCACCTGGATCGTTGCCGAGCTGGACGGCAAGGTCGTCGGCCATGGCAGCCTGGTCGTGCAGGGTTCACCGCGCCGTTCGCACATCGGCGAGATCAATATCGGCCTTGACGATGCCTTTGTTGGCAAAGGTATCGGCTCTGCCATACTTGGCGCGCTGCTTGACGTGGCCGACAACTGGCGCGCCCTGAAGCGAGTCGAATTGACCGTCTATGCCGACAACGAACCGGCCCTCCGTCTCTACAAGAGCCACGGCTTTGAGATCGAAGGCCGGCATGTGAAGGCCGGCTTTACCGACGGGCAGTACCACGACCTCCTGAGCATGGCCCGGCTGCGGTTCTAAGATCCGCTGTTTGCCTTGGCTGTTTAGCCAATCTGACAATTTGTGCCGAGTCAGCGAACAGGGCTGCATCCAGCAAGTCTGGTCTCGCTTGGCGTTTACACCGCAAGCGGCTAGACGGGACCAATGACCGCCGTCTTTGATCCAACCCCTACCCCTCCGCTGGAAATTCTGGCTGTGCTGTCGCTGCTCTGCCCGGAGGTCGTGCGCGACATCGAGCAGAACTGGAATGCACCGGTTTCCGATTACGCCCGCCATCTGTGGCGGCCGGTGGCAAGGCCTGCATCGGGCCCGGCGATCGCTGCCCGCTCGATCCTGCGCGAAGTCCTGCATCAGCGCCTCGATAGGATCATGCGGCCTGAGGAGATCGGCAAAGCCCTCGACGAGTTCGAGCACAGACCGGTGATTCAGTCCGGCCTGCACTGCCTGCTTCTGATGGACCGGATCACCTTCGATGCCCTCCTGCTTGCCTGGCTCGGCGCGGTCGAAAACGGGCTGTCGGCCTTCGTCGGCTTCATGGGAACGACGATGACCATGGAGACAGTTGGCCGGGAGGGGCCGGGATGGCTCGATGTCGGCGACGACAAGGTCAACCTGTTCGGCATGGGGCGCCACAAACTGTGCCGCAAAAGCGCCTGCGTGGCCGGTCCCGTCTCCCTCAACAAGCGCGCGCTCGAAGCGGTGGGCGATGAAACGGATGCCAGCCGCTGGCTGGGCACACTGCTTGCCAGCCAGGACAAGGTGTTTGAAACCGCCGCCGATGCGCTGACTGCCCTGAACCACGATCTGGTCGCCAATTGGGATCGTGCCGGCATGGCCCTGCCGGTTTTCATCGATGATCGGGCCGCCGCGGCTGCCATGGCGCGGCATCTGGAATATGACGGCGGCCTTCTTTCCAGACTGCTCATTGAACCCGCAAGACGCCAGCGTCTCGAACGTGCCTGGCAAGAGGCCGCATCGAGCCCATTTGGCAGATTCCTGCCCAATGCCACGGACTATTTCTGGGGCATTCGCGAGGAGCGCGTGCGCAAACTCGTTCTCGAGAACGGGCACCTGATCGAGCCCGACAGGCCGCAAGGTCTTTCCATCCCGTTCGAGCGGCCGTATCTCAGGCAGGCGCTGCTGGACGGCGTGCTGCTGCCGAACTTGTTCCTGACGTTCCTCGTCCTTGCCATATTGCCGCGCGCGCGGGTCGTGGGGGGCCTGAGACAGATTGGCTATGTAGCGCTTTTCCACTCGATCCTTCTGGCCGCGCTAGACGAAAACGCGCCGGAAGAGCGCGATCTGGCTGCGGAGCTGCAGGTTCGGGAAAATGCCTGGGGCATGCGGGTCATCGATGAAAAGATCTCAGTCCGCGAGCAGCTTGCCGGCCTGCCGGAAGGAGCGCTCTTCCCGGACCTGCTCCGGCAATACCGATTGCGGACATTTGCCGAGACGACCGACGACCTAAAACTGGTTCGCGAAAACGCCAGATGGCGCAAGATCGGCCAGGCAGAGATCAAGCCGACCTGAGCCTAAGTCACAACCGCAAGCTGACAGCGAGCCAGCCGTTGCATCAAGAGGTCATGCGTAGCGCTCTGCCACCGGACCCACACGGATGGCTCGATGCCCATTTGCGCTGCCGCTTGCTCGTCGACGGCTATCGGTGCATCCTTGTGAATAGCCTGGCCGTGCAGTGCGGGCGAGATCACGCCGTCACGGCCACTAGTGAGGTCTTGTTCGATGGACTGCTCGGGCTGCGGTTTCGAGATTGAGGGCGGTTACGCCTTCTGTCCGAGGTGTGGCAGGCGCCAGCCCGTGCCATGCGCCAGTTGCGGCTACGCCTGCGCACCTGATTTCGAGTTCTGTCCGAAATGTGGGGCAAGCGTCGGTGCGCCCGCAAAAGCCGTCGAACGGCCTGCTCCGGCACCAAGCCGGACCATTGTGCCGCCTTCTCGAACTCCGTCGCTGCTTCCGAACATCGAAAGCGAAGAAGGGCTGCATCCCGTCTCCGACGCCGATCGCCGGACGGTAACGGTCCTGTTCGCCGACCTTTGCGGCTTCACGACACTCAGCGAGCAGCTCGACCCCGAGGTCATGCAAGCGCTGCAGAATAAACTGTTCAAGGAATTGACGGCGGCCGTGCGAAACTTTGGTGGTTTCGTCGACAAATTCATCGGCGATGCACTGCTCGCTTTGTTCGGTGCGCCGGTCGCGCATGAGGACGATCCGGAACGTGCGCTTCGCGCCGCTCTCGACATGATCGCCCGGACGGCGCGGCTCGGCGAAAGCACCCCCCACTCCGGCTCGCCTCTGTTACTCCACATCGGCATAAACACTGGTCCGGTCGTTACTGGCGGATTGGGCATCGGCACCGCCAGATCCTATTCGGTGACCGGCGACACAGTGAATACGGCGCAACGCCTGCAATCGCTGGCCGCACCGGGTGAGGTGCTGGTAGGCGAGCTCACTCACAGGCTGACCCGGCATGCCTTCTCTTACGAGTCACTGGGTGATGTCGTGTTTCGCGGCAAGGCTGGCAGCGTGCTCGTCCATCGACTGGACGCACCGCTAGCGGTGCCGCGCCCAGCGCGCGGGCTCGAGGCGCTCGGCCTCAGTGCGCCACTAATAGGTCGTGGTGCGGAGCTCAATAGAATGATGGCGAGCCTTGACCAGGCGTGCGGCGGCTCGGCCCAACTTGTCCGCCTCGTCGGAGAAGCCGGCATCGGGAAATCGCGGCTGGTGAAGGAGTTCGTCGCCCGCGTCGGCGACGAGGAGCGTTTTCGCAACGTCGTCGTGCGGCAGGCCACGTGCTCACCGCTGGGCGAACAATCTTTTGGCGCCTTGGGCGCCGTGGTGCGCAGCGCTGCCGGGATGATGCAAAACGACAATGGGGACGAAATGCGGGGGAAGCTCGCAGGCTTGCTTGCCGATCTCGGCCTGCAGGGCGAGGAGGCGAAGCGGCTGATGCCTTTGCTCTATCATGTGCTCGGCCTTGGCGACCCCGATGCCACCTTGCAGCATGTCGAGCCTGAGCAGTTGCGGCGGCAAATTCTCTACGCAGTCCGCACAATCATCGAACGGCGGCTTGCGTTGTCGCCGCTGTTGATCGTCGTCGAAGA
This sequence comes from Mesorhizobium sp. M0208, assembly GCF_040322015.1. Classification (NCBI taxonomy): domain Bacteria; kingdom Pseudomonadati; phylum Pseudomonadota; class Alphaproteobacteria; order Hyphomicrobiales; family Phyllobacteriaceae; genus Mesorhizobium; species Mesorhizobium sp. M0208. The sequence continues at coordinate 136,285 of NZ_JAMYSP010000009.1, read as the reverse complement.
CCTGCACTGGGCCGACGCCGTGTCGCTCGAGGCACTACGTTTCGTGATGGACAGGTTAGAACGCACGCGGTTGATGTTGCTGGTCACGCATCGTCCGGCGCCGGACAACGACCAGCTCGACTCAAGTCGGGTCAGTCACACAGCGCTCAGGCTTCCGCCGCTCAATGGTGATGACGGACGCAGGCTGCTCGCGGCGCTTTTCGGCGAGAGCTGGGTAAACTCCGCAGGAGGGCTTCTCGATCAGATCCTCGAGCGCGCGGGCGGCAACCCCCTTTTTGTAGAGGAGATTGTTCGCGGCCTTATCGATCGCGGTGTACTGATGCGAGAGGGCCAGCGATGGCGGACTGTGGCCGGCGAAGTCGCAACCGGCATCCCCGCCACTATCCAGGCGATGTTGCTTGCCCGCGTCGACCGGCTGCCCCCAGAGGTGCGCCGGTTGGCTCAGGAGGCCGCGGTAATTGGCCCGCGTTTCGATGCCACACTTCTGAAATCCGTGACGGCCGACCCCGGCCGGCTTGAAGCCGGCTGCGAACTGCTTTGCGATGCGGAAATCATCGAGGAAGTTGCCGGATCAGGCTCGGTCTTGTCGCAAAGCTACCGCTTTACGCAAACATTGCTGCAGGACGTGATCTACCAGAATCTGCTCCTGCAACGCCGGACCGACATCCACGGGCGGGTCGGTGCTGCCTTGGAGCAACTGTGCGGCGACCAGCCGGAACGGCTCGAGGATTTGACCGTGCTCGGTCATCATTTCGCACAGAGCGCCGAGCGGGAGAAGGGCGCGCATTACCTGCGGGCGGCAGGCGATCGCGCTCGCATGATATACGCCAACGACGACGCCCTTCGTTTCTACGAGCGAGCACTGACAGCATTGGACGCGATCGGGCAAACACCGCTCAAACTGGCAATTGCAGAGCGCATTGCCGATTTGAGCGGCCCGGCAGGCCGCCGCGAGATCGCGCACCACCACTACGAGACCGTGTTGCAGGCATATCGCGAAGCGGCCAATCACGTCGCCTCGGCGCGAGTTTTGCGTAAGATCGGTCGGCTGCTCTGGGACGTCGGCAAGCGGGACAAGGCAGAACCCTGCTATGCTGAGGCGGCAGCGCTCCTCGATGGGGCGGATGCCCCGATCGAGCAGGCGCATCTGTGGCAAGAACGTGGCCGACAGGCGTTCCGTAGCGGAGATCACGCTCTCGCGGCAAAATGGGCAGACGCGGCGCTGGATTGCGTACGCAATCTGACAACGGAGCATGTCTCCGAGGTTGGGTGTGATGCCACTCTTGTGACCGCCGAGGCACTCAATACCAAGGCTGTCGCGCTGGCTCGCCTCGGGCGAAACCGTGAGGCCGTGCGTCAGGTTGAGCGTAGCATTGAATTGGCCGAAGCCGCCGGTCTGCTGGGCGCGGCCTGCCGCGGCTACACCAATCTCGGCGTGCTATACACGACCATCGATCCGGCACAGGCGATGGAGGTCTGTCGGCGCGGTCTTGAAGTGGCGCGCCGTATTGGTGATTTGGGTTTCCAGGCGCGCCTCCTCGCCAATCTGGCGGTCGCTTGTTGTACTTTCACGGATCGCTGTCCAACGGAGGGCATACCTGCTGCCGAGAAGGCCATCGAGATCGACAGGGCGCTCGACCAGCGCGAGCACCTGCCGGTGCCGTTGATCGTGCTTGGGCAGATCCACCAGTGCAACGGCCGTCCGGACCTGGCCGTTGGTTTGTTCCACGAAGCACTGGACGTAGCCCGCGAAACGGGCGAACCCCAACTGCTGTTTCCGTGCTATGATGGTCTTGCAACGCTTAATCTCGACCTCGACAACCTGGCCGAGGCCGAACGCTACTTTTCCCTGGCGCAGGGTATTTGCGCCCAGCACGGGCTCGACCCGGAAGCGCTCGTGGTGCTGCCTTTTCTCGACTAGCCGGGGTTGGAGGTTGGAAATGTCCGCGCGTAGTGACTTGGTGCCGCTTCAACCGGGCGACCGTGCGCCGAACGTGGTACTCGACGCCATTACCCAGGAAGGCAAGATCGCGCTTGACGACTTTCGCGGACAAAAACCGGTGCTGGTCGGCCTGTTTCGAGGTCTGCATTGTGCGTTTTGCCGGCGCCATATCGCCGCCCAGGCGCGGCTTGATCCGGAGCTGCGCGAAAAGGGCGTGGAGAGCCTGACGGTGGTCAACACGCCGATCGAACGGGCGCGTCTCTATTTCCGCTACCATCCGATGCCGAATCTGCTTGCGGCCTCCGACCCTGAACGCGCTTCACATCGTGCTTTTGGACTGCCCAATCTCGAATTCACCCAAAACGAGACGAACTGGCCGTACAAGGTCTCGATGGCAGCGGCAAAGGATATGCGGGTCGACATACCAGGCGAGTTGCCCGGTCCTATGGATCCTCTTGAGGCCAGCGAAATCCTCAACAAGAAGGACCATTACGAACTGACCGAAGCCGACGAGCAGATGATAGCAACGGGACACGGACAATTGATCGGTCAGTTCCTGCTGGACCGGCAAGGGATCGTCCGCTGGAGCTTCACGGAGGTTCCAGAGGGCGGGCGATACATGTTTGGGGCGCCAAGCCCGCAGGAGCTGATGTCAGCCGTGTCCCAAGTCGCCCAATAGACTTGCGAACGAGGTAAGCGGAGCGGGACGCTGAACAAAACGCGGAACCAACTTGTTACAAATCTAGACACTGACAAGTTCACGGTTCATGCGAGCACGGCCTCGACAACCGCAACAAAGTCATCGAGCGAACGATCCCCACGAATCTCGATGCGCGGAAGGTCGATGGGATCGCAATCGAGGTCCGCCGGCCCGTGTCTGCCGCCGAAGCCGATTCGATAGCCGCACTCCTTGGCCAGCCTGCCAAGCCGTCGGTCGGTGACTGAGAAGGGTGCCGCGAACGCCGCGGTTGGCCGACCGGTCCACCGTTCGATGAACATACGAGAGCGCAGAAGCTCGGCGGCCAAGTCAGAGCTCGACAGACCATCGATCGCGCGATGCGTCGCCAGATGGCTTCCGAAGAAGGCGCCTTCGCCGGCGAGGCGTCGCACCGTCCCGGCGTCCATAAGCTGCGTCGGCGGGCCGCTGTAGGCGTCCCACTGTGCACTTTCACCCACCAAGTCCGTCACCAGGAACACTTCCGCGGTGAGGTCGTTCGCGCGCAGGATCGGCCAGGCATGGTCGGCAAAGTTCTGGAAGCCGTCATCGAAGGTGATGAGCACTGGGCGGCCAACGAAAGGCTGACGGTTGGCGATGAACCATTCCAGCTGCTCGGAGCTAATCGCGTGAAAGCCATTGGCGCGCAGCCATGTCATTTGGCTGGCGAATGCGGCGGGCGTGAGCCGAAAACGGGCGAGCGCGGCCGGACCTTCATCGGAGACGCTGTGATACATGAGGACAGGGATACGCCGCCGCCGCTCGCTACGTGCGACGTCGCGGCGCAAGGCCCGCGCCCCGCCCCAGACGATTTTTCGCGCGACCCCCATATCGATGCGCGCGCGGATTGGCACATGATCAATGACTGGTTCCGTCGCCACGTCGCCTGGTGACAGGCGGCGGAAGCGGTCTATGCGATAGAGCTCGGTCTGGATCGATTGCTCGAGGACAAGACCTTCGGTCCCTGCCAGCGTCTCCGAGATCGCTTGTGCACCGAATGTGTTCCAGTCGAAGCCCGTCCTCTCAGGATTGTCACGTAGCACGAATGCGTGTGCGCTGATGAAGCTGCCGCCAGGCGCCAATGCCTCAACGACTTTCTTGGCGAAGCGTTGCAACTCGGCGAGATCATCCAGGTAGTAGAGCACTTCCGAACAGAAGATCAGATCCATCTCACCCGGCAGCGTATCCGCCATGAAATCCAGTACGCCGAACTCAACGTTCGGCTGATCGCTGCATCGCGCGCGCGCCCGCTCGATGGCTATGGCGGAGATGTCAGTTGCGGTCAAATGGCTCACGCGCGGCGCCAGTTGCCGCGTGAAGTGGCCTTCCGCACAGGCCAGCTCAAGCGCCCGTCCAATGGGACCGGCAGGCAGAATTTCGAGCTGCCGCTCATATTTCTCCTGCTCATAGGACGAACCGTAATTCCAGGGATCCTCGGTCGCGAAATAGCCATTCCAGAACGACGTGCGATCCTTGTCGTGCCTGGCCCGTGCGCGGCGCAGCGCCGGGGGAGGCTCTGCAGGTTCGGTGCTCGACCGAACCAGCTCCCGCGCTTCCTCGGCCAATTGGGCGAGTTTGCCGAAGTGACTGTCCGGATCGGACCGGCCTTCAAGCCGCTCGGGGGACACGACATTCAGGATCAATTCGATCCAATAATCCCTTGTCACTGTCCCAAGTACGCCGAATTGCACGACAGCCTCGATCTGGCCATCCATCATCAGATAGGCATAAATTTGATCGATTCCTTGCGGAAGTTCGACCGTGGTCGGATTTCGCGCGTCGACACGAATTCCAAGTGTCCGCGCCAGCCTGCGCGGCGCGGCGAGATCGTCGACGTCGAGCAGCATTTGCTCAAGATGATACTGGACGCGGCGAGCCGCGTCGGGATTGTTCCAGACCTTGCCGAGTTCGATGATCAACTCGGTGAGGGAGCCGCCGAACCTGTCCCACCTGGCAGCCAATTGCGCTGGCACCGACAGGCTTCCGACCGCTAGGCCATCGAAGATCACCTTGGCGATCTCTCGCGCCCCTTTGCGTCCTGGCGGGAGGGCGCGCAGGGACTGCGGGTTGATCGAGCGCGAGCCGCTGCCGCAATCCGACGCGGCGTTCCACAACGCGAACCACGCGAGTGCCTCGGAGGCGGTACCGCCGTTCGCCTCGATCGCTCCATTGGCGTGAGCCGACGCCGGGTGTTTGACCCTGGGATCGGCGGAAAAGCCGCGGGCGATCACGATTTCAGCATCTGCCAGCATCTGCGTCGAACTGCGGCTGAGCGCGTTGGGGCTGGTCCGATAGAAAGCGAGCGGCTCATCGACCATCACCCAATTTTTGCCCAGACGTGCGAGGCGCTGCCACAGGTCCCAGTCCTCGCAGGTGCGCAGCGACACATCGAAACCGCCCAACTCGACAATTGTCTCCCGGTCGACCAGCAGCGCGTGAATGGCGATGGCACGTCTGCGGGCGAATGTCTCGAAGGGCTGAATCGCAACCTCCGTTGCGATGCTCGACGGGGTGAGTTCGCCATCGGGCATCTCGCGCCGGGAACCGCAATAGGCGGCCACTGCATCGGGAACGGATTTCAGTGCGGCCAGCATTTTTGCGAGGAAGCTGGCATCCACCCAATCGTCGGCATCCAGAAACATGAGCCAGCGGCCGCGCGCTGTCGAAATCCCGCTATTGCGCGCGCCGGCGGCGCTATACGCGCAAGACCTCAACGTCCGAAATCGGGCATCGTGCTCTACATAACCGGCGATGATCGAGGGGGTGCGGTCCATGGAGGCGTCGTCGACGATGATCGCCTCCCAATCCACTATTTCCTGATCGAGAAGGCAATCGAGTGCGCGCGCGAGCGTTACCTCCGCGTTGTGCGCAGGAACCACGATTGAAACCAAGGGATCACGCGCCACGCCGTCTTACCCGCGCCCGGTTCGAACGCACAACAAGACGCGTTGATCTTTCTTGGCGTAGGTCGTCACAATCCACGCCGATCAGTCCGTCGACCCATCGTCCATCACCCTATATCCAGTATCCGGTAGGTCTGCCTGCCGGCAAGCGTTGTGCCGACGGTTTGCTCGGCATTGAAAATCGGTACCATACCGCCTTGCGGTAGCATTGTCCTGGATCATCGAGCTTTCGTTTTCTTCGGCAAGAGTCGGCGAATGTCAAAACCGGATGACGGCATCGGATGGCAGCACTGCGCTGTCAAGATCGGGGCAAATTAGAGGCGGGCAAAAAAGACTTGAACACAGGCTGAATGGCAGCGCGCATGCCCGACGGCTTGGAGCTGAGGTCGATGCGCCAGGGCATCTCCGCTCTCGCATTTCATCGGCAAAAAGATGATCGCGGGCGAAGACACGAGCGCAAGCTGATCCGGATCGAGCCGCATGTCGAAATCTATCCGAATGGGGACGCACGAACCGACTTGAGCCGAGAAAATTCCGGCTTGCGGGTCGGCTATTTTGCTGACATGTTTATCAGTTTCTAAATTAGCGCTGTGGCAATGTCAAAAGAAGGGGCATGGGATGGCCAAGGAATCTTCGAGTACCGCTTCTTCGGCAAATAAAGCGGACGCAAATCTGACAAGTAATGCAGACGGAAGCGGGCTGAACTTCATGGCGGGCCAGGCTCGCGAGAGCGGGCCTCCCGGCGACGCTGTAGGTGTCGACAAGATACGTGATCTGCTGTTCGGCAACCAGATGCAGGACTATGACCGCCGCTTTTCCAAGCTTGAAGAACGGGTCTTGCAGCGCTTCAAGGATGTCGAATCCGAGGCCAAGCGCAATCTTGAAATGTACGAGTCAAATGCAAAGAAGCAGGTCGACTCGCTTGCGGCGCAATTGCGGAACGAAAAAGACGCGCGAGCCGACGCCGATAAAGAGATTGATCGGAATCTTCGCGAGCAAAATCAGGCGCTCGAAAAGCAGGTGCGCGCGTTGTCGGATCAGTTGAGCGAGCTTGAGCGGGAAGTTGCGGACCGGATAAATCGAAACGATCATTTGCTGCGTGAGGAAATCAAGCAAAAGAATGAAAGCATTCAGATGCTGATGGAGAAAATGTTTTCCGATCTTGGCAATGTCAAGACTGACCGAAATCTTTTGGCTGGCCTGTTTGTCGAGGTTGCAAAATGTCTAAATCAGGATCCCGTCGGCAGCAAGAACAACTCGGAGCGTACCTGGAAAGTGAGTTGATGGGAACTTGACGTCGACTGTCGACCCAATCAGCCTCCCTAAAAGAGCGGCTTCGAACGATACAGAGATTGATCGCGAGGCTCTGGCTCGCCTTTTGATCGAAATTGCCCGGAACGTTGATCCGGACTATCGTGCGCGTCTCGACGGAATCCCAACCGCCGATCCTCGCATGGAAACGCTTCGCCAGTTGCTGGTCGGCCGCGAAATTTCGGAGCTTTCACGAGTTACCCACCTGCTCGACGAACCTGAGCAGCTTGCGGCGGCAGTGGGGGGCGTCCTCCCCGGTGCAGCCGCACGCGCGTCTCATGCGCAACTCGGCGAGGCCCTTGCGCCAGTTGTCGAGAGGGCTGTGCAACGGTCCATCCAGAAAAGCCCGCGCACGCTGACGGATATATTATACCCGGTGTTTCTGCCGGCTATTCGCAAGTCGATCGGCGAAAAGATCGACCAAACCTTTCAGTCGCTGAATGAAACCTTAAGACACATATTTACTTGGCATGGGCTCAAGTGGAGATTTGAAGCTTGGAGAACGGGGGCAAGCTTCTCAGAAGTTGTTCTTAGGCATTCTCTTGTCTATCGTGTAGAACATGTCTTTCTCATTCACCGCAATTCCGGGCTTTTGATCAAGCATGTAACTGCCGAAAACGCAACCAGCGAAGATCCTCAACTGATTTCCTCGATGCTTAGTGCAATTCAGGATTTTGTAAAAGACTCATTTAACGAGAAAGAACAGAGTGGCCTGGACACTATCCGTTTCGGGGAGCTTCGTCTCTGGTCGGAAGTTGGGCCGTTTGCGACCTTGGTTGCGGTGATCCGGGGAAATCCGCCGGAGGAATTACATGAAATAATTCGCGATGTATTGCTTCGCATCCATGATGAATGCTCACAGGCCCTGGAGCAGTTTGACGGCGACAGTTCGCAGTTGGCCGGCGTCGAGACGCAGTTGCAGACCTGCGTTGATCTGAAGCAGGAGGAATCAAACCAGGGATTTCCGTGGCTGGTCCTGGCTGCAGTCCTGCTGGTTTTGATTCCCGCAGGCGGTTGGTTCTTTCTTTCCTGGCAATCCGGGCAGCGCTGGCAGGCGTATGTGTCGCGACTGGGGATCCAGCCGGGCATCATCGTTGCCGACCAAAAGGTGCGCGATGGCCAATTCTATATTACCGGCCTGAGAGACCCTCTTGCCGCCGACCCGCAGTCGCTGTTGGCCGGAACGCAGGTCGATCCCGCCCGCGTTCATTCACACTGGCAATTCTATCAGAGTCTTGAGCCGGAGTTCGTGTTGAAGCGGCTGACGGCGTCGCTGGTTCCGCCGGATTCAGTACGACTTTCGATCGTCAATGATCGCATCGTTGCCGAGGGGGAGGCTCCCGACACCTGGATAGATCGGGCGCGCGCAGCAGCCCAGCAACTTTCGGCAGGTGGACCGGAATTCGATATCTCCAGGGTTCGTGATGTGAGCCCCGAAGCACGCGCGGCGGAGCGCTGGCAGACTTATGTGTCGCGACTGGAGGCCCAGCCGGGTATTATCGTTGCCGAACAAAAGGTGCGCGATGGCCAATTCTATATTGCCGGCCTGAGAGACCCTCTTGCCGCCGACCCGCAGTCGCTGTTGGCCGGTACGCAGGTCGATCCCGCCCGCGTTCATTCGCAGTGGCAATTCTATCAGAGCCTTGAGCCGGAGTTCGTGCTGAAGCGGCTGACAGCGTCGCTTAACCCGCCGAAATCGGTTCGGCTTTCGATCGTCGAGGATCGCATCGTTGCCGAGGGTGAGGCTCCCGACACCTGGATAGATCGGGCGCGCGCAGCGGCCCGACAGCTTTCGGCAGGCGGACCGGAATTCGACATCTCCAAAGTTCGTGATGTGAGCCCCGAAGCACGCGCGGCGGAGCACTGGCAGGCCTATGTGTCACGACTGGAGGCCCAAGCGGGAATCATCGTCGCCCAGCAAACGGCGAGGGGCGGACATTTCTATATTTCCGGCCTGAGAGACCCGCAGGCCGCCGACCCGCAGGTTCTGCTGTCCGGAACAGGGGTCGATCCTGCCCGCGTTCATTCGCAATGGCAATTCTATCAAAGCCTTCATCCGAAGTTCGTGGTGAAGCGGCTGATGGCGTCGCTGACTCCGCCGGATTCAGTACGGCTTTCGATCATCAAGGATCGCATCGTTGCCCAGGGTGAGGCTCCTGCCGCCTGGATAGATCGGGCGCGGGTCGCCGCCCAACAGCTGTCCGCGGACGGACTCTCTCTAGAACTCTCCGAGCTGCGTGAGTTGACCCCTCCGGAACTGACTCATTTGAGGGAGGCTATTCAAACGGTCAGCATTTTCTTCGATTCTGGCAAGGCTGTACCGGGACCAGAGCAACTGCCGGTTCTCGACAAATTGGCGAGTCAGTTGAAGGAATTGGCCACGGACGCCCGCAAGGCAGGGGTAACAGCACAATTCATGTTGACCGGCCATTCGGACGAGACGGGCCGTGAAACGGCCAAGTTGTCGATCAGCGCGGCGCGCGCGGAAACAGTTCGTGCGCTTCTCAAGAAACGCGGCGTCGATCCGGAATTGCTCTTGGTTCGCGGCGCGGGCACCTTTGAGCCAGCGGAGACTGAAAATAGCCGAACCGGGAGCTCCGCGAACCGCAGAGTTTCGGTTACGGTAAACTTCCACTAGGCGGAGCCCAGGATATTGCAAAAGAAGATCTGCATGTTGGGCGGGTTCGCTGTCGGAAAGACGAGTCTGGTTCGCAGGTTTGTGCAAAGCATCTTTTCAGAAACCTACTTGACCACGGTGGGAGTGAAAATCGACAAGAAGAGTGTCGCATTCCCGGACAAAACCGTGGATCTGATTTTGTGGGACTTGGCCGGCGAAGACGATATCGGCTCATTCCGCGTCAGCTATGTGCGAGGTGCGAGTGGGCTCGTGCTTGTCGTCGATGGAACACGCGCTGCTACTCTTGCCGTGGCGCTCACGTTGCGCGAGCGGGCCGAGGCTGAATTCGGCGCTATGCCGTTTGTATTGCTGTTCAACAAATCCGATCTGGCCGATCGGTGGGCAATATCGGATAGTGAAATTGACGAACTGAGGCAACTTGGATGGCAAATCTATCTAACAAGTGCGCTTTCGGGTGAACATGTTGATGATGCGTTTCGTCAACTTGCTTCGATGGTCAGCAAATAAACCATGCATGTCTTGCCAAGAGAAGTTAGAAGCTGGATTTACGATTTCTTCTACAACGAGCGCTCGGTCGCATATCTAAAAATCGACGCCCAGCTTTGCGTAGCTGCGAAGGGCGGTAACGTTAAACATTACGGACTCTCGTCAGTTCGCATAGGTAAGCCTGTTGCCGAGCAGCTTGAATTCATGGAAGGTTTGTTGCCCTGCCCGGAGCTTCCATTTGATATGGACATGGTCGAACTGCCCGGCGGGCGTGTCGCGGACCTCCATCTTTTTGCTGACAATGCCTGCGTGTGGCTGCTCTTTCTTGACGCCGCTGCCGAACGCGACAATAGGCAGCGGCTTCAACAGAAGGCTTATGAAATGACGCTTCTGCAAGAGAGGGAGCGTCAACTCAACGAGAAATTACAATCGATGAACGAGGCGTTGAGGGCGAGCCAAGAGGGATTGTCGCGTGAATACCAACGCGCCGAAGCCCTACTCCTCAACATTCTTCCGGCGTCGATCGCGGAGCGCTTAAAAGCGGACGAACAAATTGCAGACAACCATGCTGACGTGAGTGTGCTTTTTGCCGACATCGTCGGTTTTACGGAAAGAGCGCGGAGCGTCGGAGCCGTAACGACGCTCGCTATTTTAAATTACTTCTTCAAGGCGGCGGATCTGCTCTCGGAGCAATACGGCTGCGAAAAGATCAAGACAATCGGCGATTGTGTAATGGTGGTCGCTGGCCTGCCCGCCGCGCGATCCGATCATGCGGAAGCCCTTGCGCACTATGCACTTGAACTGCGCAACGAGGTCAAGCGCGAACGCTTCGCAGGAGAACCGATAAGACTCAGAATTGGAATTCACTCAGGACCAATCGTGGCGGGCGTCATAGGCAAAAGGCGGTTTGCCTATGACCTATGGGGCGACACCGTTAATCTCGCCGCACGTATCCAAACGTCCGCGGAGCCCGATGAAATCCGCATTTCGGATGCAACTCATCAACTGCTTGGACCAAATTTTGCTTGCGACCCACTCGAGGAAACGGAATTGCGTGGTACAGGTCGTGTGCGAATGTGGCGGCTCCCGGCCTGATTTGCCGCATGGCAGCGCCGACTCGGAAGCGCATTGCATCTCAAGCAACATCATGGTTTCCAATGTCCGCAGCGGTGCGCGAAGCAGTTGACCACCGAGCGACCGCCAAAGGTCTGTCCTAGTCAGTTCAGGAAATCAGTTCCTGAGGTTTAACGTCGATGCCCAGTTTATAGAACGGCCGGAGACCTGGGCCGAGGTCGGAATGCCCTGCCCCCGCGGCTAAATAAACACCGCCAAGTACCCGGCGCAAGGTCCGGCTCGGAACGATGACGTCTTGCACCGCAACATCGGTTTCTTCAAGGTAAGGCAACAACGGACATAGATGTCGTTGCTTGCCGATTTGACCGGAAGGTTACAGCACGATGCCACGCATCACTCGACGATTGGGGGCCAGGAATCTGGCGCGCCCGGCACGGCGTCTCGGAGACCTGACTGCGATGCTTGCCTTGATTGCCAGGCCGCTCGTCTTTGGGATCGCCCTTTTGTTGGCTGGTCAGGCACAGGCGCAGGCGCCGGCGACGGTCCCGCCTGAAAGGGTCAAACGGCTGTTCGAGCTTCTCGACGATCCGTCAGTGAAGGCCTGGGTGGCCGAACAGCGAAATCAGGACGCCGGGTCAACGGGAGCGCCTGCCGAGCCAGGGGCTTCGCCGACCGACGCATCGTCCGGCGCCGTGGCCGCACCAGGCCCGATGAATACGATGGCATCCTCGACGCTCGATGGGATCAGGCATCATATCGAAAGAATCGTGCGAACTTTGCCCTTGCTGCCAAGCCAGTTCGCGCGCGTTCGGGCAGAGACAATGGAGGATATGTCCAGCAAGGGGCCTGCCGGCGTATTTGTGCTGATTGCAATGTTCATCGCTGCCGGCCTGGCGCTCACTTGGGCAACGTACAAGCTCACCCGCCCATTTCGTCTCTGGATTATCGCGCAACCGAAGGATACGCCCGTTGGGCGAGCCAAGAAGATTGGTGGCCGCCTGCTTTATTCCAGCCTGCTGATAGTCTCTTTCGCACTGGGCAGCGCCGGCGCATTCATGTTGTTCGACTGGCCGATGCTTATCCGCGAGATTGTACTGACATTTCTGATGGCGGCAGTCGTTACATGGGGTGTGCGCATGTACGTCATGGCCATGCTCGTCCCTTCCTTCATGAACGTCGAGAACGCCGTCGAGGTTCGTGCTTTGCCGATCACCAACGACGCGGCTGACCATTGGTCCTATTGGCTACCCCGGATCGTCGGCGTCTTCGCCTTCTTCGGCGCCGCGTTTATCCTCTTGCCAGGTCTCGGCATCGATCAGGACGGAATGATGGTCCTGTCACTGGGCGCCGATTTCGTGCTGCTGTTGCTCCTGCTGCTTGCCATTTGGCGTCGGCCAAGAACGCAGCGAGACGGTGCGAGCCACATCGGTCACACGGAAGCGACATGGCTATTGACTGCTTATTTCGTCGTCCTGTTCCTGCAGCGTATCGCCGGCCTTAATACATACTTCTGGTTCACCTTCGCCGCATTCTTCCTGCCTTTGGCGATCGTGGTGACGCAGCGCGGGGTTAATTTCGTTCTGCGGCCAGGTTCGGAAGATGTCGGCCGGCCCACGATCCCGGCGGTGACGATCGCTGTCATCGATCGCGGAATCCGAATGATTTTCATCCTGGCGGCGGCTTACCTTCTCGCACGTGTCTGGGGTCTGGACATGCAATCCGTGCGGGACAGCGATACGACGACGACGTTCATATTGCGCGGCTTGATCAATGTCGTGGTGATTGCCCTCGCCGCCGACTTCGGCTGGTCGATCATCAAAGCTTTGATTGAACGAAAGCTCGGCATCGAAACACCGCACCCTGTGATCAGCGACGAGGACGTTCCGGTCCTCGATCCGCAGCAGGCGCGGCTGCACACGCTCTTGCCGATCCTCCAGAACATTCTGCTCGCATCGATCATCGTGATGGCGGTGCTTATGATGCTCGCCTCGCTGGGAATCCAGATCGGCCCATTGATCGCCGGCGCCGGCGTCGTCGGCGTCGCCGTGGGCTTTGGCGCACAAACCATCGTCAAGGACGTCATTTCAGGCGTGTTTTTCCTGCTCGATGATGCGTTCCGTGTCGGCGAATACATTTCATCGGGCAATTACAAGGGTACTGTGGAAAGCTTCTCGCTGCGCTCGGTGAAGCTGCGCCACCATCGTGGTCCGCTGTTCACGATACCTTTCGGTGAACTCGGGGCAGTCCAGAACCAGAGCCGTGACTGGGTTATCGACAAATTCAACATCACCGTTGGTTATGACACCGATATCGACTTCGCTCGCAAGCTGATCAAGCGGATCGGCCTCGAACTGGCGGAAGATCCCGAGTTCAAACACTGGGTGCTCGACCCGATCAAGATGCAGGGCGTGCAGGAGTTCGGGGAATACGGCATCGTATTGAGGGTCAAGGCCACAACCAAACCGGGAGGCGCCTTCGGTATGAAGCGCAAATTCTATGTACGCCTCCGCCAAGTCTTCAAAGAGCAGGGCATCGAACTCCCATTTCCGACCGTCCAGGTCCAGGGGCTACAGAACCCACATGGGGCAGAGAATGCGCCGTTGGAGATCACACCCGAGTTGAAAATGGCCGTTGCGCAGTCGCACACTATTCGGCGCAGAAAAAAAGCCAGCACACCGGAGTAGGAAAGCTGTGACACCTGCCGGTCACAGCGTCGCTTTCCGCGCATCCCCCGTGGCAGGGATACTCTTCTATCTTCAACCGTTAAGACGAAAAAGACGGTCACGAGGCAGTCTACAACCAGAGTCCCTCCCGAGATTTACATCGGGCTGCGTAAGTTGATACAGCGGTACGCTCGAGACAGCGCCATCGGCTACCTGCCGCGCGTCAGTCACGCGATAAGGACCGTCCCGCGAGAAGCGGCGCGTACGCGGCGAGCGTGCGGGATACGAACTCGGTGAAGAGCCGCACTCGCTTCGTCTTGCGTGTCTCCCCCTGTGTGAGAAGCCAGAGCGTTCCGTACATGTGCAGGTCGGTGCCCGGCACCCTCACCAGTAGGGGGTCGGCATCTCCGACGAAGCACGGCAGTGTCGTCATCCCGAGCCCTTGCCGTACTGCAACGATCTGCGCCTCGCCGTCCGTGGTCCTGAACGGAACCCCCGTGGTACGAACCTCACCCTCGCTGGCCCAATCCGGGATGCCATGAATGCTTATGACGATCCACCGGATGGGATCAGGCGCGCCCGCACGCCACGCGGCTAGTCGATCGCGAGACATGTAGACGCCGCCGAACAGCTCCGGTCCCTTCAGGCCGAGAAGATTGAGCGGCAGGGTTTTGCGGTCGTAGACGACGCGGATCGCGACGTCGGCCTCCCGGTTGGTCAGATTTGCCAGCTCGCCGGACGACAAGATTTCCATCTCGATGTCCGGATGCAGACGCGCGAAATCGGCGAAATCCGGCATGAGCAGGTGTGTCGCGAGGGGCGGTGCCAGCGTCACCCGCAGAAGCCCGCGCACGCTCTGGTCGCGCCCGAAGACGCGCGTCTCCAGCTGGTGCGACGACGCTTCCATCTGGTTCGCGAGCTCGAGGACCTCCTCGCCCGCAGCCGTCAGGCGGTAGCCCGAAGGCAGCTTTTCGAACATGTGCGCCCCGAGGCGTTCCTCGAGCTGGGCGATGCGCCGCAGCACGGTCGAGTGATTCACCCCGACGCGCTCGGCGGCGGCCCGCACCGAGCCTCCGCGCGCGACGGCAAGAAAATAGCGAACGTCATCCCAGTCGATCATGGTGCAATCCGGCACCGCACGGTGCGCCTTCCAAAGCCCGTATCTAACACATCGAACAGCAGTACGGGCGGTCAATCATAGCTTATGTCGACGAGCGCGGCCCAATTCCGAACGGCGGACATCGATCGTCGCGGCTGGCGTCCCGCCGGATCGATTTTGCACCACCGATGTGCGCGCTTCCGCACTCAACACCTGACGCCGGCGGACCTATTTCGAGGTTCTCGGGGGTGTCCCCGCACAACCAAAGGCGAAGGCCTGGAAGGATAAGTCATGGGAAAGCTTGAAGGGAAGGTTGCAGTCATCACCGGCGGCGCTACCGGCATCGGCCGCGCCGCAGCAAAGCGCTTCATCGAGGAGGGCGCCTTCGTTTTCATCTTCGGCCGCCGGCAGGAAGCGCTCGACGCCGCTGTGGCCGACCTCGGGCCCAATGCCCGCGCGGTGAAGGGCTCGGTCTCCGATCTGACCGACCTCGACCGACTTTACGCTGCGGTGAAGGCCGAGCGTGGAACCCTCGACATCGTCTTTGCCAATGCCGGGGCGGGAAGCCAGCTTCGGCTCGGCGAGATCACCGCCGAGCACATTGACGAAACCTTCGACACCAATGTGAAGGGTACGATCTTCACGATCCAGAAGGCGCTGCCGCTGATGAGCGAGGGCGGTTCGATAATCCTGACCGGATCGAGCGCTGGCACCACTGGCGCCCCGGGGATGAGCGCCTACAGCGCGAGCAAGGCGGCAGTGCGCAACCTCGCGCGGACCTGGGCGGAGGACCTAAAGGGCACCGGCATCCGGGTAAACGTGCTGTCGCCCGGGGCCACTGCGACCGAGCTAGCGAAGGAAGCGCTGGGCGAGGAGGGCCAGAAGGTCTTCGCCTCGATGACTCCGCTCCAGCGCATGGCCGATCCGGCGGAGATCGGGGCGGCGGCGGCCTTTCTCGCGTCGTCGGACAGCAGCTTCATGACTGCCAGCGAGGTCGCCGTTGACGGCGGTCTTGCGCAACTCTGACGCGCTAACCCAGCGCCGTTGAAGGCCGGGGAATCAATACCAACACAAATCGGAGAAGATTATGAGCTACGCAATTGTAGGATTCGGTAAGATTGGCCAGGCCCTCGCCCACGCCTTTGCCCGTAAAAACATCGACGTGACCGTCGCGAGCCGCCGGCCGCCCGAGGCGTTGGCGCCGCAGGCTCGGGCGATTGGACCCACGATCGTCACCAAGTCGTTGCGGGAAGCACTCGAGGCCGACACGATCATCCTGGCGGTCCCGTTCGGGGAGCACCGCGAGGTTGCGAAAGCCCTGCCGAGCTGGGAAGGCAAGACGGTCATCGACGCGATGAACCTCTTTCCGGTCCCTGAAGAGCTGGACGGTCTCCCGTCCTCCGCTTTCGTCGCGAAGGCGTTCACCGGCGCCAAGTTCGTGAAAGGGTTCAATCACCTGATTGCGGCCACCCTGGCTGCCGATCCGATCGTCGAGGGCGGCCACCGGGTCGTCTTTCTGTCGAGCGACGACGAGGACGCGATCGCTCCCGTGGCGGCCTTGGCCAAACAACTCGGGTTCGCACCCGTCAAGCTGGGAAAGCTCAACGAGGGTGGCGCGCTGGTGCACGCACGCGGCCGTACTTGGGGCCAGCTTATCTTCCAGGATTTGTTCAAGAAGGAGTGACTATCGACATCAATTGGTCGATTTTTCGCTTCGCAGGCACACGCACATTCGGCATAGCGCCTGATAAAAGACCGTCAGCAGTAAAGCGCATGGGCGAGAGAGACCGTTTCGCGACGGCCTCTCCTACGTCCGCTCCGCCGTTATCGGCCGTCGTCAGCCGTTTTGAAAGCCCCTGAGGTGATCTGCCCTTTTGGGACTAACCGCGCTTAGAGAATTCCTCGGCTGCGATACGAACCGCCTGCTGTGTCGCGGGATAGCCGCTGTAAGGAGTGAGGTTTATGAGCGTTTCCAGGATTTCTTCCCGCGTCGCGCCAACGTTCAACGCGGCGTTGATGTGCACGCGAAGCGGAATCTCTGCCGTGGCAGACCCAACGGCTGCCAGAGCAGCGCAGGCGCTGAGTTCCCGAGACTTCATGTCGATTCCGCTCCGCGAGAACACCTCACCATAAGAATGCTCGACGATCATTCGACCGAGATCAGGTGCGACATCATCGAAACTGCGGACCACGGCATCGCCCGATGAACCGGACGTCTCTGCAAGCGTAGCACGCCCGCGTTCCAACCGGTCTGCGCGGCTCTCGACCACGGCGGGTGGGGGCACGTTTGCCGCAATCGTTGGCGACCCGGCAGCGAAGATATCCTTGGCGACGGCGAAAGCGTTGAGCGCTGCCGGAAAACCCCGATAGACGCTGAGCTGGATCAGCACCTCGATGATTTCCTCTCGCGTCACGCCATGGGCAAGCGCGCCGGCGAGATGAAGACGGAGCGCCGCCGCACGATTGCCGCTGGCAGCAAGCATCGAGATGATTGCTAACAGTTTGGCTTTTTGGTCGAGGCCGTCGCGCGCCAGCATTTCACCAAAGGCGAACTCGATGGAGAGTTGCGCGAGGTCAGGCGAACCGGCAGCAAAGCCATCGAAATATGCCTGCACATCGCCTCCAGAGAGCCGGTCGAGCGCCTCCAACCCGGCCTGTCGGCGTGTCGATCCATCGCCTGCGGAGGGCTCGATGGGTTCAAAAGCGAGCTTGCGCTCAGCGAACACCGCACGAATAAGGCCGATCGCATTTACCGTTGGCGGGAAGCCGAGGAGCGCTACAGATATAAACATGAGTTCGATGAGCGCCTTCGGCTCGCCGCCGGCGTTGAGGAAGCCCGCCATATGAAACTCCAACTGCGGCTGGGCGCTTCCGTCGGCAAGCAGCATTGAAATAGTGCACAGCTGACGCAATGGGAGGTCGAGACCTGGCCGCGATAGAATGTCTCCGTATGGGTATTCTACGGTGAAACGAGAAAGGTCGACGGATGTCTCGGCAAGACTATTAATCGGCGCGTCGAAATTCTCTCCGCCAATCTGCCGTAAGATTTCAAGACCGCGCGAATAACGACTAGCTTGAGATGTTGTTGTCATTGCATATGCCTTCTGATTGACCGTGGCGAGAGTCCCGCCCACGGCGACAAGGGCAGCTCCAAAGAACTCTGGCCGGGTGCGGTGCGCTGTGCTCGGTTATTGCTGCGTTAGGGCGACACGACATCGGCGATCTCTTTCACGAAGCGTCCCGGACTTGGCCGCGAAACCAAAGAAGGCATCGCGGAACTAGCCATAGTCGAAGGCGCTCGACAAGGAATGCTGGTCGCGACCGCCCCACACCAGGCACAGCCGGATTTGATACAAACCCTCGGAACGTGACCTCTGCAGTCGAGGGTTTGTATCATCGGAGCCGACGCTAATGCCGGCTGATCCCAGTCATCGCGAATTGAGAACTCTCGGCTACTTTTGCTGTGCTGGTATCGCCTACAGCGCGATATCCTATCCTACTTTACTCCACAGCACGCCCCTCACTCCCACTCGATTGTTTCTTGAGTATGGCAACGCATTGATCTAACGGCGCAATTTTTTCTACACTCAATGGAGAACCAACGCAGAGCGCGCTCGGTCTCCCCTTGAATGCCGCTAATCCGTGTGTTACATACTGAACCACATGGTTCAGTATGCTCGGATCCGCTTCGATGCCTCGTTCGCCGCGCTCTCGGACGCCACCCGACGCGGCGTTCTGGAGCATCTCGGACGTGCAGACGCTTCGATCACGGACCTTGCCGAAAAGTTCCACATGACCCTCACGGGCATGAAAAAGCATGTCGGCGTCTTGGAGCAGGCGGGGCTCGTGACCACGGAGAAGGTCGGACGCGTGCGGACCTGCAAGCTCGGCCTGCGCCGACTAGAGGAAGAGGCGGCATGGATCGAGAGGTACAACCAGCTCTGGGACGCACGCTTCGACGAGTTGGATAAGGTTATCGAGGAACTGAAACAGAAGGAGAAGGTCGATGGACGCAGGAAGTGAGAGTGAGCCTACCCCCATGAAGAACCGCACGACGGTGGAACGGAAGTCCGAGCGTGAGCTAGTCGTTACGCGTACCTTTGACGCCCCGGCGCGCATCGTGTTCGAGGCGTGGACCAAGCCCGAGCTGTTCAAGCAGTGGTGGGTGCCGAAGTCGATGGGCATGCTCCTGCGTTCCTGCGAAATGGATGTTCGTGTCGGGGGCAAGTACCGTCTCGAGTTCGAACCCGATGCTATGGTGTTCTTCGGCACGTACCTCGAAGTGACAGCGCACTCGCGCCTCGTCTGGACCAATGAGGAAGATGGTGAGGGTGGGCCCGTGACCACGGTGACCTTCGAGGAAAAAGGTGGCAAGACGCTGCTGGTCCTGCACGAGCTCTATCCCTCGAAGGAAGTTCTCGACGCTGCCGGCACCGGGGCGGCGGATGCAATGGTCGAGACGTTCGAGCAACTGGACGAGCTTCTTATCACCCTGGGCGCGCGCGTGGGACGGTCATGAAGTCGTCGATCTCGCGGTCGGCCGCTTGGCTCTTCACTACGCGGAAGAGAACCCCGACGAGGTCGTCGCCGCCCTCTGCGGACCTACGAGACCATCATCAACCTCATTGACAATACGACCAACCGAGGTGTCTCGTCGTGCGCGTCCGCCTCAACCACCTTTTTGCGCGCCATTCTACGCTGGAGCACTACCGCATTCGGAAACGCATTCTGAGGCCGACGTGCGCGGTGGGCCGCAATCAAATGTCCTCGTCGAGGATAGTTCGGCCGCACAGTCGGAACGGTAGTAGCGCCAGAAGCCTGACCGCCATGCTGATTGCAAAGCTGGCATCGCGCAGTAGATGGTGCTCTGCCGGGCGCTGCGAGTCCAAGACGCGTCGCGATAGATTTACCGGATCATTGATGTTCCGATAGTGCGAAAGTGGATTTCGAAGAGCCGTGAGGCGTCGAAGGTCAGCGGCATCCTCTTTCGTGATGATCTGACGCAGCTGACCGGCCAAAGACGCCCCTCAGGGGAGATGGGCCCCGCGTTTCCGTGGCACCGGCCCGCAACCTTCATAATATGATGGCCCGCGGCAACCGGAGAAGGGTATCTGTGCCCTCAAACCAGCATCGACTGCTGGGCGAAGATACCCGCCATCGCGCCGTGCGATGATGCCGTGGTGACCGAGGCCATGAGGGGGTTGGCGAGGTCGCCGGCGGCGTAGATGCCGGGCATGCTGGTTTCGCGGCGCTCGTCGACCTTGAGGGCGATGCCGAGGGGCGTATCGACCGTGGCGAGGCCCAGTGATTCATGCAGGCTTGCAGACGGCTTGTTGCGCGGATGGGCGAACAGGATGTCGACTGCGACATTGCGGCCGGTATCGAGACTGACGGTGGCAATATGGCCCCCGTGATGGGCGATCTCGGTGATCCGGCCATCGACGACAGGTATGTTGCGGCGCGCCAGATCGGCCCGGATATCGGGTGGAATGTCGTGACCATCGGCGAAGAGCGTCAACCTGTCGGTCCAATCGTGGAACAGCCTTACCTGATTGTGCGACTGCGGGCCGGACCAGACAAGGCCCCAATGCTGGCCGGCGACTTCAAAGCCGTCGCAATAGGGACAGGGCACGATGGACGTGCCCCAGCCTTCGGCAAAGCCCCGAACATCAGGCATCTGGTCGGCGACGCCATAGCTCAGGATCAGGCGGCGCGCCGCAAGGCTTTCGCCATCGCCAGTGAGGACGGAGAAATCGTCGATGGCGCCGGAGACGCTGTCGGCCCGGGCACTGACCAGTCTGATCGTGGGATAACGCGCCAGCTGCTGCCGCGCCTCGGCCAGGATGTCCAGCGGTGGCTTGTGATCGTGACCGAGCAGGCCATGCGAGTGGCCGGCGAAGCGATTGCGCGGCAGGCCGGTATCGAGAACGGTGACCTTGCGGCGGGCACGGCCGAGCTGAAGCGCAGCGGCGAGACCGGCAAAGCTGCCGCCGATGATGATGACGTCATCCATGGTGATAAACTCCGTGTTGTGGATGGAGGGGGTTGGGCTGGGCCTGGCGCAAAATATCGTCCAGCGATACGCGCTCGAGACGGGCAGCGAGCAGGGCTTCGGCATCGACGAGAAAGTCGCCCATCACTGTGTTGACCGGCCGGACAATGCCGCATTCGATATCGCCGGGCGGCCCAGGGAAACTTGATTTGGAGGACAGGTTGAAACCTACCCATTGGCTTGCACATTTCAGATACTACATGGTATCGTAATGCAAGAATTAGGATACTGTCAAGTACTGGAATTGTCGTGACCGAAAACAGCCAGGGTCGGCGCGGCCGGCCCGCCAACGAGGCGCTTGGCCAAACGATAGTCGACGCCGCGTGCGAACTCTTTGTGGAATTGGGTTTTCAAGCGACGACATTGGACAAGGTCGCCCAGCGGGCGAAGATATCCAAGCTCAGCATCTATCGGCACTTCGAGAACAAGGAGGCGCTGTTCAGCGCGGCCATCGCGACCCGCTGCCATCAGTTTGCACCACAGGCCCTTTTTGGAGGCCTCGACGGTTCGGCTGAAGATCAGCTCATGGCGGTGGGATCATCCCTGCTTCGCACGCTGTTGAGCTCGGACGTCCGCAGTGTCGAAGCCATGATCATGGCCGACAAGACGAATCAAAAGTCGTTAAGCAAGCTCCATTACGAAGCCGGCCCCGCCCATGTCATCGCCCAAATCGAGGCCCTGTTGCGTCAGTTGCACGCGAAGGCGGTTCTGAACGTGCCCGATCCTCTCCGGTCCGCCCGCTTGTTTGCCGCGCTTTTCAAAGGATCCGATCTCCCGATTGTCGCACGCTTCGATGAGGCGAGAGCAGAGGACGACAACGAAATCGAATCTTATTGCCGGTCGGCCGTCGCCATGTTCATCGCCGCGCACGGTGGCAACGACCACGCGGGCGGATAAGCATTTGATTGCTCCGGGCAGCTTGGCCGGGACCGTCGTCCAGGCGCTTCGTCATATTGGGCCGGCGCGCGCGGCCGAGCTTGCACAGATCGCGGCACCTCATCTTTCTCCCAACGATAAAAGACGCTCGCATCTACCGCGGTCCAAGCTCCCGGCTGGATGCGGTCGACGCTTCTCTCCATCGCAGATCCGGCAGCAGTCGGGACAACATTTGATAGGTGATGCGACGGTGCCATCCGACGATATGCGATCAGGTCCGGAACACCGATCGGTACCGCAGCCAAAGCTGCACGCCACGATTTTTCGTTGAGGACGCACCATCGTAACTCCGCCAGGCCAGAAGTGAGAAATCGTCGCCTTATGCTCTTCCCAAAATGGCTGGCCCAGTCATGAGATTCAGGTCGGTTTCCGCGGCGTTTTCCAACATCCATGAACAGGCATAATAATCTTCGATGCGATCGATGACGCGACCGGCGACATGGACACGAACCGGCCACGCGACCTGCCACCGGTCGCCTCGCTGGAAGAGCACGATCAGGACAGGCTCTCCGTCGATCGCCCCCAACTCCATGGTCCACGTCTCCGGGTTTCGCTCGTATTCGACGAAATAGGGAGAACTTCTGAGCAGGCCGTCGAAGCAGTCGGCGACCCGCAACCGAGCATCGGCGCTGGTGAGGCTCCGCACGCCATCCCAGTCATGGCGGTTGAAGAGGTCAACATAGCGCTGCAAGAGCCCCGCGGTGTCGGGATCAAGCGGACGGTTCGGTTCACCGGCAGGTTCAGGGGGCAAGTCGGCGAGCTTCGCCCGTCCGCGGGAGAGCGCGGATTTGACGCCCCCAACCGTCGAGTCCACGAGTTCTGCGGTCTCTTCCAGCGAATAGTCGAACACGTCCTTCAGGAGGATGCAGGCGCGCTCCTTGGGCGGCAAGTGGCCAACCAGCCGTTCGATGGCGCGGCGTGCATCGGTCGCTGCCGGCTCTGCAGAGACAACGCCGATGTCGTCCGAATAGGCGTGCTCCGCGCGCTCGCGCACATCGCGTCGCCTCAGAAAGTCGATGCAGCGATTGTGAGCGATGCGAAACAGCCAGGGCTTCAGCCGGCGGGCATCGTCGAGGGTCTCAATGTTCGTATAGGCCTCGAACAGCGTCTCCTGCACGAGATCCTCACCGTGGAGGCGTGAGGCCGTCATGCGGGCGCAGTAGCGATGCAGTTGGGCGCGGACGCCTGACACCGTCTCGAGGAAGGCGCGATATCGCGCATCGAACAGGCCGGTCGGTCGCTCGGGCATGTCCTTCAGCTGCCACATCTGGGTTTCAATTTGCCAGTCATGCGACCTCCTGACCTTCCGCGCGTGTTTCCGCGGTTGCGGCCAGACCAAGCTTGGGGCGAACCCATTGTGCCAACCGCGCGATCGCGTCGTCGGCTTCGGGAGCGCGGCCGGCCATCATCTGGAACGAGTGCAGCATCCCCGGAAATACGTCTATGCGCACCTCGACGCCGGCGGCTTTCGCGCGGTCGGCGAGCGCTCGGCTGTCGTCGAGCAGGGTTTCGTCTCCGCCCACTTGCAGATAGATCGGCGGCAGGCCCTTCAGATCGGCAAAGATGGGGCTGGCGAGTGGATGCCGGGGATCGGTCCCTGCAAGGACTTGCGATACCAGCATATCCACGACCGCCTTCTGGAAGAAGGCGTCCTTCTCACGGTTGCTTTCGTAGGAGTGCCCGCTCGCCGACAGATCATACCAGCCAGAGATGCTGAGGATCGCGGCCGGCAGCGGCCGTCCCGCATCGCGGAGTTTCATCGTCGCCGCAACGATCAGGCCAGCACCAGCGGAATCGCCTGCAGCTATGGTGTGCTTCGGCGCGACACCCTGCTCGGCGAGCCATTCGAACGCGGTCACGGCCTGCTCGATTTGGCGCGGAAACTTGCTCTGGAAAACGACCATCTTGCGATGGGTCCAGATCGATCCGCCGACATAGCCACCGCCGTGCAGGTAAAGCATGACCCGGTCTTTGGCTGCCGTTTTTGGCTGAATCCACAGCGCGGTCTTGTCGCCGACGTTCGTCTCGACGTAATCGACGCCGCCCGGTTCTGCCGTCAAAACGGACCACTCGGATGCTTCCTGTGGCGATTCTCGACCGCTGCGGAAAGCCTCCGCGAGCGTTTCGTATTGTATCTTGTTCGCTAGGCTCTGCTTGCTGTTCATTTGTCACGCTCCAATTCGTCCAGGAGGGCGATGTCAAGGATGACCGTGCCCATGAACAGCTAAGACGGATGAACCCAGCGGATACGTGGCCGGCAGATGCAACGCCTCGCCGGTGGCCGTTGCCGCGGACCCCGGGTGTCAAACCCAGCAAGGCTAGGCTGCTCCACCCTTCTCTGTGGGACGTTCGTTCCAGACATTCGCCGATCGGCCAGATGCTTCGTCTATGCCGTCGCCGGGTGGCCGGGGGCTGGGACTATTGACTATTATCGCCGAGCCAACATCGCTTTAAACATGCTGCTCTATCCTCTTCTACTCCGCAGTACGCCCCATCACTCCCACTCGATTGTACCTGGGGGCTTGCTCGTCACGTCGTAGACGACGCGGTTGATGCCGCGCACTTCGTTGATGATGCGCGTAGCGGCGGCACCGAGGAAGGCCATGTCGTAGTGGTAGAAATCCGCTGTCATGCCGTCGACCGAGGTGACGGCGCGCAGCGCGCAGACGAACTCGTATGTGCGGCCGTCGCCCATCACGCCGACGGTCTGCACCGGCAGCAGCACGGCGAAAGCCTGCCAGATGGCGTCGTAGAGGCCGGCCTTGCGGATCTCGTCGAGATAGATGGCGTCGGCCTCGCGCAGGATCTCCAGCTTTTCGCGGGTGATGCCGCCCGGGCAGCGGATGGCAAGACCGGGACCGGGGAACGGATGCCGGCCGATGAAGCTGTCGGGCAGGCCGAGCTCCTTGCCGAGCGCCCTCACCTCGTCCTTGAACAATTCGCGCAGCGGCTCGACGAGCTGCATGTTCATGCGTTCGGGCAGGCCGCCGACATTATGGTGCGACTTGATCGTCACCGACGGGCCACCGCTGAAGGAGACGCTTTCGATGACGTCGGGATAGAGGGTGCCTTGCGCCAGAAAATCGGCGCCGCCGAGCTTCTCGGCCTCCTCCTCGAACACCTCGATGAACAGCCGCCCGATGGTCTTGCGCTTCTTCTCGGGGTCCGACTCGCCCTCGAGCGCGCCGATGAAACGGTCCGCAGCGTCGACCAGGATGAGGGGCAGATTGTAATGCTGGCGAAACATCTCCACCACGCCTGATGCCTCGTCCTTGCGCATCAGCCCATGGTCGACGAGGATGCAGGTAAGCTGGTCGCCGACCGCCTCGTGGATCAGGAGTGCTGCGACAGAGGAATCGACGCCGCCTGAAAGCGCGCAGATCACCTTGCCCTTGCCGACCTGCTTACGGATCGTCTCGACCGCGTGCTCGCGGTAAGCGCGCATCGTCCAGTCGCCCTCAATACCGGCGATATTGTGGACGAAGTTTTGGAGCAGCCTGGCGCCGTCCGGCGTATGCACCACTTCGGGGTGGAACATGAGGCCGTACATCTTGCGCTCGACATTGCCGAAGATGGCGAAGGGCGAGCCCTCCGATTTTCCGAGCACCTCGAACCCCTTGGGCAGGGAGATGACGCGGTCGCCATGGCTCATCCACACCTGGTGGCGCTGGCCGGGCGCCCACAGGCCCTCGAACAACGGGCTGTCCTTGGCGATCTCGACGAAGGCGCGGCCGAATTCGCGATGATCGGAGCTTTCGGCGACGCCGCCCATCTGCACGCACATCGCCATCTGGCCATAGCAGATGCCGAGCACCGGCACGCCGGCGTCGAAGACGATCTGCGGCGCGCGCGGACTGCCGATATCGGCGGTCGAGGCCGGGCCGCCGGACAGGATTACCGCCCTCGGATCGATGCGCTTGAACGCCGCCTCGGCCGACTGGAAGGGCACGATCTCGGAAAAGACGCCGGCCTCGCGGATGCGGCGGGCGATCAGCTGGGTAAACTGGCTGCCGAAATCGACAATCAGGACGGTGTCGGGATGATTGGCTGTTTTCATGGCGAGCGTTTAGAGAAAGAAACGAGTCGGCGCAATGGGTTGCGAGGCCTCTCTCTCATTCCGATTCCGCATCTTCACGCGACAGATCAAACTCGATTGCGCCGGAGGCGATCGCCTGTTCCAGCAGTTGCACCGCCGCGGCCAGCTTCTCGTCGATGACGTGCAGATATTCGGTCCAGTCGCCGACATGCCTCAGATCGGCTGCCCCGTCGGAAATGCCTCGCAGGCCGATAAGCGGCACGTCGAACAGTTGGCAGGCGCGCAGGCAGGCGAAGGTCTCCATATCGACCATGTCGGCGGCGATCGCGTCGTAGGCGGCGCCGGTGACGATTGCCGCACCGGTCGACAGCGTCGCTTGCCCGATGCCTGGAACTCTGAACGGCAGCGGCACGCTGACAGGCAGATCGAGGAACGGCGTGGCGCCCTTCTCGAACCCCAGGGGCGAGGCGTCCATGTCGCGGTAGGCGACTGAAACGGCCTGGTAGATTTCCGTCTGCTCCAGCGTCCGGCTGCCCGCCGAACCGAGCGACACGACGAGATCGGGCAGCGCCACCCCGGCATGCAGCCGGGACAGTTCGGCGCTGAGTCCGACGCCGGCCTCGACCGGTCCGACGCCGGTCATCAGCGGCGTGAACAGCCGCTGCAGGTGTGGACCGTATTCGGCCTCGGCCGCCATGACGAAGAGAACGGACTTGCCGGAGATCGGGGTGAGCTCACCAGGTGCCTTGCCGGCCATGATCGTCGATCCTCCCCTGCCCGTTCCTCAGCCTTCGATGCCGTCGCGGCCGAGCACTGTCATCATCGTTCCGGTCATCGTGGCGATCAGCTTGGCCTCGCCATCGACAGCGAACGCATAGGCTTGTCCGTCGGCGACGATGATGGTGCGGCCGGGCTTGGTCACCGAGCCGCGGAACAGGAAACGCTCGCCCCGGCCCGGCGCTAGCAGATTGACCTTGAACTCGATGGTCAGCACGCCGGAATTTTCCGGCATCAGCGAGAATGCCGCATAGCCGCAGGCCGAGTCGAGAGCCGTCGAAATGACGCCGGCATGGAGAAAGCCATGCTGCTGCGTCAGAGCCGCCGAATAGGGCATTTCGATCTCGATGATGCCGGGCGTCACCAGCGTCAGCTCGGCGCCAATCGTCATCATCGCGTTCTGGCGCGCAAAGGACGTCCTGACGCGGTCCTCATAGTCGGGAGCAGGAACGATCTTTGCTGCCATGGCCGTCGCCCTTCATTTCTCGGCAAATCTTATTGCAAAGTCATTTATCGCAGAGGGGTGGGCGGCAGGCAATCGCAAATGCTGCACTGCAGCATTCGGCCCCGGCTCTGTTTCCATGACAATGGTTCAGCCGGCGCGGCGCAGCGCACAGAAATAGAAACCGTCGGTGCCGCTCAGCAACGGTGACAGCGAAATGCCGCCCGCAGCGCCTATCCGCATGGCCGCTTCGTGGCCCGCAAAACGGCTGTCCCAAAGCTGGCGGTGATCGACAGGGACAAAACCGGGATGGCGGTCCCGGAACGCCGAAACCTGGTCGCCATTTTCCTCGTCGAACACCGAACAGGTGATGTAGACCAGCAGGCCGCCGGGTTTGACGAAGTCGCTGGCGGCATCGAGTATCGTCTCCTGCTCGCCCTTGCGCGCGTCGAGCTGCCTCTGTGTCAGCCGCCATTTGGCATCCGGCCGGCGCCGCCACGTGCCGCTGCCGGTGCAGGGCGCATCGATCAGGACGATGTCCATATGCCTGCCGAGCGGCGCGAGTTCGGCCGGCCTGGTGACGATCTGCACATTGCGGTTTTCCGAGCGGCGGATGCGGTCGAAGATCGGCGCCAGCCTGGCCTTCTCGGCGTCGTGAGCGAAGATCTGGCCGCGATTGTCCATCGCCGCGGACAGCGCCAGCGTCTTGCCGCCGGCGCCGGCGCAAAAATCGAGCACCTGCATTCCAGGTTCGGCGCCGGCCAGTTCGGCCGCAATCTGCGAACCCTCGTCCTGAACCTCGAACCAGCCTTTCTGGAAGGCCGGCTCGGCCTGCACGTTCGGGTGCCTGCCGTCGCCTTCGATCGGCGGGATGCGGATGCCGTGCGGCGCGATCCGCGCAGGCTTGGCGCCGGTCTCCGCCAACTCGGCCAGCACCTTGCCGCGATCGGCCTTGAGCGTATTGACCCTGAGGTCGAGCGGCGGGCGTGTCGCCAGCGCGGCACCCTCTTCCACCCAGGCCGTGCCGAACGCGCGCTCGAACAGCGGCATGCACCAGTCGGGGATATCTGCCCTGATAGCCGGCGGCGCATCGGCGAGCCGGCGACCGCCGAGCGTTGTCAGTTCGTCGGCGGTAAGCAGCGGCGGCGCGAACTTGTCGCCCTCGAGCGCCTCGTTCAGCGACTGCGCCGTCTGGCCCCATTCGAGCAGCAGCGCGCCGAAGCCGATGGCGCGCGGCGTGTCCTCGCCGAGCAGCCAGCCGGCCGAGCGCTTGCGGCGCAGCGCGTCATAGACGATGTTGCCGATCGCGGCGCGGTCGCCGCCACCGGCGAAGCGGTGCGACAGGCCCCAGTCCTTCAGCGCATCAGCCACCGGCCGGTGGCGCCGGCCAATGTCGTCAAGCACTTCAATGGCTGCCGCCAGCCGCCCGCCCAGTCTCATTGTCGTCTTCCATTACTCAGCAAAACAAAATCCGGCCCTGCTCTTAGAGCTTTTCGTGTCCTGATTGAAACAGTTCTGTTTCCCCGACGGCGAGACAATCCATGCAAGGGGTGACGAGGGTGGGTTGGTGCATCGCGAGCCGCCGCCACCAAGCGGGCGCCGGCATGCGTAACCAAACAATTCATTAATATATTACAAGTCTCTAATGTGCATGTCTGGCGCTCACAAGCATAGCGGCTTGCGAAACTGCTCTGCTTTCCAAGTTTTCCGGTTGCGAATACTCTTTGCGCGGTGATTCGCGTCGCAGAAAAGGCGGAGCCGCGGGTCGATACGAGGAGAGGGCAATGAAGACTTATCTGGCGGAAGTTCTAGGCACGTTCCTATTGGTGTTCATCGGCACGGCTTCGGTGGTGACGGGCGGCTTCGGCGGCGCGCTGCCGCTTGGCCAGGAAGGTATCGGTCTGGCGTTCGGCATCGGCCTGATCGCGGCGGCCTATGCGATCGGCCCGATTTCGGGCGCGCACCTCAATCCGGCGGTGACGCTCGGTGTATTCCTCGCCGGGCGGATGCCGGCCAGGGATGTCATTCCCTATTGGATCGCGCAGGTCATCGGCGCCATCATCGCGTCGCTGGCACTGTGGATCATCGTCTCCGGACAGGTGGGCGGCCACACCGGCGGCTTCGGCGCCAATGGCTGGGATGTGACGAAATGGGGCGTCAGCTCGGCCTTGCTGTGGGAGCTGATCGGCACTTTCACCTTCGTCACGGTGATCCTCGGCGTCACCAACGCCAAGCACACCACGGCGTTCGCCGGCCTCGTAATCGGCCTGACGCTGGCCGGCCTGCACTTCGCCATCATCCCGGTGACCGGCACATCGCTCAACCCGGCCCGTTCGATCGGACCGGCGCTGTTTTCGGGAACTGCGGCGATCGGCCAGCTGTGGCTGTTCATCGTCGCGCCGCTGATCGGCGGCGCCATTGCCGGCGTGGTTGCCAAGGCCGGTATCTTCGAGAAGGACTGACTTTTCGGAAGCCCAACGAACAAAGGCGCGGGTCGAGGCCCGCGCCTTTTTTTGTTGCGTCGAGAAATTCGTATGCCCGGATCAGGCCGCCAGGTCAAAACGGTCGGCGTTCATCACCTTGGTCCACGCGGCGACGAAATCCCTGACGAACTTCTGCCCGGCGTCCGCCGACCCGTAGACCTCGGCCAGCGCCCGCAGCTGCGCATGCGAGCCGAAGATCAGGTCCGCGCGGGTGCCGGTCCACTTGACCGCCCTGGTCTTGCGGTCGCGCGCTTCGTAGACTTCATCGGAGCCGGCCGCCGGATCCCAGACAGTGTTCATGGAGAGCAGGTTGACGAAGAAATCGTTGGTCAACGTGCCCGGCCTGTCGGTGAACACCCCGTGCTTCGACTGACCGGTGTTGGCGCCGAGCACCCGCAACCCGCCAACGAGCACCGTCATCTCCGGCGCCGTCAAGGTCAGCAGCTGCGCCCGGTCGACCAGCATCGCTTCGACCGACATCGGCGGCTTGCCCCTGACATAATTGCGGAAGCCATCGATTTTCGGCTCGAGCGCGGCGAAGGACTGGACATCCGTCTGTTCCTGCGAGGCGTCCATGCGGCCTGGCGTGAACGGCACCCCCACGTCATGGCCGCCGTCTTTCGCCGCCTTCTCGACCGCGGCCACGCCGCCGAGAACGATGAGGTCGGCAAGCGAGATCTTCTTGCCGCCGAACTGCGCTGCGTTGAACTCGCTCTGGATGCCTTCGAGCTTTTCGAGCACCTTGGCCAGTTGCGCCGGCTGGTTGACCTCCCAATCCTTCTGCGGCGCCAGGCGGATGCGTGCGCCATTGGCGCCGCCACGCTTGTCGGAGCCGCGGAAAGTCGAGGCCGAGGCCCAGGCGGTCGAGACCAGTTCTGAGACGGACAGGCCGGAGGCCAGGATCTTCGCCTTCAGCGAGGCGATATCCTGCTCGCTGACCAGTTCGTGGTCGACTGCCGGTATCGGATCCTGCCAGATCAGCTCTTCCTTCGGCACGAGCGGGCCAAGATAGCGGACGGCCGGACCCATGTCGCGATGGGTCAGCTTGAACCAGGCGCGGGCGAAGGCATCGGCGAACTGATCAGGATTCTGATGGAAGCGCCGCGAGATCTTCTCATAGCCCGGGTCGACGCGCAAAGCGAGATCGGTGGTCAGCATCGCCGGGGCGCGACGCTTCGACGGATCGTGCGCGTCCGGCACAGTGCCTGCACCGGCGCCGCCCTTCGGGGTCCACTGATGGGCGCCGGCCGGGCTCTTGGTCAGCTGCCATTCGTAGTTGAACAGATTGTCGAAGAAGTTGTTGCTCCATTTGGTCGGCGTCGTGGTCCAGGTCACCTCGAGGCCCGAGGTGATGGCGTCGCCGGCAATGCCGGTAGCGTGCTTGCTCGACCAGCCGAGGCCCTGCGCCTCGATGCCGGCGCCTTCCGGCTCCGGGCCGACCAGCGATGCATCACCGGCGCCGTGGGTCTTGCCGAAGGTGTGACCGCCGGCGATGAGCGCCACGGTTTCCTCATCGTTCATGGCCATGCGAGCGAAGGTTTCGCGGATGTCGCGCGCCGCGGCCAATGGATCGGGCGTGCCGTTCGGCCCTTCCGGGTTGACGTAGATCAGCCCCATCTGCACGGCGCCGAGATGGCCGTGAAGTTCGCGGTCGCCGGAATAGCGCTCGTCGGCGAGCCACTTGGTTTCCGATCCCCAGTCCACGTCCTGCTCGGGCTCCCAGACATCGGCGCGGCCGCCGGCGAAGCCGAAGGTCTTGAAGCCCATCGATTCCAGCGCGACGTTGCCGGTGAGGATCAACAGGTCGGCCCAGGAGATCTTCCTGCCGTATTTCTGCTTGACCGGCCACAGCAGCCGGCGCGCCTTGTCGAGATTGGCGTTGTCCGGCCAGCTGTTGAGCGGCGCGAAACGCTGCTGACCGGCGCCGGCGCCGCCACGGCCGTCGCCGATGCGATAGGTGCCGGCGCTGTGCCAGGCCATGCGGATGAAGAGCGGGCCGTAATGGCCGAAATCGGCCGGCCACCAATCCTGCGAATCGGTCATCACCTGGTGCAGATCCCCGATCACCGCATCGAGATCGAGGCTCTTGAATTCCTTGGCGTAGTCGAAGTCCTCGTCCATCGGATCCGAGAGGCTGGACTGCTGGTGGAGGACGCCAAGGTCGAGCTGGTTTGGCCACCAGTCACGGTTGCTCCTCCTTGCCGATCCATGTGGGACCGGGCATTTGCCGGCGCTGTTGTCGTCGGTTTTCGCGTCCATCTTTGCCTCCGATTTGTTGATTTTCCGGGATTTTGTTGATTTTCCGGGCAGGGCCAGCGAGCCGCGCCATCCTGGAATGGTTCCAGACTAGCCTGCCCGGCCGATAAACACAAATTGCCTTTGCTGTTTATTCTGATAGGTTTTTCTTATGATCGGTTTGACCGTCCGGCAGATGCATTATTTCGAGGCGCTGGCGCAGACGCTGCATTTCGGCCGCGCCGCCAAGCTCGCTGGCGTCAGCCAGCCGGCGCTGTCTTCGCAGATCGCCGAGATGGAGCTGCGGCTCAATTGTCGTCTGTTCGAGCGCGGCGGCAAGGCGGTGCGGATGACGGACGAGGCGCAGGGCTTGCTGCCGCGCATCGAGCGCATCCTTGCCGACGTCCGCGACATCGAGGCGACGGCCCGGCGCGGCCGCCCGGCGCTGGAAGGCCGCTTCCGGCTCGGCATCATCCCGACGGTGGCGCCCTATCTGCTGCCGCATGTGCTGCCGGAGCTGAAACGGCATTTCCCGGCCTTACAGCTGGAACTGCGCGAGGCGGTTACCGCGTCGCTGGTCGACGACACCAGCTCGGGAAAGCTCGACGCCTTCGTCGCGGCACTGCCCATCGATTACCCGGGCCTGGTCACCGAAGAACTTTTCTCGGACCGGTTCTTCCTTGCCGTGCCGGCCGGCGACCCCGCCTTCGCCTCACCGCCGGTGCCGCCGGAAAGCCCCGCGCTGGAAAGGCTGATGCTGCTGGAGGAAGGCCATTGCCTGCGCGAACAGGCGCTCGCCGTCTGCGGCAGCGTGCGGCCGGTGGCGATGGCAAGCTACGGCGCGACCAGCCTGACGACGCTCTTACAGATGGTGGCGCACGGGCTCGGCGTCACGCTCATCCCGGAAATGGCGGCAGGGCCGGCGAGCGCCATGCGCGACCTGAAGATCGTGCCGTTCCAGGAGCCGATGCCGCAGCGCACGATCTGCCTTGCTTGGCGGCGCAACAAGGTGCGCCACGACGAATGCGTCGAACTGGCCAAGATCATCCGCGGGCTGGATGCGGCGGTGCTGGCGGCGTAGAGCGGCGGATGTTGGATCCGGTTAGCCCGAAGCGGACCCGCAGGCCCCCTTCGAAAGGGACGACTTCAACCTTTTTCCCAGGCTGCGAGCAACGGGCCTTTGCTTCCGTAGACAGGGTCCTTGCGCGGCCGGCCGACCCTGGGGATCGTGACGACCGCCCTGTCATGATCGGCAGCGGTCGTACACAGGTCATAGGTGCCGGATGGAGGATAGGCGCCGACGACCAGAAAATCGTCGGATGCGGAAAGACGCTGGTGCCCGGTGCCGGCCGGAAGCACCGCGACGTCGCCGGCCTTCAGCGACAGCGTTCGCCCCTTGCTGCCGCCAAAGCGGACCTTGGCCGTGCCGCGCGCAACGCCCAGCACCTCGTGGATGCGCGAATGGTAGTGGACGTAACCGTAGATGCCGTTGCGCCAGCTATCGCCCCAGCCATTTGCTTCGAAAAGCGCCTCCATGACGGCCGCCGGATCGAAGTCTTCGGGCAGCTTCACAGCGCCGCGATAGACGACAAGCGGCCAGAACGGATGGTTGGGCACCAGGCCATCATCGCTGAACCGAAACGCGTTTGGTTTGCGCGGCCTCAGGAGGTCGGCAACCTCTCGCCTGTCCGGTCTGGCGATACCAGTGACCTGCTCGACGGCTTTCTTCGTGGTTTGCAGAATGCTCATGGTGGGCCCTTGGGGTTGGTGGAAGCTTCATGCCGATTAACCGGTTGGATGGCGGTCGGTTCCGCTGGCGGCAGAGATCTGCGAACGGTGCGGCAGTCATGGACGGTGCTTGGCGTCGCGACAAGATCCAGCACGACGAGGTGTGGAACTGGCAACAAATATTCGTCGGTCGGAGGCGGCGGCATTGGAGGGCGAGATGCGCCGTACCGTGAAACGGAAAGTCTGGTGTGACCCGAAGTCGACCTTCGCAGCCTGAATGGCTGCTTTGCGCCGCATCACAGCCGTTGGGTAGAGAAGATGGTCATCCCAAAAAGCCGAAAGTTCCGTTTGTTCGAATGATGACAACTAAGGAAATTAGGAAACAGCCTTTGCGCGCAATTCCGTGCTTTGGCGTTGCCGAGGGTGCTTCACTAGCATTGATCTTTTTGGTGCGGCATCCACGGCGCCGCGGCGTGCAGTAAGTGGAGAATACAATAGCGGTGAGGGCTGCGATCGGTGAGGTTCAGTGATGAATCATGTGCAGAGTACCAGGTCAAAATGTCTCCGCTCTGACTTCACCTTTATTAAACGACGGCCCTTGATTTTACCTCACCAGATAAGCGGCAGGGGGCGTAACGGCGCGCCGTCCCTCATTCCGTTATGCCTCGTTCTACTGTTGGCATCTCCGGCAAATGGTCAGTTGGCGCCCGAAGCGCCAGCGGTTGCCATAGCTAACGACAGCTCGTCGGTCGTGGTTTCCGAACATACCAAGGTCGACAAAGAACCGTGCAAGCCACAACCGAGCGCGCTCGGATCCTGTCTATCTAGAGAGCTGGTGCTCAGCGAAACACAGGCACTCAAGGAGGGTGCGCAAACGCGCCTGGGCGAGCATGAAGTGGCTTTACGCCGCGAATTGGCCGCAGCACGAGCGGAGCTACTCGTCATGCAGCGCAGCATACGTGAGCTAAGCGCCCAAGCACACGTGCTGGCAGACACGGTGGCTCAGCAAGCACAAGCCCTAAAAGAGCAGCAGCGAACAGACGAAGCGCTCGCGCTCGATCTGGAGACGGCGCAGCGCGTTATCGAAAGCTACAGGGCTGAAGCCAGTCTCTGGAACAGCGAGAAGGCTGCCGCGCTTGGCGCGCACCCCTCTATGGAAGCCTCCCAGCTTGCTGCGAAGCGAGCGCTTGATGACGAGCGGCACAAGGTTGAGTTCCTGGAACAAGAACTTGCCACGGCTCGCCAAACTATCGATGCTCTTAAGACAGGCGCAAATCTGGCAGCCGTCGAGCAGGCCACCGCCATAAGGGACCGACAGGTGGCCGAGGCCGCTCTAAAGCAGGTTCGAGAAAGACTCGAACGGGGACGCGAACGAGCAGATTCAGCTGTACGTGACCTCGATATTGTTCGCCAGGAGCGCGATGCTTTAAAGCAGAATTCGGTAGCATTGAGTGCGGCGCTCGACCAAGAGCGTGAAAGGGCTATCGGCCTGGCCCGCAGCCTCAGTGCGGCGCGTGAGGCAATTGATACTGTCAAGGGTAAGCGTCGGACTGCGGCTGTGGAGCGCGCGCCGAAAACACGTACCCCCGCGAGTGCACTTGCAAGTAGGTTATCGCGTTCGGGCGCCAAACCAGCCCGTAAACCGGGCTTGCCGGAAAAACAGAGAGTGAAGGTCCAAAAGTCGCCGCAAACTGCTCTGCTGGCAACCATACCTCTTCCCGCAGCATTGCTTCCAACACGGCCATCAAAAAGCTCGAGCCGCGCGAGTGAAGACTAGTGAGCGAAAGCCGCAGGGGAGACGACTATGAACAAGTATGTCGCAGCTGCGTTGGTGATCGGGACTACAATTGGGCCTGCCTCGGCACTTGAAGCAGGCGTGGGCGGTAGCGCCGGCGGTGTCGGAGTCGGTGCTGGAGTGAGCGCCGGTTCGCAAGGCGTATCTGTCGGGGCGGGCACGAGCGTCGACGGCGTAGGCGGAGCAAATGTTGGAACTTCGGTCGGTGCAGATGACGGGTCAGTCGACGCAGGCGTTGGTGCCGGCGGCAACGTTGGTGACACAAGCACAAGTGCCAGTGTGGGCGACGATCCGTCCGCCGAAAACGAGGCGGCTACCGCACCCGACAGTTCGACTGCAGCGACGGCCCCTGCCTCTGCCAAGACGGCCAGGCAATCCATCGTCCTGCCACCCGTCCTCAGGCCTTCCAAAGCCGGTGAGGGTGACTCCACCAAGGGGTATCCGTTTGGATCTCTGGGGCCACTGACACCGAAACCCGGTACGCCGATTGCGGTCGTGCGAACCTGCCGCGCGGCGATCATGGCCGCTGCAACGCCGCTGGGCGCCGTCCGTGTCCACGCGGTAAGCGCAGGCGCCTTGCATCAACGTCGGGGTGCAATCACGGCGCCGATCGAGGTGCGAATAGACTACGCAAGAGAAGACGGCATCGAAGTCCGGCAGGCGCAAGTCAGTTGTCGCCTCGATGCGTCGGGCAGGGTCACTGCAATAATATAGCACCAAGCCTGATTGACGGGGCTGCACGTCGACAGAGGGACGATCCGCTTCGCCATCTACAAGGCGGCGTTCTTCGGCGGTGGCGCCGGAGGTGAGGGCACGCTGACCTTCATGATCGCCGCTATCCCATCTCGGCTCGGCGGCATTTCGGGCGACCTCGCCTTCGAGCTTCTAAACTAGTCTAGCCCATCTGCGCCTCCCACCCCTCACGGCACAAATATCAAAAACACCCAGGTAAAAAACACCACAAGGTGCACCAGCCCGGTCAGGAACGTCGTTCTCTCCGTGCTAAAGCTCACATTGCAGATGAAAAGCGCCAGGACCAAAAGCACCGTGTCGGTCGCCGGCAGCCCCAGGGTCAGCCCTCTTCCGGTGAGCAGGCTGGCGGCGGCTATGCCCGGTATTGTCAGGCCGATCGTCGCGCAGGCCGAACCCATGGCGACGTTCAGGCCGCGCTGCAGTTCGTTGCTGAGTGCGGCACGGACCGCCGAAATCGCCTCCGGCATCAACACCAGCCCGGCGATCATCGCGCCGACAATGGCGTCGGCCTGCGGCACCTCATAGGCAATGAGCGCATCTTCGACGCTTGCCGCGACTTGCTCGGCCAGCATGACAATGCCGATCAGCCCGATCAGCAGGAGAATAGCGCCGGCGGCGAGGCTTTCGTGAGCGTCGGTTCGCACTGTGGCGCCGTGTGCTTGTGCGTCGATGAAATCGTCGCGGTGGCGGACAGTCTGCGCGAACAGAAAACCGGCATACAGCAGCACTGACAGCACGCTGACGAAGCCAAGCTGCGCCGCCGAGAACGTGCCGGGATCGGTGGTTCGCGTGTAGGTCGGCAGAATGAGCGTCATGACGCTCAGCGCGACCAGAACCGCCAGATAGGCGCTTGTGCCTTGGCGCACGATTGCCTGCTTGCGATGGCGCCAGCCGCCAAACGTCAGGCACATGCCGACAACACCGGTGGAGGTGATCATCACCGTCGAGAACACGGATTCGCGTGCAAGCGTCGGGTTGTTCGCGCCGTGCAGCATGATGGAAACGATGATCGACACTTCGATTGCCGTCACGGCGATGGTCAGCACCAACGTGCCGTACGGCTCGCCTACCCGCCGGGCCACCGCCTCGGCGTGGTCGAGCACCACGAAAATGGTGATGAACATGATCGCGCTCGACAGCGCGCCGATAAATATCCTGGTGCCCAGCGACCCTTCGTCCACCGACACCCCGCTGACCCTGACCGCGACAGCCATCGCCAGCGCGGCCAACGGCATGCCGTAGGAAATCGCCGATCTTGCGAAACCACTCATTGTCACCGTTTTGCCTTCCCGCGAATCCCGTGGAAGGGCGATTTGCAACCACTGTTGCGCACCGCGACCATCCAGAGGAATCGCATATGACAGGTCATGACGAGCTCAATCGCAGCGTACCCCACCCTTCAAGGGGAAGGGCAATCGCATTTGGAGTCTTGCGAAAATGGACCCCCACCCTAACCCTCCCCACAAGGGGGAGGGAACGCTGCCGCGCGCCCTTGCTTTCCTTTTGGCGACGAAACGCAGGCAATTTGCAAAGGTCGGCGCCACCGAAAGTCCCCCTCCCCCTTGTGGGGAGGGTCAGGGGTGGGGGTCCTCTTCGCAAGAATCCTCCTGCCCCCGCACACCTCGCCTGTCCCCTGGTCCGAAACATCATGTCATCCGCAGGCAAGCTCACACGCTAGCCGGGCGTGTTGGCCTTGACGACCTTCGTGCATTCGGGCGTCAGCTCGCTCATGTGACCGGCCAGGCATTTGACGACGCGGCCACCGCCCGGCAGCACGCCTTTGCACAATCTCTGGTAATCTGCCTGGCAGGCCTCACGCTCGGCCGCCGTCTGCGCCAGCGCCGCGGTGGCTGCCAGCTGCGTTGCCAAGAAAAGCACCCCTAACCCAATCCGCATGGAACACCCCCCTCAATATGTTGTCCAAACAACGCCTCCGTCACGCGTAGACGCAAGCCTTCTCAAGCCGTCTTCTGCGTCACCAATCCCAGTTCGTCGATCATCGCCTGGCGCATCAGGAATTTCTGCGGCTTGCCGGTCACCGTCATCGGCAATTCGGTGCGGAAGCGGATGTAGCGCGGGATCTTGAAATGGGCGATCTGGCCGGCGCAGAAGGCCTTGATCTCCTGCTCGGTGGTGATCTGGCCGGGCTTCAGCACGATCCAGGCGCACAGCTCCTCGCCATATTTCGGGTCGGGTATGCCGAACACCTGCACCTCCTTGACCTTGGGGTGGCGATAGAGGAACTCCTCGACCTCGCGCGGATAGACGTTCTCGCCGCGCGGATGACCATGTCCTTGACCCGGCCGACGATGTTGCAATAGCCCTCGGCGTCGATGGTGGCGAGGTCGCCGGTGTGCATCCAGCCCTCTGCGTCGATGGCCTCGCGGGTCTTCTGCTCGTCATCCCAATAGCCCTTCATCACCGAATAGCCGCGCGTGCAGAGCTCGCCCGGCGCGCCGACCGCGACGGTAGCGCCTTCGGCGTCGATGGCCTTGACCTCGACATGCGGATGGACGCGGCCGACGGTCGAGACGCGCTTTTCCAGGGGGTCGTCGACGCTGCTCTGGAACGACACCGGGCTGGTCTCGGTCATGCCGTAGGCAATGGTCACCTCGGCCATGTGCATCAGCGATACCACCTTCTTCATCACCTCGATCGGGCATGGCGAGCCGGCCATGATGCCGGTGCGCAGGCTGGTGAGATCGAAGGAGGCGAAATCCGGGTGGTCGAGCAGGCCGACGAACATTGTCGGCACGCCGTAAAGCGCGGTGCAGCGTTCCGTTGCCACCGCCTTCAGCGTGGCGCCGGCATCGAACCCCTCGCTCGGGAAAACCATGGTCGCGCCCTTGGTGACGCAGCCCATCGTGCCCATCGACATGCCGAAGCAGTGGTAGAGAGGCACCGGGATGCACAGCAGGTCGTCGACGGTAAGCCGGATCGCCGCGGTGACGAAATTGCCGTTGTTGACGATGTTGTTGTGGGTCAGCGTCGCGCCTTTCGGCGCGCCGGTCGTGCCTGAGGTGAACTGGATGTTGATGGCATCGCCCGGTTTCAGCCCGTCGGAGATGCGGTCGAGCTTGTCATGTTCGTCGCGCCCGGCCATCGCCAGCACGTCGGCGAAATTGAACATGCCCGGCGAACTCTCCTCGTCCATGCGGATGACGATCTTCAACGCCGGCAGCTTGCTGGCGTCGAGCTTGCCGGGGGTGGCCGTGGCGATCTCCGGCGCCAGCGTTTCGATCATGCCGAGATAGTCGGAGCTCCTGAACTTGGCGGCGGTGACGAGCGCTCGGCAAGCGACCTTGTTCAAGGCATATTCCAGTTCGACCAGCCGGTAGGCCGGGTTGATGTTGACCAGGATCAGGCCGATGCGGGCGGTGGCGAATTGCGTCACCAGCCATTCCCAGCGGTTCGGCGACCAGATGCCGACGCGATCGCCTTTCTCGAGGCCGAGCGCCAGGAAGCCGGCGGCGAGCGCATCGACGGTCTCCGACAGCTCTTCCCAGGTAAAGCGCTTGTCCTGCTCGACGAAGACAGCGGCATCGAGCGTGCCGTATTTGCTGACCGTATCGGCAAACAGCGCCGGGATCGTCAGGTTGAGCAGCGGCACGCTGCGCTCGCCCGAGACATGCGCCGTGCCGTCGACCGGCGCAATGAACGAGCCGCCATCGCGCTTGCCGCGCAGGCTGGTGGCATTCTTCAACTCGTCGAGATTGATCGGCATCGCCGTGTCCTCCGCAGACCAGCCGAGCCTATCAGCCCCGCGGGGTGGTGGAAATCCCGTCGATGGTGGGGCTTGCGCTGGAACTCGCCTGTCAGGGCCGAAAACAAAAAACCCGCCTCGGCGGGCGGGTCTTCTGGGCCAATTGGCACCATAGCGAGATTAGTAGCATAGCTGCCGGCACAAAGCAAGAACAAAATTGCTGTGCTTTAGGGAAATCGCTTCGGCTTGGCGTCAGCGGCTTGGCGAAAGCCGAGGCGATATCCGATCTCCCCCCTTGCGGGGGAGATGCCCGGCAGGGCAGAGGGGGGTGTGAAGGATCGCCAAGTTCGACTTCAGCACCCCCAACCGGGAACGGATGAGGCTCCGATTGGCTGACAGGTCGGCGGGACAGCACCCCCCTCTGGCCTGCCGGCCATCTCCCCCGCAAGGAGGGAGATTGGCATCTTGGCCGACGGCGCCTGCTCCGCAATCGTCAACCCGAGTTCACCAACGCCATCCTGGCCGCAATATCGCGCAAGATCGCCTCGTCCGCCGCCGCGCGCGCCTTCCTCGACGCCACGAGACAGGCCTGCGAGCGCAGGATCACGCCATCGGCCAGCACTTTGAGATGGTTGGCGCGCAGTGTCGAGCCTGACGTGGTGATGTCGACGACGATATCGGCCAATCCGGCCGCCGGCGCGCCTTCGGTGGCGCCCAGGCTTTCGACGATGCGATAGACCTGGATGCCGTGCTTTTGCGAAAAGAACTGCTGGGTCAGGCGCCAGTATTTGGTGGCGATCCTGAGCCGCCGGCCATGGCGCTGGCGGAACTCGGCGGCGACGTCGTCGAGATCGGCCATCGTGTCGACATCGAGCCAGATGTCGGGCACGGCGACGACGACATCGGCATTGCCGAAACCGAGGCGGGCGATGATTTCGGCGCGCGCCTCGCAAGCGGCAAGGTTTTCGCGCAGCAGATCCTCGCCGGTGATGCCGAGATCGACCGAGCCCTGGCCGATTTCGCCCGCGATCTCGGAGGCCGACAGGAACGCTATTTCGACGCCGTCCATGCCATCGATACGGGCGCGGTATTTGCGCTCATCGCCGGGCAGGCTGACGGCAAGCCCGGCCTTGGCCAGCACCTCCAGCGCCTGCTCCTTGAGCCGGCCCTTCGACGGCAGCGCCAGCGTGATCATGGCGCCTTCTCCCGCAGCGCCTCGATGCGGTCGAGCCAGACGGAAAAACCGACGCCGGGGATCGGCGTTTTTGCGCCGAGCAGCGTCAGCAGCCGGTCGTAGCGGCCACCACCGGCGAGCGGCCGGTCGCCATCCTGCGCCGCGATCTCGAAGACCAGGCCGGTGTAGTAATCGAGCGGGCGGCCGAAGGCAGCGTCGTAGCGGATTTCAGACATGGGCAGGCCAAGGCTTGCGATCGCCGCCGCGCGGGCGGCAAAATTGTCCAGCGCGACGCCCAGCGAAAGGCCGGCATCGGCGGCAAAGCTTTCGAGCGCCCCGGCGGCGCTGTCGAGCGGCACGTCGATAGCCAGAAACCCCTTCAGCGCCGCAAATGCCTCGTTCGACAGCCGCACGCTGCGCAATTCGGCCTTCTCGACCAGGCGCCGCGCGATTTCGGAGGGCGAACGCCCGGCCGTTGCCGACAGGCCGGCCTCTTCCATGCCGCCGGCGATATGCGCCGAAAGAGCGTCCAGATCGCCATCAAGGACAAGGGCGGCGACCGCGCCGGCGAGCTGGCTGTTGCGCGGCGGATTGGCGAGGTCGGCAAGGGCTGCCTCCAGCATCGCCGCCGAGCCGAAGGCGCGCGCCAGCCGCATGCGCCAGCCGCGCGGCAGGCCAAGCGCTGCCAGCACCGCCTCGAAAATGGTCTGGTCGCCGAGCGTGACCACCAGCTCGCGGCCGGGCAGCACCAACGAGAGCAGCGCATGCGCATCGGCCAGCGAGCGGGCGTCGGCGGCGGCCGTGTCGCGGTCGCCGAGGTCCTCGATACCGGCCTGGAAGAATTCGTTGCCGCCCTCGCGGCGCTGGCGAAACACCTCGCCGAGATAGGAATAGCGGCGCGGCGTGCCGGCCTGGCTGGCAATGTGGTCGAGGCAGACCGGAATCGTGAATTCCGGCCGCAGGCAAAGCGTCTGCCCGGTCTCGCTTTCGGTGAGAAAGATGCGGCGGCGCAAATCCTCGCCGGCCATGTCGAGGAACGGGTCGGCCGGCTGCAGCACGGCGACTTCGACCGCATGGGTGTTGCGCGCGGCGAAGAGCGTCGCGATGTCGGATGCGATGGCGGGGTAGCGGGAGGTCATTGATCGGTTGGGCGCGAGGCACCCCCCTCTGTCCTGCCGGACATCTCCCCCGCAAGGGGGGAGATCGGCAGCTTGGGCCCCGGCACCTTTTCTCCAACGCCGGAGATTGGCGAAAGCAGGCGCGACATCCAATCTCCCCCCTTGCGGGGGAGATGGCCGGCAGGCCAGAGGGGGGTGTTCACGCGCCACCCTTCGCGCGGTCAGCCGCCTGCGCCGCAAGTATCTTCTTCACTTCGGCAACCAGCTCACTCTCCGCCACCGTCACCTGCGCCGGCCGTGCGGCGCGCCATTCGGCGTTATCGGCGATCTCGGCCGACATCCGTGCGCCCTCGATCAGGTCCTTGATCTGCACCTCGCCCTTGGCGCGCTCGTCGCCGCCCTGGATGACAGCGACGGGGCTGCCGCGGCGGTCGGCGTATTTCAGCTGCGCCTTCATGCCGGCGCCGCCGAGATACATTTCCGAGCGGATGCCGGCGGCGCGCAGCTCGGCCACCATCTTCTGGTAGCGGCCGAGGCTTTCCGTATCCTTGTCCATGGTGAGCACGACGACCGGCGCGATGACATCGGAAGTATCGAGCTTGCCGAGGTTCTTCAGCGCCGTCATCAGGCGTGAGACGCCGATGGAAAAACCCGTCGCCGGCACCGGCTCGCCACGAAAGCGCGAGACGAGACCGTCATAACGTCCGCCGCCGCCGACCGAACCGAAGCGCACGATCTGGCCGTCCTCATTGGGGATTTCGGCCAGCAGCTCGGCCTCGTAGACCGGGCCGGTGTAATATTCGAGGCCACGCACGACGGAGGGGTCGATGCGAATGCGATCCTCACCGTAGCCGCTTTGTGCGACCATGGTTCTTATCTGCTCCAACTCTGCAAGACCCTCAACAAACGAGGCGTTCGTGATGCCCAGATGTTCGAGTTTCCTTTCCTCGAAAAGATTGCTGACACCGGGGTTGATGGATCCCAGTGTCTGGACAATTTTTTCGGGATCATGCTGCGCCATGACTGTGAAATAGCTGATGACAACGTCGATTTGCGTATTGTCCAGCCCGGCGCCCTTGGTGAAATCACCGCTCTCGTCCTTGCGCCCGGCGCCCAAAAGCAGGCGCACGCCCTCGACGCCGAGCTTGTCCAGCTTGTCGATCGCCCGCAGCACCGTCAACCGGCGCCCGGCATTTTCGTCACCGCCGAGGCCGATCGCCTCCAGCACGCCGTCGAGCACTTTTCGGTTGTTGACACGGATGACGTAGTCGCCGCGCTTGATGCCGAGCGCCTCCATCACGTCCGCCATCATCATCGCCATCTCGGCATCGGCCGCAACGCCCGGGGTGCCCACGGTATCGGCATCGAACTGCATGAACTGGCGGAAGCGGCCGGGGCCGGGCTTTTCGTTGCGAAACACCCAGCCGGAGCGATAGCTGCGATAGGGTTTCGGCAGGCGCTCGAAATTCTCGGCGACAAAGCGCGCCATCGGCGCGGTCAAATCGTAGCGCAGCGACAGCCACTGGTCGTCGTCG
Organism: Mesorhizobium sp. M0208; assembly: GCF_040322015.1. Lineage (NCBI taxonomy): Bacteria > Pseudomonadati > Pseudomonadota > Alphaproteobacteria > Hyphomicrobiales > Phyllobacteriaceae > Mesorhizobium > Mesorhizobium sp. M0208. The sequence continues at coordinate 92,687 of NZ_JAMYSP010000009.1, read as the reverse complement.
TCCTGGAACGAGAACACGCCCTCGTTCGGCCGGTCCTGGTCGGGCAGGAACTTTCCAAGCGCATCGGTGTATTCGATGAGCGGCTGGTCGACCGGCTCGAAACCGTAGAGCTCGAAGACCGAGCGGATCGTCGCCATCATCTTCTCGACGGCGCGCAGGTCGTCGGCGCCGCGGTCGACAAAGCCGCGCGGCAGCCGCGCTTTCATCTTTTCGGATTTGTCGGCCATGGGATGGGTACTCGGTGTTTCGTGGCGCTCCGGGGATCGGTTAAATAACCGATTTCCACGGCGCCGGTGTCCTAACCGATGCAGCCGGGAGCGGCAAGGGTTTGCGCTTCTCCTTCCCCCTTGTGGGAGAAGGCAAGAAAAAGAAGCTGAAACAATTACGCCATGCGCGCGGCATCGTGCCGACACAATCCGGGCCGATAAGCGCGCCGAAACAACGGGTTCGGGGCCATGGCCACGCTACAAAAGTTCGACATCATCGATAGCGGCGCACGCGACGCCTCGGTCCGGCTGCGGCCGTCCGACAATCATGCGCCGAAGGCGACGAAGCAATTCGCGGGACCGTTCGAGATCGCGGCGCAACAGCCCAGTGGGCCGACCATACGCGACGTGCTGATGACCGGCCTGCTGGTGATCTATCCGGTGTTCGCCGCGCTGGCGGCCATCCTCGCCGGGTTTTTCCTCGCCGGCGCCGGCGGCGCCTGAGCCGCTATTTCGGCCGCTTGAAGGCTTTCCGCTCCGCCTCGACCGGCTCGCGGCAGACGCAGCCCTCGAGATGGTCATTGACCAGCCCCATCGCCTGCATGAAGGCGTAGACGGTGGTCGGACCGACAAAGCTCCAGCCGCGCTTCTTCAGTTCTTTCGAAATGCGGACCGAGACGGCCGTCGTCGGATTGGCGCGCAGATGCGCGAGATCGACGATCTCGGGCCGCTCGTCGGGGCCGGGCTCGAACTTCCAGAACCAGGCGGCCAGCGAGCCGGCCTCGTCGATGAGCTCGCGGGCGCATCTGGCGTTGTTGATGGTCGAGACGATCTTGCCGCGGTGGCGGATGATGCCGGCATTGCCGAGCAGGCGCTCGACATCGGCGTCGGTGAAGGCGGCGATCTTGTCGACATCGAAGCTGGCGAAGGCCTCGCGGAAATTGTCGCGCTTGCGCAATATGGTCAGCCAGGACAGGCCCGACTGGAAACCCTCGAGGCAGATCTTCTCGAACAGGCGGCGATCGTCGGCGACCGGCCGGCCCCATTCGTGGTCGTGGTAGTGCAGATAATCCGGCAGGTTGCCGTGCCAGAAGCAGCGGGCGACGCCGTCGGGACCGGCAAGCAGACCTGTCTTTTCGTCCATGGCGGAATTCCGTTCGTGTCTTGGCGTTAACGCGTTTTGACGCGGCCTTTACCGTGGCTTTACCAGATTCCTGAACCGGGCGGTAACCACACCAAAAGCTTTACTGACAGATCGGCATTTTACGCATTCCGATTCATGTTTCGGTGGCCGCTTCGCGCTCAATGTCGGCGAAATCGGGGAGGCTTTGCACCCCGGCATGTTCGACGATCAAGGTGCGTTGCGATGAAGACATTCTTGTTCCCACTGTTCGGCGGCGCCGCCGTGCTTGCCGCCGGCGCCGCCAATGCCAACGACCGCTATGCCGAGAGGCCGCCGGTGGTGGTCAGTCCCGACCTTTCGGCGCCCTGGGTGCTGCAGCTCGGCCATGCGCCGGGCATCGTGCGGCAGAGCCGGCAAGAGGCGCAGCCGCAACGGCGCTATCGGCGCCAGGCCGAACCCGATCAGCTGCGCACCGCAGCGGTGCAGGCACCGGCCAAGCGCATGATCATGCGGCCGCAGATCGACCCGATCTATCTGCCGCAGGAAGTCGCCTATGACGGCCCGCAGAAGCCGGGCACGATCGTCATCGATACGCGAGAGAATTTCCTCTATCTGGTCGAGAAGAACGGCAAGGCGCGGCGTTATGGCGTCGGCACCGGCAAGCCGGGCTTCGAATGGTCCGGCACCCACAAGATCACCAACAAGCGCGTCTGGCCGGACTGGCGGCCGCCGGCGGTGATGATCGCCCGCGAGGCCGCCAAGGGCCGTTATCTGCCGACCTATCTCGCCGGCGGCATGGAAAACCCGCTTGGCGCACGCGCGCTCTATCTCGGCTCGACCGAGTACCGCATCCACGGCACCAACCAACCCTGGACGATCGGCGGCGCGGTGTCGTCAGGCTGCATCCGCATGCGCAACGAGGACGTGGTCGACCTTTACGAGCGGGTCAATGTTGGCACGACGGTTGTAGTGATGTAATCTGCGGTTGACCTCACCGATGATTCTGCTCAGAAGCCTCGGGAGTATTGAATAACGGGGGACGGGCCGTGTGGGGATGCGGCCAGTCACGAAAGGGCAGCGCGGCAAGCCGTGCTGCCCTTTTTGTTTCCGCCAGCGCCAGCAAGAATTGACGGGAAGATTTCGCCGGCACGTCGCGCGACGGGCATGGCGGTTCGTTTTTCGCACTGCCTTTTCGCGGTTGCTTTGCTATGTGGCGGCTAAAGTTCAGACAAAGGCCCTATCTCGATGACCCTCTCCGACGACAGCCGCTATCTCCGAGGCGGCCCGGTTGCCCAACGCATCATCGCCGGCGTGCGCGAGGACGCGGCGATCGCCACCGCCGAAGGCTTTCCGCCGAAGCTGGTGTCGATCACCGTCGGCGACACAGCGGCGGTCGACGTCTATGTCCGCAACCAGCGCGCCAAGGCGGGGCTTGCCGGCATCGGCTTCGAGGAAAGGCGCTTTCGCGCCGACATCACCGCCGGCGAACTCGAAGCGGCGATCCACGGCCTCAACGCCGACCCGCGCGTCACCGGCATCATCATCCAGCGACCGGTGCCGGTGCACATCCCGATCAAGACGCTGCAGGCGGCGGTGCATCCGCTCAAGGACGTCGAAGGCATGCATCCGGCCTCGATCGGCAACATCGTCTACAACCAGCTCGATCTGGCGCCCTGCACGGCGGCTGCCTCGGTCGAACTGCTCAAGGAAACCGGCCTCGACCTGAAGGGGCTCGAAGTGGTGGTCGTCGGCCATTCCGAGATCGTCGGCAAGCCGATCGCTTTCCTTTTGATGAGCGAAGGCGCGACGGTGACGGTCTGCCATCACATGACGCGCTCGGTGGCGGCACACGCACGCCGCGCCGACGCGCTGTTCGTCGCCGTGGGCAAGCCGCGGCTGATCAAGGCCGATATGGTCAAGCCGGGTGCGGCCGTCATCGATATCGGCATCAATTCGGAGATCGGGCCAGACGGCGAGAGCCGCATCGTCGGCGACGTCGATGCCGAGAGCGTTAGGCATGTCGCGTCGTGGATCACGCCGGTGCCTGGTGGCGTCGGCCCGATCACCGTGGCGATCCTGCTGCGCAACACGATGGTGGCGCTCAGCCGCCAGCGCGCCCGCTACCAGGCAACCTACGGCACGGCGGACAGACTGGCGGCGGAGTAGGCGACTGGCGGATCACTCGGCCGCGATAACCGCCATCTCTTCGCGAACGCCTTCGGGCTTCGGCCCGCCATAGGCCCAGTCGAGCAGCTTTATCGTATGGACCACCGGCAGCTTCGCGGCAGAGGCGATCTGGGTGATGCAGCCAATATTGCCGGTGGCGATGATGTCAGCACCGGTCGCCTCGATATTCCTGACCTTGCGGTCGCGCAGCGTCGCCGAAATCCCGGGCTGCAGGATGTTGTAGGTGCCGGCCGAACCGCAGCACAAATGCCCCTCGCGCGGCTCGCGCACGACAAAGCCGGCACGGGCCAGAAGCTCCTTCGGCTGGCGGGTGATCTTCTGGCCGTGCTGCATCGAGCAGGCGGAGTGATAGGCGACGACGGTGCCCGGCTTGCGCACCGGCTCGGGCAGGTCGAGGCTTGCCAGATACTCCGTGATGTCCCTGGCCAGCGCCGACACTCGCGCCGCCTTGCCGGCATAGGCCGGATCGAGGCGCATCATGAAGCCGTAATCCTTGATCGTGGTGCCACAGCCTGACGCGGTGATGACGATGGCATCGAGCCCACCCTGTTCGATGGCGCGCGTCCAGGCGTCGACATTCCGCCTGGCCGACGCCAGGGCAGCGTCCTCGCGTCCCATGTGGTGCACCAGCGCCCCGCAGCAGCCCTCGCCTTCGGGTACGACGACCTCGACACCAAGCCTGGTCAGCAGCGAGATCGTCGTGTCGTTGATGCCGGGATCGAGCACGGATTGCGCGCAGCCGGTGAGGATGGCGACGCGGCCATTTTTCTTCGGGCCCTGCCCCGCATGGACGCCCGGCGAGGCCATCGGCGAGACTGCCGGGACCGACGCGGGTGCGAGCTTGAGCATAGCGCCCAGAGGCCTCAAGGCCTGGATTTTTTCAAACAGGCCGGCGAATGGCTGGCCGAGCTTCGCCAGCTTGAGCGCCGCGCGGAAACGCGAGGGATAGGGCAGCACGAAGGCCAGCATGGCGCGGGTCAGACGATCGGCCAGGGGACGCTTGTAGGTCTCCTCGATGTGGGCGCGGGCGTGGTCGACCAGATGCATGTAGTTGACGCCCGACGGACAGGTGGTCATGCAGGCGAGGCAGGACAGGCAGCGGTCGATATGGGTGACGATCTCCTTGTCGGCCGGCCGGCCATTTTCCAGCATGTCCTTGATCAGGTAAATCCGGCCGCGCGGCGAATCCAGCTCGTTGCCGAGCGTCACATAGGTCGGGCAGGTGGCGGTGCAGAAGCCGCAATGTACGCATTTGCGCAGGATCTTCTCCGATTCCGCGACATGCGGATCGGCGAGCTGGGCAGCTGAGAAATTGGTCTGCACGTAAACAAATCCTTACCGTTTGAGCATGATCTTTTCCCAAAACCGGTACCCACGTTTGGGGATCACGCTCATAATCCTAGAAACCAGCTTTCGGGGTTCTTGACCGCTTCGCCGCGCTGCAGCGCCTGCAGGCCGAGAATGCAGCGGGCGATGAACCAGACGGCGACGGCGAAAATCAGCACGACACCGATGACCACGATCATCAGCAGCGCCGAGATCAGTGCATAGAGCAGGCCGATCCAGAAGGTGCGGATCAGGAATGTGTAATGGCTCTCGACGAAGCCGCCGGCCTTGCCGCGGTTGATATAGGCCAGGACGATGCCGACAATGCCGCTGACGCCGATGGCTAGGCCGGCGAGATAGAGGATGTAGATGACCAGCGCGTTGGTCGGGCCGGGCTCTAGCCAGCGGTCGGTCTGGCGTGACGTACCGTTTTGGCCTGGATCGCTCATTGTGCTCCTCCCTCGGTTGCCGCGGCGAGAGTAGCAGAGCCTGCGCCCGGCGCCATACGGCCGGGATTGAGGATATTCTTCGGGTCGAATTCGGCCTTCAGCCGCGCCGACAGTGCTGCCAGTTGCGGCGCTTGCGGTTCGAACACGGGAACGGCAGCGCGGTGCGAGGGGGTTGCGCGCACCAGCGTCGCATGGCCGCCACCATGTCTTCTGATGAGGCCGCGCAACAGGCGGGCCTCGGGATCGTCCTGCTGCATGCGCAGCCAGATCAGCCCGCCCTGCCAATCGTAGAAGGCATCGACCGCGGCCTGCATGCGCAGCGCCAGCACCATCTGGTGGCCCTGTGACGGCGCCATCGAGACGCGCCACACAGGCCTTCCGCCGCCATCGGCGAACGGCGCGCAGTCGCGGATGTCACGCCAGACCGAATACGATACCGAACCGGAAATCTCCTGCAGCGGCCCAGCGTCTTTCAGCAGGTCTTTCAGCGCGGCAATGCGGTAGGCGACCGACGGGCCGAAGCCCTCGATGCGCAGCAGCGTCGCCGCATCGCTGCCGAGACTGCCGTCAGCGACCCTAGCTGCGACCCGTTCGGGAAGATGGGCAGCGCTCGACACCTCCGCGCTGGAACCGAGCGCCAGCGCCATGGCGGCGGCGGCGTGATCGTCGAGCAGGCCGCGAATGGCGAGCGTGACTTCGGTCTCGGCGGCAGGCAGCACCTTGAAGGTGACGTCGGTGAACACCGCCAGCGTGCCCCAGCTGTTGGCCATCAGCTTGGACAGATCATAGCCAGTGACGTTCTTGACCACGCGGCCGCCGGACTTGAAGGCCTCGCCGCGCCCGGAAACGGCAGATATGCCGAGAATGTGGTCGCGCGCAGCACCGGCCTTCAGCCGGCGCGGCCCGGAAAGGTTCGCGGCAAGCACGCCGCCGATAGTGCCTCGTCCTGGCTCGCCGCCGAGCAGCGGGCCGTAATCCATCGGTTCGAAGGCCAGTTGCTGGCCGTTTTCGGCAAGCAGGCTTTCGATCTCGGCCAGCGGCGTCCCGGCCTTCGCCGACAGCACCAGCTCGGCCGCCTCGTAGAGCGTGACGCCGGAGAGTTTGGAAAGATCGAGCGTACGCTCGCTCTGCTGCGGCCGGCCGATGCCGCGCTTGGAACCATGGCCGAGGATCTCGAGCGGCGAGTCTTCCGCTGCGGCCCAGGCGACGGTGGAGTGGGTTTCCGCTGATGTGGTCGGGGTGAAGGTGGTCATGCGGCAGAACCACCAGTCGTAAATGACGAGAGGCCGCGATCCTTCCCACCCCCCTCTGTCCTGCCGGACATCTCCCCCGCAAGGGGGGAGATCGGATGTCGCTTAGGCTTTCGCCAACCATCAACGCTTGAAGGCGAGCAGGACGTTGAAGCAGCCAATCTCCCCCCTTGCGGGGGAGATGTCCGGCAGGACAGAGGGGGGTGTCCAAGCGCCAACATACCCTCAAAACCTCGGAATGTCCGGAAACGCCACTTGCCCGCGATGCACGTGCATCCGCCCGAGTTCGGCGCATCGCCTCAGCTGCGGAAACACCTTGCCCGGGTTGAGCAGATGGTTGGGGTCGAACGCGCATTTGACCCGCACCTGCTGGTCGAGGTCGATCTGGTTGAACATTTCGGGCATCAGGTCGCGCTTCTCGACGCCGACCCCGTGCTCGCCGGTCAGCACGCCGCCGACCTTGACGCAGAGCCGCAATATGTCGGCGCCGAAACTCTCCGCCTTCTCGAGTTCGCCCGGCACGTTGGCGTCGTAGAGGATGAGCGGGTGCAGATTGCCGTCGCCTGCGTGGAAGACATTGGCGACGCCGAGCCCGTATTTCTCCGATAGTTCGCGCATGCCGGCGAGCACGTGCGGCAGTTCCTTGCGCGGTATGGTGCCGTCCATGCAGTAATAGTCGGGCGAGATGCGGCCGACCGCCGGGAAAGCCGCCTTGCGGCCGGCCCAGAAACTCAGCCGCTCCTGCTCCGATTGCGAAATGCGGCATGTGGTCGAGCCGTTCCTATAGGCGATGGCTTCGACCAGGCCGATCAGGTGATCGACCTCGACACCCGGCCCGTCCAGTTCGACGATCAGCAGCGCCTCGACATCTCGGGGATAGCCGGCATGGACGAAATCCTCCGCGGCGTGGATGGCCGGACGGTCCATCATCTCCATGCCGCCCGGGATGATGCCGGCGCCGATGATGTCGGCGACGCATTGGCCGGCCTGCTCGCTGGTCGGGAAGCCGATCAGCAGGGCACGCGCCGTCTCCGGCTTCTTCAGGATGCGTACGGTGACCTCGGTGACGACGCCGAGCAGTCCTTCGGAGCCGGTCATCACGCCGAGCAGGTCGTAGCCTTCCGCGTCGAGATGGCTGCCGCCGAGGCGCACCACCTCGCCATTCATCAGCACCATCTCGATACCAAGCACATTATTGGCGGTGAGACCGTATTTTAGGCAGTGCACGCCGCCGGAATTCTCCGCGACATTACCGCCGATCGAGCAGGCGATCTGGGAGGATGGATCGGGGGCGTAATAGAAGCCCTCCTGCTCGACGGCGGTGGTGATGCCGAGATTGGTGACGCCGGGCTGAGCGACGACGATGCGGTTCTGGAAATCGATCTCGAGGATGCGGTTGAAGCGGCTCATGACCAGCAGCACCGCGTCTTCCAGCGGCAGCGCCCCGCCGGAGAGCGAGGTGCCGGAGCCGCGTGGGACGACGCGGATATTGCGGTCACTGCAATATTTCAGCACGCGCGAGACCTGCGCCACGGTTTGCGGCAGCACCACGACCAGCGGCAATTGCCAGTAGGCGGTGAGCCCGTCGCTCTCGAAGGCGCGCATCGCATTGGCTGCGTCGACGACGCCCTCGCCCGGCACGATGATGCGCATATCGGCGACGATCTCATCGCGCCGGCGCAGCGTGGCGTCGTCTGGTTTCGGCATCGCAAGACCGGACATCGACAGCCTCCTTCGACCGACTGGTAAAAATCTTTTACCAGCGACGGCAGTCGGTTGCAAATGCCGCTTTGGCCGGGATGGGAGGCCTATGGCCGGGACAGCCTTCCGCAGCGGCAATCTGCCGCTCTGCCCTTCACTACTCGCCGGGCTGCTTGCCTGGTTCGGAGTGCATGCGGCGGACGCGGCGCACGCCCCACCAGACGAGCACGACGGCGAGCGGCACCGAGGCGGCGGTGACCATTTCCGGCGCAAAGGCATGGCCGAAGATCGAGGCGCCCTTGGCGACGTAGCCGATAAGGCCGACGACATAGTAGGAGACGGCGGCGACCGAGAGGCCCTCCACCGTCTGCTGCAGCCGCAATTGCAGGCGGGCACGATTGTTCATCGATGCCAAGAGATCGCGGTTCTGCTTCTCGACCTCGACGTCGACCCAGGTGCGCAGCAGCGTGGTGGCACGGGTGAGCTTCGTCGACAGGTTGGCCTGACGCTCCTCGACCGAACGGCAGGTACGCATCGCCGGCGCCACGCGGCGCTGCAGAAAACCGCCCCAGGTGTCATAGCCGGGCACGGCCTCTTCGTCGAGCGCCTCCAGCCGTTCGCGCACGATGCCGTCATAGGCGCGGCTGGCACCGAAGCGGTAGAGGCTGGAGGCGGCATCCGCCTCCAGCTCGGCAGCCAGTTCGGTCAAGTCGGCAAGTAGCGTCTGGCTGTCGCGGGTCTCGGCGACCTTCATTTCCAGCGTGGTCTGAGCCAGCCTGTCTTCGATGCGGCGGGCACGACCGGACAGCGTCAGCGCCAGCGGCAACCCAAGCATGGCCAGCGTGCGGTAGGTCTCGATGTCGATCAGCCGCTGTGACAGTGCCCCGGTGCGCGCCGGGGTCAGGCCGCGGTCGAGCACCAGCATACGGGTCAAGCCGTCGCCATCCTGGCGGAAATCGGTGACGATGGCGGCGTTGCCGCGCTCGACCAGCGAATAGCACAGGCTGGTCGGGTCGAAACCGGCGATCAGTTTTTCGTTCGCCGGCGTCCATTTGCGGATTTCCAGCCTGATGCCGGAAATCACCGTGCCCGGCGGTGAAAACCCGTTGCCGAAGGGTGTGTCTTCTTGCCCTCTGCCGTTTTCGGCGAGCGGTCCTTCCCAGAGGTAGGTCGAGAACTCCGTGTGCCGTTCCCAGCGCAGCGAGCCCTTGCCCCATTTCATCGCGTGGTGGCGGGCGTTGGGGTCGGGCGCGGCGATGCCGAGGCGTCGCGACAATTCGGAAAGCACGGCCTGATCGACGCCGGATCCAGCTTCGGTCATGAAGGAAAGCTGCACCAGCACGCGCGGCTTTTCGACCAGCGGATGCGGCCGGGCGTGGACCTCGCCGAGGGCGCCCGGCCGACCTTCATGCGCCGGAAAGCCCATGACGCTGCCGCCCACGGCTTTGGCGCGCAGCTGGAATTCGAGGTTGGACGGGTCGGCGTCTGGCACGGCTGGTCCCCCGGGCTTCTCTGAGCCCTTTTTGGCGATGATGTCTCTCTTGTTCACGGAAACGCCGAACCGCTCTATCTCTTTGATTCTGCGCAATTCCGGACGGAAAACCGTTTCACACTTTTCCTGGAATTGCTCTAGAGGCAATCACCAGAGGACGCAAACGGCCAGTTTAGCTTACGCTGATATGAAGCCGCGGCAGTGAACGGGCCCGGCCCCGGCGAATTGGATAAATAATTTGACCAGTTGGCGACGCTGGCTTTATCTTGCGCGACATCGGTTCAACCCCCAGGCACCCCGTTTGAGCGACATTTTCTCCCGGATCGAGCATTCGCGCACCGCCGACGAGGTGGTGCAGCAGATCGAGAGCCTGATCCTCGAAGGCGTGCTGCGCACCGGCGACCGGCTGCCGGGCGAGCGCGAGCTGGCGCGCCAGTTCGAGGTGTCGCGGCCGATCCTGCGCGATGCCTTGAAAGGCTTGGAAGGGCGCGGGCTGTTGACGACACGGCCAGGCGGCGGCACCCATGTCGCCGATGTCATCGGCCAGCTGTTCACCAAGCCGGTGACCGACCTGATCTCGATGCATCGCAAGGCGGTGACCGACTATCTGGAGTACCGCCGTGAGATCGAGGCGGTGGTTGCGGAATATGCGGCGCGGCGTGCCACATCGGACGATCTGGCGCTGCTCGACCGCATCATGGCGCGCATGGACGAGGCGCACCGGACCGCCAATTTCGACGACGAGGCGGAAATCGACATCGAGTTCCATCACGCGATCTGCGAATGCGCGCACAATATCATCCTGCTGCACACGCTGCGCTCCTGCTATCGGCTGCTGTCGGAAGGCGTGTTCCAGAACCGGCGGCTGGTGTTCAACGTGCCGGGCGCGCGCGAGGCGCTGCTTTCGCAGCACCGGGCAATCTATGCAGCGGTCAAGGCCGGCGATCCGGCTGCGGCGCGGCAGGCGGCGATGGACCACATCTCCTACGTCGAACGATCGATGGCCGAGGCCGAGCGCAGCGGCGACTGGCAGCGCGTGTCGCGGCTGAGGCTCAGGCAACGCTCCGAGCCCGGTGACGGTGAGGCGGCGAGAAAACCGTCGTAGGCCCCGCCCAGAAAATCCAACGACGAACCAGCGAAGAACCAGCGGAAAAAGATCCATGAGCAGCATTCTCACCATCGCCGACCTCAAGGACCTGGCGCGCCGCCGCGTGCCGAAGATGTTCTTCGACTACGCCGATTCCGGCGCCTGGACCGAAAGCACCTACCGCGCCAACGAAGAGGATTTCCAGAAGATCAAGTTCCGCCAGCGCGTGCTTGTCGACATGGACAACCGCTCGCTGGAATCGACCATGATCGGCGAGAAGGTGACGATGCCGGTGGCGCTGGCGCCGACCGGCATGACCGGCATGCAGCATCCGGACGGCGAGATGCTGGCGGCGCAGGCGGCGGAAGAATTCGGCGTGCCGTTCACGCTGTCGACAATGAGCATCTGCTCGATCGAGGATGTCGCGTCGGTGACCAGGAAGCCGTTCTGGTTCCAGCTCTATGTGCTGCGCGACAAGGACTTCGTCTTCGATTTGATCGACCGCGCAAAAGCGGCGAAATGTTCGGCACTGGTGTTGACGCTCGACCTGCAGATCCTTGGTCAGCGCCACAAGGATATCCGCAACGGGCTTTCGGCGCCGCCGCGGATGACGCCGAAGCACCTCTGGCAGATGGCGACAAGGCCGCGCTGGTGCGTCGGCATGGCCGGGACCAAGCGCCGGAGCTTCCGCAACATCGTCGGCCACGCCAAGGGCGTCGGCGACCTCGCCTCGCTGTCGTCCTGGACGAAGGAGCAGTTCGATCCGCATCTGTCGTGGAAGGACGTCGCCTGGATCAAGGAGCGCTGGGGCGGCAAGCTGATCCTGAAAGGCATACTCGACAAGGAAGATGCGCTAATGGCGGCCAGGACGGGCGCCGACGCGATCATCGTTTCCAACCATGGCGGCCGCCAGCTCGACGGCGCCTCGTCGTCGATCATGGCGCTAGAAGAGATCGCCGACGCCGTCGGCGACACGATCGAGGTGCATATGGACGGCGGCATCCGTTCCGGCCAGGACGTGCTCAAAGCACTGTGCCTCGGCGCTAAAGGCACCTATATCGGCCGGCCTTTCCTGTACGGCCTCGGCGCACTCGGCAAGGAAGGGGTTACCAAGGCGCTGGAAATCATCCGCAAGGAGATGGACATAACGCTGGCACTGTGCGGAAAGCGTCTGGTCACCGACATGGGCAAGGATCAGCTCCGGCGCTAAAGTCCCGTGACGGCATGACCACGGAGGCGACGCAGGCATTGACGGAGCCCGGCATCAATTTTTTCGAAGCGCGCGGACCGGAAGGTATGCGCCTCTATGCGATCGGGGATGTGCACGGTCGGCTTGACCTGCTGACCGCCATGCACCGCCGGATCGAGGGCGAGCTGGAGAGGAAGCCCACTGCCGATTGGCGCGTGATCCATCTCGGCGACTATGTCGACCGGGGTCCGGGCTCCAAAGGCGTCATCGATTTCCTGATCGACGCGCAAAAACGCGATCCACGTCACCTGATGCTGGCCGGAAATCATGATCTCGGCTTCCTCGATTTTCTCGATGTCCCCGACCCGGACGGCCTGTTCATGCGCTATGGCGGCATCCAGACGGCGCTATCCTATGGAGTGTCGCTCGGTGGCAGCAGCGCCTGGTTTGGCCGCGCCGATGCGGCATTGCGGCAAGGGCACGCCGCGCTGGTCGAGGCGGTGCCGCAGAACCATGTCGAGTTCCTGCGCTCGCTGGCCTTTTCAGTGACATTCGGCGACTTCTTCTTCTGTCATGCCGGCATCCGGCCCGGCATTGCGCTGGAAAGCCAGAGCCCGCAGGACCTGATCTGGATCCGCGAGGTCTTCCACGACCACACCGGCCTTCATCCCAAGATCGTGGTGCACGGCCATACGCCGGTGGCCAAGCCCGAGATCACCGGCAACCGCGTCAATGTCGACACCCTCGCCTGGCACTCGGGAAACCTCACCGCGCTCGTCGTGGACGGCGCGGAGAAACGGATCCTGACGGTGACGGGTGAGCGGGCGTAGGTAAGGCGTGAGGTTATGTGCAGAGGGTCTAGCGAAGCGCGGCGGTGACGCCGTAGCCGTCGACGGCATTGTGGTTGTTGGCCGCGTCGGCGGAATAAATGCCGAGGCCGCACAAGACGATGGCCGACAACATGGCAAAGGACAAAAAGGCTGCTTTCACGGACGTCATCTCTTGTTGAGCTTTCTGCATCTATGCACGAGCGGGTTACCAATGCGTTGAAACGCGAAATACGTCGCAAATGTCTGACGGTTTCGCGCTTCTAGGCATGTTCTGTATCGGCGGTGTGTCGCGCGGGTCACAGGAAAGGTTCATCGCGGTTGCACGCAAGATGCAGAGCGGGCGCCTTTTAGGCTGGCGGACTGACACAGGCCAAGGATGAAACGCGTTATCCCCGGCGGATTTGCCGCCGCGTGCCAAATATGCAACGTCGCCAAATACGTTGGCTGTATGAGCCGTCAGATGGTCGCCACCCAGGCGCGGGCGATGGCCAGGCCGGCGGCATAGGCTACAGGTCCGTTGCGGGCCATTTCATCGTCGAGCCGGCCCGCCCATTCAGGATGCCGCTCGGCGATCAGCGGTGCGAAGGATGTGCTCCAGTCGCGCACCATCGGACTGTCGGCCTCGAAATGGAACTGGAAGCCGTAGATGGCGCGGCCGATGCGGAACGCCTGGTTCTCGGCGACGGCATTGCCGGCCAGCCGCACGGCAGTCTCGGGCAAGACAAAGGTGTCGTCGTGCCATTGGAAGATCGGGAATTTTTCGGGCAAGGCGGCGAGCACCGGATCGGCCTGCGCCGCCGCGGTGAGCGCGACCTCGTGCCAGCCGAACTCCGAGGCACCGCCTATCTGGTTCTCGCCGCCAAAGGCGCGCGCGACCAACTGGCTGCCAAGGCAGATGCCGAGCACCGCGCGATCCCTGTCGGCAAAGTTGCGCGTCAGATCGAGCAGGCCCGGGAAATACGGGCAGAGCTCGTCGTCGAGCGCATTCTGGGCGCCGCCGAGCACCACCATGGCGTCATGCCAGCCGCTATCTTGCGGCAGCGCGTCGCCGCGATACGGCCGGCGCAGGTCGATATCGGCGCCCGCCTCGACAAGCGCCGCGCCGATCTGGCCAAGGCCCTCATTGTCGAAGTTCTGGACGACCAAGACCCGCATCGAAACCTGCTGACATGAAATTGATGCAGTGAGCGATATCATGGCGTCAGCATTGCAGCCAACAGGGAACGCCTATGCCACTGCAAAACCGGGTCGACCCGTTCGGCGCCATCCATGCCGTGCCGGAGCGCGGCCTGTTCATGGGCAATCGCGGCATCATTCACGAACCCGAGACGAGAACGCTGTTGAAGAAGCGCTGGGCGCTGCAAGCCTGGATCATCTGTGTCTGCGAATACGGCGACGTGCGGCGCCAGCCGATGGGGCGCAACCGGCAAAGCGACGACCAATTGGGCGGCAAGGCCGGCTGGACCGAGCTGTTTTTCCTCGACGAGGTGACGGCACTTGCCGCCGGGCACCGGCCCTGCTTCTTCTGCCGGCGCGAGCGGGCCAGGGATTTTGTCCAACGCTTCGGCGACGCCTTCGGCATTGCCGAGCCACGCGCGCCGCAGCTCGACAAGCGCCTGCACAAGGAGCGCCTGGCATCGGGCGGGCGGGCGCCGCGACTGAAACCGGAGGCGCTTGCGGACTTGCCGGACGGCACGATGATCTCGTCAGGAAAAAGGGCGTACGCCCTTTTTGACGGCGCAGCGCTGCCCTGGAGTTTCGGCGGCTATGGCGATCCGGTGGGATTCGGCGATTTTACCCACGGTCCAATCGGCATGCTCACGCCGGCGACAACTGTTTCCGTGCTGAAGCGTGGCTACAGACCTGTCTGGCACGCCAGCGCGGAGGCTTGACGCCGGCGACGGCCTCGCCCATTCCTCGGCGATGCGCGCCAATTACAAGATGCAGCGGCTATTCGTGCCGGACGAGCTTGGACCGGATATCGAGTTCGACGTCGGCCAGCAGCAGAGCCATTATCTCTCGCATGTGCTGCGGCTCGGCGAAGGCGCCGAGGTTCTGGTCTTCAACGGCAGCGACGGCGAATGGTCGGCGGCAATCGCCGCGAAATCGAAGAAGGCCTTGCGCCTGAAGGTGATGGAGTTGCAGCGGCCGCAGCCGCCGCTGCCCGATCTCGTCTATTGCTTCGCGCCGCTGAAGCAAGGGCGGCTCGACTACCTCGTGCAAAAGGCGGTGGAGATGGGCGCCGGCATCCTGCAGCCGGTCATCACCCAGCATACGCAAGTGGCAAAACCCGGCATCGAGCGCCTGCGCGCCAATGTCGTCGAGGCGGCCGAGCAATGCGGCATATTGGCGGTGCCGGAGCTGCGCGAAGCGGAAAAATTCGAGCGCCTGCTGGCGGGCTGGGACCGCGAGCGGCGGCTGATCTTCTGCGACGAGGATGCATCGACCAACAATCCCCTGCCGGCATTGCAGGCGGTGCGGGAGGGAAAGCTCGGTCTGCTGGTCGGGCCTGAGGGCGGCTTTTCCGACGAGGAGCGCAGGATGCTGAGAGCGCTGCCCTTCGTTACCGCCATTCCGCTCGGGCCGCGCATCCTGCGAGCGGATACGGCGGCGGTGGCGGCACTGGCGCTGATCCAGGCGACAATCGGCGATTGGTGATCAATTCCCGTTACCCTCTGGCTCAGGATTTTTCGCTTGATCGGCTACTGACATTTCGTCCATCTAGCGCCGGCAGTGGCCGCGTGTCCTTTCGGACGCGCAAAGGACGCTGTAGCATTTGATTGGGCACCTGATCCCTTCCGAAAATCGAAGCCGGTTTTCGGGGTCATGTGCGGAGGGCTATTATGGCGCGCGATACCACCGATTTCCGGCCGATCGAAGGCGCCGACGAACTCGTCGAGCACCTGGCCGAAGGCAACAAGCCGCGCGACAAATGGCGCATCGGCACCGAGCACGAGAAATTCCCGTTCTATGTCGACGGCAATGCCCCGGTGCCCTATGGCGGCGAGCGCGGCATCCGCGCCATCCTCGAAGGCATGCAGGACAAACTCGGCTGGGACCCGATCATGGATGCCGGCCGCATCATCGGACTGGTCGAGCCGACCGGTCAGGGCGCGATCTCGCTGGAGCCAGGCGGCCAGTTCGAGCTGTCCGGCGCGCCGCTGGAGACGATCCACCAGACCTGCCGCGAAGGCAATGCCCATCTGGCGCAGGTGCGCGAGATCGCCGAACCGATGGGCATTCGTTTTCTCGGCCTTGGCGGCAGCCCGAAATGGTCGCTGGCCGAGACGCCGAAAATGCCGAAATCGCGCTACGAGATCATGACCCGCTACATGCCCAAGGTCGGTACCAAGGGCCTCGACATGATGTACCGGACCTGCACGATCCAGGTGAACCTCGACTTCGAAAGCGAAGCCGACATGCGCCGCAAGATGCAGGTGTCGCTGAAATTGCAGCCACTGTCGACGGCGCTGTTTGCCAACTCGCCCTTCACCGAAAGCCGGCCGAACGGCTTGCAGAGCTGGCGCGGCGAGATCTGGCGCGACACCGACAATCAGCGCTCCGGCCTGCTCGAATTCTGCTTCTCGCCCGATTTCGGCTTTGCCGATTATGTCGAATGGGCGCTCGACGTGCCGATGTATTTCATCATCCGCGACGGTCAGTACCACGACATGACGCACATCACCTTCCGCCAGTTCATGGCGGGCGCTGCCCGTGACGAACTGCCGGACGGGCTGCCGACGATGGGCGACTGGGCGAACCATCTGTCGACGCTGTTCCCGGACGTGCGGCTGAAGCGCTTTCTCGAAATGCGCGGCGCCGATGGCGGGCCGTGGCGGCGCATCTGCGCGCTGCCGGCCTTCTGGGTCGGGCTGCTCTACGACGCGGCAGCGCTCGACGCGGCCGAGGCGCTGACCTCGAGCTGGAGCTATGACGAAGTGCTGGCGATGCGCAACGCGGTGCCGCAACAGGGCATTTCGGCGCCCTTCCGCAACACGACGTTGCGCGAGATCGCCCGCGACGTGCTCGTCATCTCGCGCATGGGACTGAAGAACCGTGGCCGCAAGAACCGCGACGGCTACGACGAGACCTCGTTCCTCAACACGCTGGACGAGGTCGTCGCGCGCGGCACGACCAGCGCCGAGGAGATGCTCTCCGCCTACCACACACGCTGGGGCGGCTCGATCGAGCCGGTGTTCATGGAATACGCGTATTAACGCTTCGCAATCCGCATGAGCCACGGTCCGGCAAATTCGCTTCAATCAGTGATGGAAACGAACTAGGCTTCTCCAACGAGGATTTTCCCGGAGGAGAAAACAATGCCTTCCTTGTTCGATATTCTGGCACAGGCCCAGAACGGCAACGGCATGCAGGCGCTGGCCCAGCAGTTCGGGCTGTCGCAGCAGCAGACGCAGGCGGCGGTCGCGGCGCTGCTGCCGGCCTTTTCGCAGGGGCTCAAGCGCAACACGGCGGACCCTTACGGGCTCGGCTCCTTCATGACGGCGATGGCCAGCGGCCAGCACGCTAAATATTTCGAGGATGCAAGCCGGGCCTTCTCGCCGCAGGGCCTCGATGAAGGCAACGGCATTCTCGGCCATCTGTTCGGCTCGAAGGACCTGTCGCGGGCCGTTGCCAACCAGGCCGCGCAGGCGAGTGGCGTCAGCCAGCAGGTGCTGCAGCAGATGCTGCCGGCAATCGCCTCGATGATGATGGGCGGGCTGTTCAAGCAGACCACCAACCAGCTAGGCGGACAGATGCATGCGGCAGGCAGTGGCGGCAATCCGCTCGGCGAACTCATCGAGCAGATGATGCGGCAGGCGGGCGGCGGCAGCCAGGCACCGGCCCCTCAGCCTGCAGGCCACACGGATAACCCGCTCGGCAAGATGCTGCAGGACATGTTCGGCGGCGGGCAGCAGCCGCAAAGCCAGCCGCAGCAGACACAGAACCCTTATGGTGACAATCCGCTCGGCAAGGTGCTGCAGGATATGTTCGGCGGCGGTGCACCACAGCCACAGCAGCCGCAGAACCAACCCCAGCAGACACAGAACCCTTATGGTGACAATCCGCTCGGCAAAGTACTGCAGGACATGTTCGGCGGTGGCGCACAACAGTCTCAGCCGCATCAGGCGCCGCAGCAGACGCCGCAGCCGCAGACCAATCCGAGCGGCAGGCCGAGAAATCCGTTCGACGACCTGTTCGGCAAGATGTTCGAGACAGGCGCCCAGCAGCGCGACGACTACCAGAAAGGGATGGAGTCGATCTTCGACCAGTTCAAGCAGGGCATGGGCCGGCGCTAGACCAGAAACCGGCAACCCCAATCATCAGTGCCGCCCAAAAAAGAAAGCCCGGTCCTGGGAGGACCGGGCAGCGCGCAGGCTGGCCGGGGGGATCCGGCAGGGAGTGGGGAGCCTGCGTAACTTGGTGGCGTCGTGCCTCAAAAGGTTCAATGCGACCAAAATCGCGAATTCGTGCGATCACACCACCTTGCGGGCAAGATCCTCGATCGTTTCGGCGCGCTCGATGGCGATGACGCGAAGCCTTTCTGTCGGATCTCGGCCAAAGGGTACACCGACAGCAACGTGCAGGTCGGCGCGGGTCAGGCCGATGTCGGCGAGCTCGGCATCCGACATCTCGCCGAGGCGATAAAAGGCGCGGCGGTTTTTCCAGGCGCGGTAAACATTGGCAGCGGCATTGGCCACGCGCGTCGCAACGGCCGGACGCGAGGTGATGCGCGAGGTCTCGGTAGCGAAATCAAACGTAGCCATGTCGGTCTCCTTCACATTCGAACGGGCGAAACCGGTCGATCGGGCGCTGGCAACAGCGGCCGTTCCGGCTTCGATTCACATGCGTTCATGTGGACAATCGGAATTTGCCATGGCCCGATTGATTAATCCAACGAATGTTTCTAATCTTTAGCATCAGCATCAATGATGGATTAGGCCAATGAAAGCGCCGCTCGATCTCGATCAGTTGCAGACCTTCATCTCGATTGTGGACACCGGCAGCTTTACCCGCGCGGCGGAAGCGGTGCATCGGACCCAGTCTGCGGTGTCGATGCAGATGCGGCGGCTGGAGGAACGGATCGGCAAACCGCTGTTCGAAAAAGACGGCCGCACCAACAGGCTGACCGAGGAAGGCGATAGACTGCTCTCCTACGCAAGGCGGCTGCTCTATCTCAACAAGGAAACACTGGCCGCCTTCGACGACCGCCGGCTCGAAGGCACCATCCGCATCGGCACGCCGGATGACTATGCCGATCGCTTCCTGCCAGAGATCATGGCGCGGTTTGCCCGCTCCAACCCGCATGTCGAACTGACCGTTATCTGCGAACCGACGCCGGGACTGGTCGAACACATCAAGCGCGGCAATCTCGACCTGGCGCTGGTGACGCACAATGACGCGCGCGGCCAGTCGGAAGTGGTGCGGCGCGAACCGCTGCTGTGGGTTACCTCGGCCAACCACGCGACGCATGAGCAGCCGATCCTGCCGATGGCCTTCGGCCGGCCGAACTGCATCTGGCGGCGGGCGGCCGCCGACGTGCTCGACCAGCAGAACCGCGACTACCGCATCCTGTTCACCAGCTTCTCTGCCACCGTCATCGCCGCGGCGGTGCTTTCCGGCCTGGCGATCTCGGTGCTGCCGGAATGCGCGCTGCGGCCCGGCATGCGGGTGCTGGGCGAGGCCGACGGTTTCGGCGCCCTGCCCGATTGCCGCATCGGCATTATGCGCGGCCAGACCTCGCGGCCGGAGATCGTCGATGCGCTTGCGCGCCACATTTCGGAGAGCCTCGACAATATTTCCGTGCCACTCGGCCAGGAGACCGGCACGTTCGATTTCGCCGCCCTCGCCTTCGCCAAGATGAAACGGACGAAGCCGAGCCAGATCCTGCCGGGCTGGTGATCGCGCGATTGGGGCCGACATCGAACACGGCCGCCTTGACGGCGGCCAACAACCGTTCCCCAATCGGCCGATGAGCGACGCAGCACCCGAATCACGCACCAACGCCACCGAGTATACGGTGAGCGAGATTTCCGGCGCGCTGAAGCGCACGGTCGAGGACGTCTTCGGCAATGTACGGGTGCGCGGCGAGATTTCCGGCTATCGCGGACCGCATTCCTCCGGCCATGCCTATTTCTGCCTGAAGGACGATCGCGCGCGGCTCGATGCCGTGGTGTGGAAGACCACGATGAGCCGGCTGAAATTCCGTCCCGAGGAAGGCATGGAGGTGATCGCCACCGGCAGGCTCACCACCTATCCCGGAAAATCCAACTACCAGATCGTCATCGACAATCTCGAGCCGGCCGGTGCCGGTGCGCTGATGGCGCTGCTGGACGAGCGCAAGCGCCGGCTGCAGGCCGAAGGGCTGTTCGACGCGGCCCGCAAGCGGCGTCTGCCGTTCATGCCGCGCGTCATAGGCGTCGTCACCTCGCCAACAGGTTCGGTGATCCGCGATATTATCCACCGCATCAAGGACCGGTTCCCGCTGCACGTGCTCGTCTGGCCGGTGCGGGTGCAGGGCGAGACGGCGGGCGCGGAAGTGACCGCTGCCGTCAACGGCTTCAATGCACTGCCTTGGGACGGCGCCACCGCGCGGCCCGCTCTGTTGATCGTGGCGCGCGGCGGCGGCAGCCTGGAGGATCTGTGGGGCTTCAACGACGAAGCGCTCGCCCGGGCCGTCGCCGCTTCGGGTATTCCCGTGATTTCCGCGGTCGGCCACGAGACCGACTGGACGCTGATCGATCTGGCAGCGGATGTGCGGGCGCCGACGCCGACAGGCGCCGCCGAGATCGCCGTGCCGGTCAAAGTTGATCTCGAAGCGACGCTTGCCGGCCTTGGCGCGCGGTTGAAGACCGCACTGTCGCGCAATTTCGAACGCAAGCGGCAGGCGGCGCGCGCAGCCGCCCGGGCGCTGCCCTCGCCCGACCAGTTGCTGGCGCTGCCCCGGCGGCGCTTCGACGAGGCGACGAGCCGGCTCGGCCGGGCGCTGTCGGTCAGCGTCGAGCGCAAGCGGGCCAGGCTTCTGGGCCAGCGTCTGACACCGGCGACCTTGTCGCGGCGCATGAACGAAGCCCGCACACTGACCCGCCGCGACCTCGCCCGAGCGCAAGCGGCGTTCTTCGCCATCGTGCGCGAGCGTCGGGCACGGTTTTCGCGCACGGCCGCCAGACTGTCATCGGCGCCGATCGCCAGACGGCAGAAACTGCGAGGCGATGCCCTGCTGGCACTGGCATGGCGGCAGGACCAGGCGATTTCGCGGCGGCTGGACCGTCTGCGTGGAAAACTGACGCAGGCCGATCGATTGCTGGCGACGCTGTCGCACAAGGCCGTGCTGGCGCGAGGCTTCGCACTGGTCAAGGATGCGGACGGCGCGGTGGTCAAGCGTTCGGCGGAGGTCGTGTCGGGAATGGCGCTTTCGCTGGAGTTCGCCGACGGCACCGCCGATGCCGTCGCCATCAGTGGCACGGCGCGGCCGAAGGCGATTGCCAAGTCGGCAGCCAAGCTCAAGGCGCCGGGCGGCCAAGGCTCGCTTTTCTGAGGAAGACCAAGGCGCTTTTCTGAGGAAGAAATGACCGATCCGCATCTTACGACGCCCTCGGGCAAACTGCGTGCACGCGCCGTCGATATCCCATTCGAAGGCACCCCAGGCCGCTTCAATGCCATCACCGATGTGCCCGGCGTGACGGTCGGCTATACGACGCTGATCTCAGGGGACGGGCCGCTCGTTGTCGGCAAGGGTCCGGTACGCACCGGCGTGACCGCGATCCTGCCAAGGCCCAGAGACGAGTTGGCCGTCCCGGCGTTCGCCGGTGTGTTCAGCGCCAATGGCAATGGCGAACTGACCGGCTCGCATCTGATAGAGGAGCTCGGAGCGTTCAATCTTCCCATCACCATCACCAACACGCATTCCTGCGGCGTCAGCCGCGACGCAACGTTGCGCTGGATGCAGACGGTGCTGCCGCACGCGCTCGACAGCGCCTGGGCGCTGCCGGTGGCGGGCGAGACTTATGATGGCTTTCTCAACGATATCAACGGCCATCATCTGAGCTTCGAGCACGTGTTTTCCGCGCTCGACACGGCTGAAAGCGGGCCGATGAAGAGGGCAGCGTCGGCGGCGGCACAGGCATGATCACCTTCGGCTTCAAAGCAGGGTCCGGCACATCCTCGCGCAGCGTCGACTGGAACGGAGAGCGTTTCACGATCGGCTGCTTCGTCCAGTCGAATTTCGGTGCAAGGCGAAACCTCGTCATAGGTGGCATCAGGGCCGGAGCGGAACTCGCCGAACCGGCGATCCGGGACAACACGCCGCGAGCGGAAAAGAGCTCGATCATCGCGATCGTCGCCACCGATGCGCCATTCATGCCGCACCAGTTGAAACGGCTGGCGAAACGCGTGCCCCTCGGGGTCGCGCTGACCGGCGGCTATGGATACAATTCGTCCGGCGATATTTTTCTTGCGTTCAGCACGGCCAATGCCGATGCGGCGCGCGGCGCGGCCGGCAAATTGGCCAGCGCCGGTTACATACCGGATGCCGACATCAACCCGTTCTTCGACGCCGTCATTCAGAGCGTGGAGGAAGCAATCCTCAATGCTTTGATCGCCAACGAAGACATGAGCGGGCGCGACGGCAATTTCGTGCCGGCATTGCCGAAAGGGTGGCTCGAAGGTAGATTCGGGGCGCATCACACTGCAGATCTTGGTTAAGCTTTCGCGGTCTTCGCCGTCTTCGGCAGGAATGGCCTGGAAGCCGCGAAGGATTAACCCAAAGCAGCTCAACGACGAATAAACGACCCCAAAAAATATCAATTGGAAGACTCATCGCCCAATCGGAGCCATAGTATGAGCAACCCAGATGGTCCCGCACCCGTGCACAAGGCGGTGATGAGACATAGCTCGGCTGAAGTCATCCAGGCCATCTCAGAGGGGAAAGATGTCGATGCGTTAGATCGCGAAGGCCGGACGCCGTTGTTTTATGCGTCAAAAGATGGCGAGACCGCAATCGTCGCTGCACTGATCGAGCGTGGAGCGAAGGTGAATGTGCAGGACAAGAATCTGGAAACACCGCTGCACTTTGCTGCTCGCGAATATCGGCTCGAGGTGGCGGAACTTCTAGTCAAGGGCGGCGCAGATGTTTCTTCCCAAGACATTCATGGAAACACGCCCCTGTGGCGTGCCGTGTTTGAATCACGGGGCCGTGGCGAGTTGATCAAGCTTCTTCTCTCAGCTGGCTCAGATAAGACACTGAAAAACAAGCTTGGCTGTTCGCCGCAAGACCTCGCAAAGACCATTGGAAATTACGACATTAACGCGTTCCTGGGCTGAAAACCCGCTAGCTTCACCCAGCAAGCAATTAATGGTGTATGCTGTGCTTCAAATAGCTGGCGCCAGGAACTTCGATCTCGACAAGCCACTGTCGCATACTGTTCCTAAGCATATTACTCGGCGGGCTTGTTCGAATTCTTTTCGTCCTGCT
The DNA here is from genome assembly GCF_040322015.1 of Mesorhizobium sp. M0208. Classification (NCBI taxonomy): domain Bacteria; kingdom Pseudomonadati; phylum Pseudomonadota; class Alphaproteobacteria; order Hyphomicrobiales; family Phyllobacteriaceae; genus Mesorhizobium; species Mesorhizobium sp. M0208. Next base: position 69,376 of record NZ_JAMYSP010000009.1, on the reverse strand, counting down.
CGGCCTCGGCCGCCTCTTCGAGCCTCGAAGCAATGAGCTCCTGAATGTCGCCGACCTCTTCCTGAATATCCTCCAGGGGTATGCCGGCTTCGGCAGCCTTGGCCGCGCATTCCCTGGCGAGGGTCTCGGCCTGCTTCTCGATTCTGGCTGGCGAGGGCTGGCAGTGGACTTTTTCGCCAATCCACCCGCGCAAGAACTCGATCGCGTGTTCACTCATACTGCTGTTTCCCTAGCGGCTGTCCCGATTGGTAATCATAAACGTCGGCATCTTCGAAAAGATGCGTGCTGCCATTCGAGCCGAGTCGGCTTCGCCCGGCAAGCCGAACTTGTCCGAGGTCCACAGAGCCGAAGGGAATGGAGGGTTCAAGGAGCACGTTCTGGTTTTTGAGGACTGATTCTCTCGAGGAAACTCGTTCGACCCGCGCTATTGTTTCTATTTGCTTTTTTTCGGTTTTCAAGCCGTTTTAGATCACGATAGATGTCACAATAGCTAGCACATTTACCGCGCTCTCGCTGGCACGACGTAAAAGGCGAGCCGTCAAAGCCGCCGCTATATAGTGACAACCATTTGCAATGTCGACTCTGCTCGCGGTCCTGCTTCTTTCCGCCGCGCTTGCTGGGAGAGATATGGCGTGACCGGCCTTGCAGTGCAAGCTGCCGAGCGCGTTATGCAAGGCATGCAATAGCGTCTTGTGGAGCCCTGAAGTGCTTGTCTCAGGGTGGCTCTCTACCGCTGGCGGTAAAGGATCATGCCGGCATGATAGAGGACGCCTTCGACGAACTCACCATCCGCGGTGAAGCCCGTATCGTCCCAGTATTCTATGTGGTTGCCCCGCACTTCGTAGCGTCCCTGATAGGCGCTCTCGCGGTCACCGCGCGCTTCGTCATAACGGCCGTTCGGCAGGAGTTCGTGCCTGATATGGCGATCCTCGGTGACCCACAGTCCGACGTAAGGATGATCTTGCTGCGTCATTGGTTCCTCTGCAAGGATTGGAGTTGAAGGAAGGGTCAGGCCGGCTGGAGTTACAGCAAGGGCAATGCCCGTATGCACTGCGGTCAAAGTGGATGGCATCAATGCGCCGCCTTCGTCGGACGCACGACGATCTCGTTGACGTCGACATCGTCGGGCTGTTCGATTGCGTAGCGCACTGCCCTGGCGATGGCACCGGGTTGCAGGGCAATAGCGCGCCAGGTTTTCATGGCGGCGGCAGCGGCTTCGTCGGTGATCGTGTCCGCCAGTTCGCTTTCCACCACACCGGGATGAATGCAGGTTACGCGGATATCATCACTCTCCTGGCGGAGCCCATCGGAAATCGCGCGGACAGCGTATTTCGTTGCGCAATACACGGCAGCCATGGGCGAGACGGCCAGTGCGCCAATGGAACCGATATTGATGATATGCCCGGAGCCACGTGCCGTCATCTCAGGGAGCACCGCCGCGATGCCGTACAGAACACCCTTGACGTTGACGTCCACCATCAGCTCCCACTCGTCGACCTTCATGGCTGCCATGGCCGACAGCGGCATGATGCCCGCATTGTTGACGATGACATCTACCTGGCCCCATTCGGCCCGCGCGGCATCGGCGAATGCTGCGACGTCCGCCCTCTTGGTGACGTCGAGCGCTCGCACGCGAACCGTTCCACCAGCCGCCTCGATTTCTGCCGCAAGCGCTTCAAGGCGGTCGGCGCGCCGCGCGCCGAGCATCAGCTTTGCACCTGCCGCGCCAAGTTCGCGGGCGATGCCAGCACCGATGCCGCTGGAGGCACCGGTGATCAGAACAACTTTGTTCATGGTCATCGTAGACGATCCTTTTGGTTTTGTGATTATTTCACGATGTGAAGGGATGGCGTGCGGATGAGCTCCCGCGGCGCGCCGGCTTTATAGGGGATCACTGGGCGGTGTAGCCGCCATCGACCAGAAGCAACGCCCCGGTGATGAAGCTGGATGCCGGCGAGGCAAGAAAGGCGATGGCCTCGGCAACTTCTTGCGGCTGGCCGATCCGGCCGATCGGATGCGCGTTGCCGAAACTGCGCAGCATCTCCCGGCCATTCTCCACCACACCTTCCATGATGTCGGTTTCGATCACGCCAGGGGCAACGGCGTTGCAGCGAATGCCCATACGCCCATATTCGATCGCGATTACCTTGGTCAGCTGTGCGACAGCCGCCTTGGAGGAGGCATAGGCCGCCTGCGTCTCGAAGGCCGCGACGGCCGAGATCGATGAGACATTGACGATCGCGCCGCCACCACCGGCGGCCATCAGTTCCACAGCGGCACGGGCGGTGACGAAGCTGCCGCGCGCGTTGATCTGCAGAATGCGGTCGTAGTCGTCGACCGAGGTCTCCGTCAGACGTTTGTTGAGCGTGCGACCGGCATTGTTCACGACGATGTCAAGGCGTCCGAAGCGCTTCGCCGCGAGCTCGACCGAGCGTCGGGCCAGATCCTCGTCGACGACGTCGCCGACCAGGGTTGCCACGTCCTCGGCTTCCAATTCGCGTACGGTGTCGCTGAGGTCGCTTGCCACGATCCGGGCACCGCGCGCACGCAGCAGCTCCGCCGTGCAGCGACCGATGCCGCGTGCCGCGCCGGTCACGAGGGCGACTTTTCCATCCAGGTCCCAGGAGGAAGGGAGTGATGTCATGGGATACTCCTTGTCGGTCGGCTTCGGCTTGGATCGGGAGGATCAAGCCTTCTTGCCGTTGCGACAGAGATAGAGCCAGGGCATTGTCGCGATAAGCCGCCTATTGTTAACCTCTAAGGTAAGTGCGGCTAACCAATGGACGTCGATCTCAATGCAATTGCTGTCTTCGTCACGGTCGCTGAGGAACGCAATTTTCGCGCTGCTGCGGACCGGTTGGGCGTGACGCGCTCAGCGGTCAGCCAGAGCATCCTCAGGCTTGAACAGCGTCTGGGGATCGCATTGCTGCAGCGCACGACACGCAGCGTCAACCTGACCGAAGCGGGCGAGCGCCTGTTGGCGAGCGTCGCACCGGCAATCGCCGACGTGAACGCGGCAGTCGAAGCCACCACGGAGTTTCTGGACCGCCCGCGCGGCCGCCTGCGGATCGCGGTTTCGTCTATCGCAGAGACCTTTCTGTCAGGACCGTTGCTGGCGTCCTTTACCGAAACGTTTCCCGAGGTGCATCTGGACATCGTGGTGACAGACGAGGAATTCGACATCGTTGCCGAAGGCTATGATGCCGGAGTCAGGCTCGGCGAAGTGATCGAGCAGGACATGATTGCCGTGCCGGTATCGGGCGATCAGCGGCAGATGGCCGTCTGCGCCCCGCGCTATCTCGAAAAGTTCGGAGCACCCGCCCATCCGCGCGAGCTTGTGGCTCATCGCTGTATCGGCTGGCGGCCGGCGCCGGGAGTTTCGCCCTATCGGTGGGAGTTTGGCGAGGACGGGCGCGAATTCGACGTGGCGGTTGCGCCCGAGATCACGACCAACGACATGTGGCTGATGATCCGGCTGGCCGTTGCAGGCGCCGGGATCACGTTCGGCATGGCGGATACATTCCGCCCCTGGATCGACCGCGGCGAGCTTGTACCAATCCTCGACGGCTATTTCCCGCCGTTTGCTGGTTTCTATCTCTATTTCCCCAGCCGACGGAATGTCGCGCCGAAGCTGAGAGCCCTCGTGGACCACCTGCGCGGCGCGCGTCAGGCGCGGGACCCTGGGTGAGGCAACCGGTCATAAGACCGCTTTAGCAGTATTTTGCCGGTCAGAAGTGTAGTTGAAAGGTGATGGTACCGTTGGCTGGGATCGAACCAGCGACCTCCGGATCCACAATCCGGCGCTCTAACCATCTGAGCTACAACGGCACGTTTTGCCAGAGCGGGATCGAGATGAAACGTTCGGGACCCGCTCTGTCGTTCGGCGATGCGTCCATACGGGCTATCGGAGTTTAATTCAAGGCTTTTGGCAAGGCAAAAGCTCGCTCCGGCATCGCGTCATTTTCCGCCGGACAAAGAAAAGGCCGGCGGGAGGAGGTGCCGGCCTTTTCCTGTTACGAGCCAGCGGGAGGAGGTGCTGGCTGGTTACCCCGGTGAGCAGAGGGAGGAGGTTCCACTCGCCGGGTATTCGTTTGAACGACTATATCGCACATCTATTTGTCTGACGAAATGCGACCTTTTGATGCATCGTCAAACTGTGTGCAAATATTAGGCGATCTTGATTTCTTTCACGGCCTTCTCGAAGGCGGTCTTGATCGGCTTGGATACGTCCTCGGCCGCCTTGGCAGCAACCGCCTGGAAGTCCTTGGCCTGCTCGACGGTCATTTCGACGCGCTTGCGCAGGAAAGCGGTCTGCAACTCGACGACTTCCGACAGCGACTTGGCGCCGATCAGCGCTTCGAAATGCGAGAAGCCGGCTTCGGCATTGGCGCGCAGGGCGGCGATGGTCTTGAGCGACAGGTCGCTGGAAACGGACTTGGCGGTCTCGTAGGTCGACTCCAGAGCCTTCTGGGTCTCCTCGGCGCCGGTCTTCAGCTTGGCATAGGCCTCTTTCGACTGCTCGACGCCCTTTTCGGCGAAAGCGCGGATCTGGTCGGTGGCCTTGGAAGCGTCGAAGCTCGGGAATTCGGCGTTTTCGATCGTTTCAGCGGTCTTGGTCCTGGACATTTTCCATCCTTTTCAGCGGCAGCGGCTTTGACGAAAAGCCGTCTCGTTCATGTATCATGGCAATATAAAGGCAATTTTTGTGCATTGCAACATGTTTGTTGCATCGCACCATATATTATTTATTCGTGGCGTTAACCACGCGCCTAGAGATTCCATTGGTTGCACGCTATGACTTGTGGACCTTCGCGCCGTCGGCTTTTATTAACAAAGCGTTAACCGCAAATTGCCCGCTCTGTGAGGGTCGCCAAACGCATGCCGGCTGAAAACTACTCCTTCCTCGATGTCGCCGTGCTCGACCCGGTCCGCCTGCGCTTCGCCGCAGGCGACGCGATCGCTATTCTGTCGGCCGATCTCGAGCAGGTGATCTGGGCCAACGGCCCCGGCGCAGCGGTATTCGGCTATCCCGACATCGGCGCGATCATCGGCGCCTCGGCAGGTTTGCCGCTGATCGCCAGGCGCCAGATCATGGCAACCAGCGGTTTTCCGCAGATCGGCCGCGACCGTGCCATCACGGTCCGGCTGGCGACCGGCCTGACCAGCCGCGCGGTCGGCTTCCTGGCCAGCGCAGTGACCATGCCCGATGGCGAGGAAGCAATCATGCTGGCGCTGCCGGCGGCGCAGACCGGCTCGCGCAGCGCGGCCGAGATCGCCGATCGCGCCATCGGTGGTTTTACGGAAGACGGCCACTACATCGCCTTTGTCGACGCCAAGGGCAATATCGACGCCGCATCGGACGGCTTTTCGGCACTCGGCATCCGGCCTGAGACGCTGGCCGCGCTTGTCGCCGACGTGGCGAACGAGAGCGACCGCATCGTCAAGCGCCTGGTCCCAGGCGGATCCAGCTCCTATCCGGCGGGCCTTGCCCGGCTGACGGACGAGCGGCACCTGCTGGTGGTGATCGACGAGGACCGGTTCGACGGCGAGGCCCCTGATGGCGAGCGCGCCGGGGGGGAAACCGGCAGCGAAGCAGCAACGGCACCGAGCGGTGGCGATCTTCCCCAGCCGACGGGCCAAGACAACGAGCCGCCAATCGCCAGAATGGGCGCGGCGGAGATCAACCTTGCAGCGATGGAAGGCACCTCAGCATCGGCGGAGCACGAAGCTGTCGACGCGGCTGACAATCAACACACGGTTGGCGAAACGCCAACGCAGCATGATCATTGGTACTTCAATGCCGGCGACGACGCGCAGGTCCCGCCCGGGGCAGCTGCGTCCGGCAAAGCCGAGAACAGCCCGGACGCTTCGCAGGCCGGCGCGGATACTTCGCCGGAAAGCGCCGCAAAAGCCACCAAAGCCGCCTCCCCGGCCGAACGCCGCGCTTCGGCGATCGATCGCACCGCCGCGCCCATGCGTTTCGTCTGGCGTACCGACGCGGAGGGCCGGTTCAGCGCCCTGTCGCCGGAATTTGCCGAGCTTGTCGGCAGGCCTGCCGCCGACGTGATCGGCCGCCGCTTCGAGGATGTTTCGGCCGCCTATGGCCTCGATGCTTCTGGCGAGATTGCCGGCCTGCTCGAACGGCGCGACACCTGGTCCGGCCGCTCCGTGCTGTGGCCGGTCGCCGGCACCGATCTGAAGATACCCGTCGATCTGGCGGCGCTCCCGGTTTACAGCCGCAGCCGGGTTTTCGAAGGTTTTCGCGGCTTCGGCGTCGCCAGGAGCGGCGATGCGGTGGTCGATCCGGATGCCGTCGGCATGGCCCTTGTCGCCGAGGAGAAGCCCGCCGCGAGCGTTGGGCCGGAAGCCGTCGAACCTGCCCCGGCGACACCGAAACCCGCCGATCCGTTCAGGGGCGAAGTGCCGGCGTTGACCATCGTGCCAAAGCCCGAGCGGCGCTTTGCCGACAAGGTGATCCGGCTGGCCGAGCACCGGCAGCCGGCCAACGACAAGGGCCTGTCGACGCTGGAACGCAGCGCGTTTCGCGAGATTGGCGAGCGTCTCAAGAAGGACAGCACCCCGGCCGAAGAACAGCCCAGCGCCGGAAAGCAGAAGCCGGTTGAGAAAGTCGAGGCAGCCGGCAATGCCGACGAGCCAAAGCTGAAAGGAGCCGGCCCGACGGACAAGGGTGAGATGCCGGAACCAGGTCCGGAAAGCGGGGCGGCTGCCGCCGAACCGCCCGAGGCCGATGCCGAGGACCAGAAGGACCTCGCCCGGCTCGACGGCGAGCAGCCGGATGAGGCGGTAGCAGAGGCGCAAGCCGGCGAACCCGTCACACGCCCTGTTTCCGGATCGCTGCTCGACTATGCCGACCGCGAACCCAGCGATGAAGCGCAGGAAGGCGATGAGCCCAGCACGGACCGTCGAACGATCGTCGCCGAAGCGCCGCGGGATGGCGACGACGATAGCATGACGGCCGAAGATTTCCGTGACGCCGAGGACAGTGAGGATTGGTCCGAGGACAGCGCAGCCGACGCTGCCGGCCAGGTGCCGCCCGTCGAGCGGCCGCAGGCACCACCGCTCAAACTCGACGGCTTCGTGCCGTCGGCGTTTGCCGGAGCGGACAACAAGGGGCCGGATACCTCGATCCTCGGCAAGCTACCGGTGCCGGTGCTTATCCATTCCGGCGATCAACTGTACTACGCGAACGACGAATTCCTCGGCTTGACCGGCTATGCGACGCTCAACGCCCTGGACGAGGCGGGCGGGCTCGGCGCGCTGTTTGCCGACCCTTATGCCGACGACGGCAGTTCGGAGGGCGGCGACCGCGCATTACGGCTGAGGACGCGCGACGGTCAGGAGTTTCCGATCGACGCGATTTTGCGCTCCGTCCCGTGGGGGAACGGCAAGGCACTGATGCTGGTCGTACGCCGTTCCGGCGACGACGAAGCATCAGCCATTCCGCATGGCGCTGCCGACGACCAAACGCAGCCGGATGTTTCCGAGCTCAAGGCGCGCATTGCCGAAATGCGCACCATCATCGACACCGCCACCGACGGCGTCGTGCTGATCGGCCGTAACGGAACGATCCGTTCAATTAGCCGTCCGGCGGAAGCGCTGTTTGGCTTCGACAGCGACGAGGTGACCGGCAAGCCGTTCGTCTCGCTGTTTGCGATCGAAAGCCAGCGCGCGGCGCGTGACTATCTCGAGGGGTTGTCGGAGCCCGGCGTTGCAAGCGTGATGAACGATGGCCGCGAGGTGATCGGGCGCGAGGCGCAGGGGCGTTTCATTCCGCTGTTCATGACCATCGGCAGGCTGCCCAACGACAGCGGCTTCTGTGCGGTGGTGCGCGATATCACCCAGTGGAAGCGGGCCGAAGAGGACTTGACCCAGGCGCGCGCGGTCGCCGAACGCGCCTCGTCGCAGAAGACCGATTTTCTGGCCCGCATCAGCCACGAGATCCGCACGCCGCTCAACGCCATCATCGGCTTTTCCGAGCTGATGGTCGACGAGAAATTCGGGCCGGTGGCCAATGACCGCTATCGCGACTATCTGCGCGACATCAACCGTTCGGGCAACCACGTGCTCGATCTGGTCAACGACCTGCTCGACATTTCGAAAATCGAGGCAGGCCAGCAGGAGATGGCCTACGAGGCGGTGTCGCTTAACGACACGCTGGCCGAAACCGTGGCGATGATGCAGCCGCAAGCCAACCGGGAACGCGTCATCATCCGCTCCAGCTTCGCCTCGCGGCTGCCGGAAGTGGTGGCCGATCTGCGCAGCGTTCGGCAGATCGCGCTCAACATCCTGTCGAACGCCGTCCGCTACACGCAGGCCGGCGGCCAGGTTATCGTGTCGACGGCCTACGAACTCTCCGGCGATGTCGTCATGCGCGTGCGCGATACCGGCATCGGCATGAGCCCGTCCGAGATCGAGCAGGCGCTGAAGCCGTTCAAGCAGATCAATGCGCTGAAGCGCGGCCGCGGCGACGGCACCGGTCTTGGGCTGCCGCTGACCAAGGCGATGGTCGAAGCGAACCGGGCCCGGTTCACCATCAACTCGACGCCCGGCGAGGGAACCCTGGTCGAAGTCGCCTTTCCCTCGACCCGTGTGCTCGCCGGTTAGCTATGGTTGCGCAAAGAAAAAAGGCGTCCAACAGGACGCCTTGAATGATAGGATTGCTGTCACAACGGGGCTTGAGCGAATCAGATCCTCTCGGGGCTAAGAGGAACGGGATTTCTCCCTCAAGTTACGCACGACTATCGATGCCGGGCCTTAACAAATCCTTACCGGCACGCCGGAAAGTTTACCAATGTGTACCACTCATGAAATCTAGGTAAATTCCGAAGAGATAATTTGTTAACGATACCTGAGACCTCAAAACGGCTCCCGCCTTGGATCCCGGGTCAGTCGGCAAGCTGCGGCAGGTTGCGGAACAGCTCGAGCGCTTCGGGATTGGCGAGCGCTTCCTTGTTCTTGATGGCGCGGCCATGCACCATGTCGCGTACCGCGAGCTCGGTGATCTTGCCCGATTTGGTGCGCGGAATATCGCTGACGGCGACGATCTTGGCCGGCACGTGGCGCGGGCTCGCCCCGATGCGGATTTTCGCGCGGATGCGTTTTTCCAGCTCGGCATCGAGCTCGACGCCTGCCGCCAGCCGCACGAACAGCACCACGCGAACGTCATTGTCGAAATCCTGGCCGATGCATAGTGCTTCGAGGATTTCCGGCATTTGCTCGACCTGATTGTAGATCTCCGCCGTGCCGATCCTGACACCGCCCGGATTGAGCGTGGCGTCGGAACGGCCATGGATGATCAGGCCGCCATGGGCGGTCCATTCGGCGAAATCGCCGTGGCACCAGACATTGTCGAACCGTTCGAAATAGGCGGCTCGGTATTTCCTGCCGTCAGGGTCGTTCCAGAAGCCGAGCGGCATCGCGGGAAACGCCTTGGTGCAGACGAGCTCGCCCTTCTCCTGGCGGAGCGGCCGGCCGTCATCGTCCCAGACATCGACGGCAAGACCGAGCCCAGGCCCCTGGATCTCGCCGGTCCATACCGGTTCGATCGGCACGCCGAGCACGAAGCAGGAGACGATATCGGTGCCGCCGGAAATCGAAGCCAGATGCACGTCCTTCTTGATGCCTTCGTAGACGAAGCGGAAATCTTCCGGCGATAGCGGCGAGCCGGTCGAGGAGATGGCGCGCACGCTGGAAAGATCATGCGTGCGGATCGGCTTGAGGCCGGCCTTGCGCACGGAATCTATGAATTTGGCCGAGGTGCCGAAATACGTCATCTTCTCGGCATCGGCGAAGTCGAACAGCGTATTGCCGTCCGGGTACAAGGGTGAGCCGTCGTAGAGCAGCAAGGTGGCGCCCGACGCCAGGCCCGACACCAGCCAGTTCCACATCATCCAGCCGCAGGTGGTGAAGTAGAAGAAGCGGTCGCCGTCGAGCAGGCCGGCATGCAGCCGTTCTTCCTTGACGTGCTGGATCAGCGTTCCGCCGGCCGAATGGACAATGCATTTGGGGATGCCGGTCGTGCCGGACGAAAACAGGATGTACAGCGGATGCGAAAACGGCAGCCTCTCGTAGCTGACAGGCCTGGCGGCAAAGGGTGACAGCGCCTCTTCCAGCGCGGCCGCCTTGCCGATGGTCGCCGCGACGTCGAGCGAGGTGCCGAGATAGTCGACAATGAGGACCTTGCGGACGGTGGCGAGCTTGCCCGCCACGGCCGCGATCTTGTCGGCGACTTCGATCGCCTTGCCATTGTACCAGTAGCCGTCCGGCGCGATGAACACGACAGGCTCGATCTGGCCGAACCGGTCGAGAACCCCCTGCTCGCCGAAATCCGGGGAGCAGGACGACCAGACCGCGCCGATCGAGGCGGCCGCCAGCATCGCAGCAACGGTCTCCGGCATGTTGGGCATCATCGCGGCGATGCGGTCGCCCTTCTTCACCTTGAGCGACAGGAAAAGCTGCTGCAGGCGCGAGGTCAGCGCATGCAGCTCGTTCCAGGACAGCCGCCGCTCGACCTTGTCCTCGCCGCGAAAGACGATTGCGTCGCCAAGCCCGGTTTTCTTGAGGAGATTCTCGGCGAAGTTCAGCTTCGCATCAGGGAAGAAGGTCGCGCCGGGCATCTTGTCGCCATCGATCAGCACGCGTTCGCCCTTGTCGCCGACGATGCCACAAAAGTCCCAGACCAAGCTCCAGAAGGTCTCGCGGTCATCGATCGACCAGCGATGCAGGTCGGCATAGGAGGAGAAAGACTCGCCGGCCATGCTCGCCGCGGCGTTCATGAAGGCGGTCATCGGCGCCGCGTCGATCTGCTCTTGCGTCGGGATCCAGAGCGGTGCGTCGTCAGCCATCATTGTTCCTCCGCAGGCTGCATCGCTTATGCAATATCGCGATGCAGCAGAGCAAGATTTTGTTGGACCGCGCCGGTCAGGGTGTGCGCAAATGCCATCGCCGGGCCATAAAGACTTGAAATGCGTCAGCCGTCGGTTACACCCGTCGGGCGATTTTGTCGGAATGGAAGCATACAGGGCGATATGCCATCACCTTTGATCCGACGCGGAATATGGGCGATCGGCGCAGCCGTCATCGTCATCGCGCTGGTCGTCGCAGCCTTGCCGTTGATCGCCTCGACCCGCATCGTACGCGACCGCATCGCATGGGAAATGAGCGCCTGGAGCGGTTTCCGGGTCACCATCGACGGCGCGCCGCGCATCGAGGTCTGGCCGAATTTCCGGGCGATCCTGAGCGACGTGACGCTGTCGCAATGGACAGAGACGGATGCGCCGCCCGTGGTCGAAGCCGAACGGGTCGAGGTCGACCTCTCGGCGATGGCGGCGCTGCGTGGCGACGTGGTGTTTTCGACGGCGCGGCTGGTACGACCGACGATCCGGGTTCAGCGTACCGCGAGCGGGTTTTTCCTGCCTGCGATTCCCAGCGGCGGGCGCATTACGCGTTCGATCGATGCTGCCCGCGCGGTGATCAACACAAATCCCGCCAAGCCGGATCTCGGCAAGCTGCCAACAGATCCGTTCGGCACAGTCGAGTTCAGGGACGGCCGCGTGGTGGCTGCCATCGGCGACAAGGACCAGGAGATATTGAGCAGCCTGAGCGGCCAGGCGAACTGGGCCGCGATGAACAGCAATGCGACGCTGTCGGCGACCGGGATATGGCGCGGCGAAAGTGTTGCCATCGACGCCGCATCGCCGAACCCGCTTGTGTTGTTTGGTGGCGGCACAGCACCGGTCACGTTTTCCTTCAAGGCGGCGCCGGCCAGTTTTTCATTCGACGGCCGCGCCAGCATGTCGGAAAACGGCTATTTCGACGGCCAGGCAAAATTCGCCGCACCTTCGCTCCGACGCGTGCTCGAATGGTCGCAGGCCGGCATCGCGCCCGGTGCGGCAATCGGCTCGATCTCGGTTTCAAGCAAGATCACGGCGACGGCCGGGCGCGTCAAATTCGAAAACACCGCCCTGACCCTCGACAACAACCCCGGAATGGGCGCGCTGGACTTCACCTACGGCGAGGCATTGCCGGTGATCTCCGGCACACTTGCCTTCGATACGCTCGACCTCAGATCATTTCTTTCCGCCTTTGCCCCGGTGCCATCGGCCGGCGGCACCGATCCGGGCGAAATCGATACGAGCTTCGCCGACCGGATCAATCTCGATCTCAGGCTGTCGGCGGCGCATGCCACGGCCGGCGCCATCCAGCTTGCCGAGGTCGCCGCCACCGCCCAGGTCAAGAACGGCCTTGCCGTCTTCGACATCTCGGATGCATCCGCCTTTGGCGGCAACGTCCAGAGCAGCGTCCGTTTCGACCGCAAGCCCGCCGGCACCGAAGTCGAGATCCGGCTGCTTGCTTCCGATATCGACGGCGGCGCTTTCGGCACCGCGGCCGGGATGACACGGCTGGTGCCGATCGGCACTGGAACCGTTTCGGTCATCCTCAAGGGGCCTGGCAGAACCTGGGACTCGATTTTCGAAAACGCCAATGGCTCGCTGTCCGCGACGTTCGGCGCGGGTGCGCTGAGCCGGCTTAACCTGCCGGCGTTCCTCAAGCACACCGAACAGGGCGGATTCTTCGCGCTGGACGACGTCTCGGACGGAACGCTGCCGATCGACGGGGCAGAGCTCAAGGCGAGCATTTCGAACGGCGTGGCACGCATCGACAAGGCCGAGGTGAATTCCGCGCAATACAAGATCTGGCTTTCCGGCATTGCATCCTATGCCGGACGCGGGCTGGCACTGTCCGGCGGCATCGTCCGGCCGAGCCAGGCTGCCACGCAGACGAACGCCCAGGGACCCAATCAGTCGTCGTTCTTCGTCGGCGGCACGTGGAGCACGCCGTTCATCTCGCCGATAAGCCGCGGCGTTTCGGGAGAGTAAGCAGCAGCAGCAGCAGCTTCAACCGCGCTGCGCGGCCTGCTCGTCGCGCTGGCGCTGCACTTCGCGGCTCTTGTTGACAAGCGAAGCGATGATCACACCGACGGCGACAACGGCGATCAGGATGGTGCAGGCGGCGTTGATTTCCGGCGTCACGCCGAGGCGAACTTGGCTGTAGATCTTCATCGGCAGTGTCGTGGCGCCGGGACCCGAGGTGAAGCTGGCAATAACCAGGTCGTCGAGCGAGAGCGTGAAGGCCAGCATCCAGCCGGAGACGATCGCCGGCATGATGACCGGCAGCGTGATCTGGAAGAAGGTCCTTACCGGCGGTGCACCGAGGTCCATCGCGGCTTCTTCCAGTGACCGATCGAAGGTGATCAGGCGCGACTGCACCACCACCGCGACGAAGCACATGGTCAGCGTGGTGTGGGCAAGCGTCACCGTCAGAAAGCCGCGGTCGAGGCCGACGGCGACGAAGAGCAGCAGCAGCGACAGGCCGGTGATGACTTCGGGCATGACCAGCGGCGCAAACACCATGCCCGAAAACAGAAGCCGGCCGCGAAAGCGCGTGTAGCGTGTCAAGGTGAGCGCCGCCAGCGTGCCGAGCACGGTCGCCACGGTTGCCGAGATGACGCCGACCCGGGCCGTCACCCAGGTGGCGTCCATCAGACCCCGGTTGTGGAACAGCGAGACGTACCATTTCGTCGAGAAGCCGCCCCAGACGGTGACCAGCTTCGACTCGTTGAAAGAGAACACGACGAGCAGGACGATCGGCAGGTAGAGAAAGGCAAAGCCGAGCACGATCGAAATGACGTTGAAGCGGCTCCAGGTGGCGTTCATTGGTCCTGCTCCTGAGCACGCGCCTGGGCCCGCTGGAAAATCATGATCGGCACGATCAGCAGCAGCAGCAGGATGACGGCAACGGCGGACGACACGGGCCAGTCACGGTTGGCGAAGAACTCGTTCCACAGCGTCCTGCCGATCATCAGCGTCTGCGAGCCGCCGAGCAGGTCGGGAATGACGAACTCACCGACGGCGGGAATGAACACCAGGAGGCAGCCGGCGATGACGCCGGGCAGCGACAGCGGAAAGGTGATCTTCCAGAAGGCGCTGGTCGGCGGGCACCCGAGATCCTTCGCCGCCTCGATCAGCGTATGGTCCATCTTCTCCAACGACGAATAGAGCGGCAGCACCATGAACGGCAGATAGGAGTAGACGATACCGATGAAGATAGCCGTATAGGTGTTGAGGATGATCAGCGGCTGGCTGATGATGCCGCTGGCGAGCAGCAGCTGGTTGAGCAGGCCCTCGGGCTTGAGGATGCCGATCCAGGCATAGACACGGATCAGGAACGAGGTCCAGAACGGCAGGATCACCAGCATCAGCAAGGTCGGGCGGATCGTCGCCGGAGCGCGCGCCATGCCATAGGCAATGGGATAGCCGACAAGCAATGTCAGGACCGTCGAGATGGCGGCGACGACGACGCTCGTCACATAGGCGTTGAAGTAGAGCGCATCCTTCGTCAGCCACGTGTAGTTGTCGAAATTGAGCGCGCCAACCCCCGAGATGAACCCGGAAATGCCGCCGCGGAAATCGAGCACCGGAGTATAGGGCGGCATGGCGATCGCCGTCTGCGACAGCGAAATCTTGAAGACGATGATGAACGGGACAAGAAAGAAGAACAGCAGCCAGAGATAGGGGACGATAATGACGAGACGGCTAACGAAAGCCGCGCTCAGCCTGGCCGAGGCGGATTTGCCGGCAGCATTTGCCGGAGAGCTTGTTGCGGCAGTGACAGCGGACATGATCAATTCCTACCGTGTCAGCACGACGCCGGCGTCAGGGCGGAAGGAAATCCAGGCGCGGTCGTTCCAGCTCAGCGGATCCTCGGTGAGGCGTGCCGCGTTCATGGTGCTTGCCCGCACCACCTGACCATCGTCCAGCCTGACGTGATAGACGGTCATGTCACCGAGATAGGCGATATCGTAGACCTCGCCCTGGATGGCATTGACGGCACCGGCGGGTTTCGTCGAGGACACCTTGATCTTCTCCGGCCTGATGGCGAAGGTAACGGATGTCCCGGCGGCGGCACTACCGGCGTTTTCAGTTCGGATGGTGATGCCGTTGCCGGCATCGATGCTTGCGCTGCCGGCCTCGCCAGCCGCGATCCTGCCGTCGAACATATTCACGTTGCCGACGAAGCCGGCGACGAAGCGCGAGCCCGGCGCTTCGTAGACCTCGGCCGGTGTCGCCACCTGCATCACCTCGCCCTTGTCGATGATGGCGATGCGGTCGGCCATCGTCATCGCCTCTTCCTGGTCATGGGTGACGACGACGAAGGTGAGGCCGAGATTCTGCTGCAGGTCCATCAGCTCAAACTGGGTTTCCTCGCGCAGCTTCTTGTCCAGCGCGCCAAGCGGCTCGTCGAGCAGCAAGACTTTCGGGCGCTTTGCCACCGAGCGCGCGAGCGCGACGCGCTGGCGCTGGCCGCCCGACAATTGGTGCGGTTTGCGCTTGGCGAACTGCTCGAGCTTGACCAGCTTCAGCATCTCGGCGACGCGCTTTTCGATATCGGCCTTGACCATGCCTTCCTGCTTGAGGCCGAACGCGATGTTGTTCTCGACCGTCATATGCGGAAACAAGGCGTAGGACTGGAACATCATGTTGACCGGCCGCCGGTAGGGCGGAATGCCGCGCAGATCCTGGCCATCGAGCAGGATGCGGCCGGCGGTCGGCTCCTCGAAGCCGGCAAGCATCCTGAGCAGCGTCGATTTCCCGCAGCCTGAGGCTCCAAGCAAGGCAAAGAATTCGCGTTCGAAGATGGTCAGCGACAGGTTGTTGACCGCCGTGAACTCACCGAATTTCTTGGTGACGTTGTCGAACTGGATGTATGGCTTGGCGTTCGGATCGTTCCATGGCGCGAAATCCCTGCGGATGCTGCCAAGCGATTTCATGTCCCACTCCGTCCTGCTGCTTGCCCCATGAGAAAGCGGGCCCGGCAGCCGGCTGCCGGGGCCTGGTCAGATTGTTATTGGCCAGTGACGATCTTGGTCCAGGTGCGGGTGATGATGCGCTGGGTCTTGGGATCGTAAGGCGAGACGGTGTAGAGCTTCTGCAAGGTGGCGGCGTCTGGATAGATCGCCGGATCTTCCAGGATCGCCTTGTCGATGAACTGCTGCGAAGCCTTGTTGCCGTTGGCGTAGAGCACATAGTTCGACGATTTGGCGATCACTTCGGGCTTCATCATGTAGTTCAGGAACTCATGCGCTTCGGCGACATGCTGCGCGTCGGCCGGGATCGCCATCTGGTCGAACCACATCTGCGCACCTTCCTTCGGCACGGAGTAGCCGATCTCGACGCCCTGCTTGGCTTCGTCGGCGCGGTTGCGGGCCTGGAAGACGTCACCCGACCAGCCAACCGCCAGGCAGATGTCGCCATTGGCAAGAGCGTTGATGTATTCGGACGAGTGGAACTTGCGGATATAGGGCCGGACCTTCAGCAATGTTTCTTCGGCCTTGGCGATCTCATCGGGCGATGTGCTGTTCGGGTCGAGGCCCAGATATTTCAATGCCGCCGGTATGATGTCGGCCGGCGAATCCAGCACATAGACGCCGCAGTCCTTCAATTTGGCCAGGCTTTCGGGATTGAAGAACACGTCCCAGCTGTCGATCTTGTCGGTGCCGAGCGCTGCCTGCACCTTCTTGATGTTGTAGCCGATGCCGACGGTACCCCACATGTAGTTGATCGAATATTCGTTGCCGGGATCATATTTGGCGGTCCGTTCCATGACCGTGTCCCACATATTGGAAATGTTCGGCAGTTTCGACTTGTCGAGCTTCTGGAACACACCCGCCTGGATCTGGCGTGCAAGGAAATTGCCGCTCGGCACGACGACATCGTAGCCGCTGCCGCCGGCGAGCAGCTTCGTTTCCAGGATCTCGTTGGAATCGAAAGTGTCGTAGACGACCTTGATGCCGGTTTCCTTGGTGAAGTCGTCGATGATCGAACTGTCGATATAGTCCGACCAGTTGAACACGTTGACGACGCGATCCTCGGCATGCGCGCCTAAGGTGAAAACTGCCAGAAACGCCGAAGTCGCCGAAAGCCAGAGCGCTTTGCGGGTCATGCTATTCTCCTTTGATGAGTGTTCCGTCGCCAGCTCGTCGCGGCGCTCGCGCGGCTGGGCATTTGCTTCAGGGTATTGGGCTTGCAGGCAGGCGACAAGCGGGAATTGCCGGCGCCATTATGGTTCGGCGACGAGGCGACAGCGAAGACTTGGCGTGGCGTTGCTGGTGTTCCGGCGCCGTCGGAAGCTTTCGCTACGGCGCGGGCAGGGAGACGACGATGTTGTCCGGCCTCGATGCGGCCGGCATGGAGACTTGGCAAGATACGCCTGTCTTGTTGTTGCCGTGATCGCAGCCTGCCCGCGCGGCCGCGACATTGTCAATGGTTCATCTCGCTTTGTCGCGTGCGCTGCATCAATTAGGCGACGGCACACCGGTGACGCCCGCTCGCGCGGGCCGCGTCTGACGCTTGAATTCGAGCCCGATATGGACGAGCAGTGCGGTGACGACGACCGCACCGCCGACGATGGTGCGCGCCGACGGCACCTCGGAATGGATGAGCCAGACCCAGATCGGGCCAAGGATCGGTTCGAACGTGCCGAGCAGCGCCGCGACGGCGGCCGGAACAAGCCGGGCGCCGGTGGCGAAGAAGGCGAGGCCGAGTCCCAGATTGATCACGCCAAAGACAAAGAGAAAGCCCATATCGTGGCTCGAGACGCCGAGGGCCGACCCTTGCGATGCCGCAAAGGCGGCCGCCAGCATCGTGCCGAGGCAAGTCGCCGGGGTCATGCGCACATGGGCAAAGCGGCGCGTGATGACGGTGGCGACCGAGAACATGACGGCGATGAGCAGCGCCAGCCCGTCGCCGATCGGCGATACCGCGCCATCGAGCGATTCCGACACCATGATGGCGACGCCGGCAATGACGGCGGCAATCGCCAACCAGGTCGCCACCGCCACCCGTTCGCGAAACAGCGCCCAGGCAAACAGCGCAGCCAGAAGCGGCACGCCGGCCTGCATCAACAGAATGTTGGCGACGGTGGTATAGGCAAGCGCGACGACGAAAGAGGTCGACGCCGTGGCGAAGCAGAACGCCACCGCAAGGCCGGCCAGGCCCATGCCACGAAACAGCTTCAGCGTGCCACGCCAGCCGTCGCGCCAGACCATGAAGCAGAGCAGGAAGGCAGCGGCCCAGACCGAGCGCCAGAACACCACCGTCCAGCTGTCAGTGTTGTCGATGAAGCGCGCAATTGTGCCGCCAAAACTCCACATCAGCGCCGACAGGAATACCAGCAGGAAACCGACGCGTTCCCCTTGCGGCGACACGATCGGCGAAGCGGCAACCGGAGATGATGCGGTATCGGTCATGGGTGCGACTGTCGGCGAATTCGGAGCAGCACGACGTGCAATGGACGACAGAGACGTGCCTCATTCGCGTAACGCAAAGCAGAAGGCCGGGCGTGATCCAGTTCAATGTTCCGTTTGGCGCACTGATGAGGGCGCCTCGCCCTCGCCCGGCGATGATCCGAGGCGACCTGTCGACGATCGCTTTACGACGTGCCCCTGTTGCCGCGGATAAAGCGCCAGAGACCGGCCAGGGGAACCAGCAGGAGCAGGCCAAACTTTTTCAGCGCGATCAGCGCCACGACCAGAAAACCTGCTTTCGCCGCCAGCTTTCCGGCAATCAGGCCACCGACGCCAATCGCCGCAACCGTATCGACGCCCGGCACGAAATCGGCGTATGTCTTGCCGGTATTGAAGTCCGCGAGGCCAAGCACTTCATCCAGGCTTTGCCTTATCTCCGGCAATTGTTCCACCGTCGCGATATAGCTCATCACGAAGACGCCCTCCCTGCCAAGGAAACGGACGTCGTAGTTGAGCGTATGGGCGGCATCGTTCCCAAATTGCAGCTCCTTGGCCCAGTGAAGGCGCTTGTGGGCCGCGTCATAAACCGGCGGCGACGCCCAGCCGATCAGCGTAATGGGCGCGTAGCCATCCTTTACCCTCTGATCGTTGCCGGACAGAGTGTCTGACTGCATATTGCGCAGCAGTTCATTGTAATCGATGGACGCGGCGTCACTGTCGTCGACGTAACCAATCTTTTCCCAGCGCAGCTCTATCCCCCAATTGTTATCGGCAATGGGATCATGGGAGACTGGAAAGATCATGCCGAGGGCATCAGAACCAGAGTCGGGCGGATTACCCCAGGCTTCGGTGAGGACGGTGAGCGTGTCCTTCTTGTCCAGAAAATAGAACTTGTCCTTGAGATCGAGATGGATGCCTTCGGCAAGATTTATCGCGCCGGTCTTCGGATCGATCTTGTCCAGGAACGCCTTGCCGGCATCATTATACTGTTGATAGGACTTGAAGAAATCCGAGGACTTTTCAGCCAATGCGGGATCGGCCACCGAAAACGCGAGCGCCAAGCCAAGCCAAAAAACTGTCCTGCCCATCATTGATCCCCCGACCGTTGCGCAGTTCTTTTTTTTGATACCGTACTGTCAATGTTGAATCAATATTCGGCTGAATCAATATTTTGGCTGAACCAATATTTTGGCCGACAACAACCAGCTTACTGGTTGCCGCCGCAGGAACAGATGAGGTTCTTCGGTCGAAGATTCAGCCGCAATATTGCTGGAGCCGGATCACTGAAAATCGAATGCCGACAGCCCCGTCACCATCTCATCGAGGCCGAGCGGGCGTGTAACGGGTGGCTCGGCGCGGGCGAGGCAGCCGATGCGCTCGCACAGCCGGCAGGCAGGGCCAACCGGCGTCGCCGTCGCCGTGGCGCTCTGTCCGGTCTTGCCGATGGCGGCGGGCCTCGGCAACGCCGCTCCATAGACGACCTCGTCGCTAAAACCGATGTCGCAGCCGAGCAGCAGCGCGGTGCGGCGCGGCCGCTCGGCAAACGAGCCCGGCGGCCCCTCGAGCGTGCGGGCAATGCAGATAAACGCTGCGCCGTCGGGCATTTCCACCGCCTCGACCAGGATCTGGCCGGGCTGGGCGAAGGCGGCATGGACCGGCAGCCTCGGACAACCGCCGCCGAAGCGGCTTTGCGGAAAGCCGTGGCTGCCCGCCTTGCGGAAGCGATTGCCGGCACTGTCGACCTCGAGCATGAAGAACGGCACACCTGACGCCCCCGGCCGCTGCAGCGTGGCCAGCCGGTTCGCCGCCTGCTCGAACGAAACGCCGAAGCGCGACCGCAACATGTCGATGTCGTAGCGGGTGCGGACCGCAGCGGCGTGAAAAGGCTGATAGGGCATCATCAGAGCGTGCGCGGCATAGCGGCCGAGCTCGAAACGCGCCAGCCGGCGGGCTTCGTCCGTGGTCAGCTTCAGCGCCTGGATCTCGGCGGCGACAGCGACGCTCATCCGGATCAGACAGGCCTCCATAGCCACCTCGCGCAACTGATCGAATGGCGACAGGCGCTCGGACAGGAACAGGCGTTGCGAGTGACGGTCATAGCGACGGCGCCAGTTGGGCATGGTGGCGACCGGCAGTACCTTGACGACGATACCGAATTCACGCCGCAGCCAAGCCTTCAACGCACTGAACAGATCGTCGCCGGGATCGAGCACCGACGTGAATGCCTCGGCTTCCTCTTCGAGCGCGGGAAAATGATTCGGCCGGCGTTCGAAAATCTCATGCACCTCGTCGATCGGCAGCCGGGCACCGGAGAGTGCGGTGGCCTTGCCCTCACGCGCGAGCAGCTCGTTGAGATCCGATAATCGCTTGGCCTGCTCGCGATAGGCGCGAAACAGTTTTATCACAGCGGCGGAAGCGTTGGGCGCCGCCTCGGCAAGCTCGATGAGTTCCTGGTCGCCCGGCAGTTCGCCGGCCAGCAGCGGATCTGAAAACACTTCCTTCAAATCGGCGACCGATCCCCGCGCCTCGCCTTGCAGTTCGTGCGGGTCGACCTTGTAGACGGATGCCAGCCTCAGGATCAGTTGCACCGTCAGCGGCCGCTGGTTGCGCTCGATGAGATTGAGATAGGACGGCGAGATGCCGAGCCCTTCGGCCATCGCCGTCTGGGTTAGCCCCTTGGCGTTGCGGATGCGACGAATGCGCGGCCCGGCGAAGATTTTATGGTCGGCCAATCGACTGCCCTTGACAGAAATTTACATCCGCCGATGGCATTGGCGGCATTTACAATCATGACAGATTTACCGCTCTCATTAGTCAAACACAACACAGGTTTTCTCTTATTTTCTGGCTAATCTGGAGGTTTACCTCGCTTGCGTCGTGCCGGCGTGTAAATGATGTCACACATGGCGCACACATTTTTCCCTCTGCGACGCCATCCGAAACCGGCATCAAACCCGCCTGGAGTGACCAATGACCGACTTTTACAACCTTGTTCCGTCGGCGCCGCAAGGCCGCTTTGATGGCATCGAACGGCCCTATGCGCCGGAGGAGGTGAACCGGCTGCGCGGCTCGGTGCAGATCCGGCAGAGCCTCGCCGAAATGGGGGCAAACCGGCTGTGGCGGCTCATCCATGAAGAGGATTTCGTCAACGCGCTGGGTGCCATGTCGGGCAACCAGGCGATGCAGCAGGTGCGGGCCGGGCTGAAGGCGATCTATCTGTCGGGATGGCAGGTCGCCGCAGATGCCAACACCGCTTCCGCCATGTACCCGGACCAGTCGCTCTATCCCGCCAATGCGGCGCCCGAACTGGTCAAGCGCATCAACCGCACCCTGCAGCGCGCCGACCAGATCGAGACTTGCGAAGGTAAGGGGCTGTCGGTCGACACCTGGTTCGCGCCGATCGTCGCCGATGCGGAAGCCGGCTTCGGCGGGCCGCTCAACGCCTTCGAGATCATGAAGGCATTCATCGAGGCGGGTGCGGCCGGCGTCCATTACGAGGACCAGCTGGCTTCGGAGAAGAAATGCGGCCATCTCGGCGGCAAGGTGCTGATCCCAACCGCCGCACACATCCGCAATCTCAACGCGGCGCGCCTTGCCGCCGACGTCATGGGCACGCCGACACTGGTCGTGGCGCGCACCGACGCGGAAGCGGCAAAGCTCCTGACCTCCGACATCGACGAACGCGACCGGCCCTTCGTCGATTATGGCGCCGGCCGTACGGCGGAGGGCTTCTACCATGTCAGCAACGGCATCGAGCCCTGCATCGCCCGTGCCGTCGCCTATGCGCCCTATGCGGACCTGATCTGGTGCGAGACCTCCAGGCCCGATCTGGGGCAGGCCAGGACGTTTGCCGAGGGCGTGCGCAAGCATCATCCAGGCAAGCTGCTTGCCTATAATTGCTCGCCGTCTTTCAACTGGAAGAAGAATCTCGATGACGCGACGATTGCGAAGTTCCAGAAGGAACTCGGCGCCATGGGTTACAAGTTCCAGTTCATTACGCTGGCCGGTTTCCACCAGCTCAATTTCGGCATGTTCGAGCTCGCCCGCGGCTACAAGGAGCGGCAGATGGCAGCCTATTCGGAACTGCAGGAGGCGGAATTCGCCGCGGAAGCCAATGGCTACACCGCCACCAAGCACCAGCGCGAGGTCGGCACCGGCTATTTCGACGCCGTCTCGATGGCGATCACCGGTGGCCAGTCTTCGACCACGGCCATGCATGGATCGACCGAGCACGCCCAATTCAGGCCGGCGGCGGAATAGCGGACAAACAGAGGGAACGCCCAAACTGGCATGGCAACACAACAGGCACGGCAAAACAGGGAGAAGACCAATGGCATCGATAAGCCGCGTCAAGGAACGGGCCGAAGAGCAGGCCACCAGCATGAATGTCGACCAGCAGGCGACCATCCGAATGTTGGCGAACGATCTGCACAGGCTCAATCAGTCGGTAATGAAGGCGGTCGAGGCCGGCGTCTCGGTCGAACTGGTGCGCTCGGCACGGCACCATGGCGGCGACGGCAACTGGGGCGACCTGCTGATCCCGGTCATCGTCACGCAACGGAGCCACGACTGATGAATTCTACCGCACCGCGCCTTTTTTGAGCGCATGTTATCGCACGCCGCACGCCGCGGCTCTGCCTAGTCCGGCAGAGCCGCTAGTGCAACGATTTCAATGACAAGATCAGGCTGCGCAAGTGCTGCAACGCCGATAACTTCCGAGGGCGGCGGGTTGTTGTAGCTGCAGTGCTTCGGGCAGTGCTCGGCAAAGAATTCGTCCAGGACGTCCAGGCGAAAATTGGGAGAGCTCAGAACGCCGCCATCGGGAAATGGCCCCTTAACAAAGAAGGTCAGCCTGATGAGATGGTCGAGCGCAGTGCCAAGCTCTTCCAGGTCTGATTTGATGTTGGTGAGAATTTCGCGCCACTGCGCGGCCGCACCGCCGACGGCGCCGCCGCCGCTTTTGCCGATCGGATCGTAGTCCTCGACGGTCGCGGTGTTTCCGGAAAGATAGACAAACCCCTTTGCGCCGGTAACGACCGTACCCTTTCCCCACGGCATCAACCGGCCATTTTTGAATTTCTTGTGAGTCACGAGTTCCATTGTCATCTCCCGTCGATCAAAGAGACGTGCTTAGCCAACGAGGAAGGGTAGTCCGCCGAGACGATACGACAAGCTCGCGACAGACCTGCCTCGCCTTCATCCAATCTTTCGTCAACCCGGCTACGGCTGCGAGTTGGTCGTTCGCGCTGCAAAGCTAAAGTTCACTGGAGCCTGCCCGGTTGTGGTGCAACTTCTCCTTCGGGCGGCGACAAAGAAAGCACTTAATTTTAATTTTAATGTTTCTTGCGATATTCTCCTGATATGCCCTTTGAGCTTGACATGAGCAGTGATCTCACGCCAATTACCGCTCGAGTTTCAACCCTGCATTGAAATGTTGAACAACGGCCTGCCCCGCATGTGCCCAGCGAATCGCGATATCGAGCCTGCAAAACAGCCGCCTTTCGTTAGCCGGGACATGGAGACGCGGATGCTGCCGGATTTCTCGCGGGTGCTGGTGGTCGGAAAATCACCGATCAACCGCGTCGTGGTTTCAAAAATCGTGGAGCGGTCCGGCCTCAAACCGATCTCGGAAACTCCCGAAACCGCGGCAAAGGCCTTGCAGGCGCTGATACCGGGGACTGTCGTTCTCGACGGCGGAGCGGAGAACGGGGACTGCGACGCCTTGCTGTCGGGTATCGATGCACTGCGAAGGGCGTCAGGCAGATCGCTTCCGTCGGTGATCCTGCTTTCGGTCAAGACCGGCACTCCGGAGAGCCTGGGCCTGTCGAGCGTCGTCGATGTGGTGGTCGTCAAGCCGATCACCACCGAACGGCTGCAGCCGGTGATTGACCGGCTGGTCGGGGTCGGCCGCAACTGACCTCTACGGCGACGCGCCGACCGCAGACCTGATCAATCAATCTCGCCGATACGCTCGATCAGGCCTGGCAGTTCACCGAGATTGGCTATCTGGCGAAAGCGCGGTGCTGAGACCGGCGGCTCGACATGCTCCAGCACCCAGGTCAGTTCATGCGGCACGTGGATGCCCCAACTGCCGGCTTCGATGGCCGGCACGACGTCCGATTTGAGCGAGTTGCCGACCATCATGCCCTTTTCCGGGCCATCGCCGTGGCGGCTGAAGATGCGGCTATAGGTGGCAGCGCTCTTGTCGCTGACGATTTCGACCGCATGGAACAGCGCTCCCAGTCCGGATTGCGCCAGCTTGCGTTCCTGGTCGAACAGGTCGCCCTTGGTGATCAGCACCAGGCGGTAGGCGCCGGCCAGCTTTTCCACGGTCTCGCGCGCATACGGAAGCGGCTCGATCGGATGGCTGAGCATCTCGCGGCCCGCGGCGAGAATTTCGGCGATCGTTGAGGCCGGCACCTGGCCCTCGGTGACCTCGATAGCCGTCTCGATCATCGACAGCGTAAATCCCTTGATGCCGAAGCCGTAGACCGCGAGGTTGCGCTTCTCGGCCTCCAACAACCTTGCTGAAATCCGGTCCTCCTCGGCGTGATCGGCGAGCAGTGCGGCAAAGCGCTTCTCGGTCATGCGGAAGAACTGTTCATTCTGCCACAGCGTGTCATCGGCGTCGAAGCCGATCGTCGTCAGTTTGCGGCTGTGTTGCATGCGGCCCATTAATTGCAGCGTTGCGGGAGGCCGACCCTAGACCAGGAGGCTTTTATCCGGAAGTCGTTGTGTTTCCCCGATTATCGAGGCGCATGCCAGCCAGCTCCCCTTCCCTTCCGTCGTCGGCAACAGCTATACTCCACAATCTGCAACAAATCTGGTGATTGATGCCGCCTGCAAAAAAGGAAGTCCGTCCGTCGAGCCGCGGAGGACGCGCCCGCACGCCTGCCTTCGTGAAAAACCAACGTGGCGTCAAGAACTGGAAAGAAGTCAGCGCCTGGCTAGAATGGCGCGGCATCGAAGACATCGAATGCATCACGCCCGACCAGGCCGGGGTTGCGCGCGGCAAGATGATGCCATCGAAGAAATTCACCTCCAATACCTCGCTGGCACTGCCTTCGGCGGTGTTCATGACGACGATTTCCGGCGGCTATCCGGAGGACGGCAACGGCTTCCACTATCCGGAGGACGATGGCGACCTCAAGCTGATGCCTGACCTCTCGACGCTGACCGTGGTGCCGTGGGAGGAGGACCCGACGGCGGCGGTTATCTGCGACCTCGTCCACCAGGACGGCCGCTCGGTCGAGTTCACGCCGCGCAACGTGCTGAAGCGCGTGCTCGCTGCTTATGACAGACGCGGGCTGAGACCGGTCGTGGCGCCTGAGATCGAGTTCTACCTGGTGCGCAAGAACCCCGATCCGGACTACCCGCTCACCCCGCCTGTCGGGCGCTCCGGGCGGCCGATCGGCGGCGGCGCCGGCTATTCGATCGCCGGGGTCAACGAATTCGACGAACTGATCGACGACATCTATCATTTCTCCGAAAGCCAGGGCCTGGAGATCGACACGCTGATCCACGAGGAGGGCGCCGGCCAGCTCGAAATCAATCTGCGTCACGGCGACCCGATCGAGCTCGCCGACCAGGTGTTCATGTTCAAGCGCACCATCCGCGAGGCGGCGCTGAAGCACGAAATCTACGCCACCTTCATGGCCAAGCCGATCCAGGGCCAGCCCGGTTCCGCCATGCATATCCATCAGTCGATCATCGACAAGAAGACCGGCAAGAACGTCTTTTCGGCGGAGGACGGCTCGGAGACCGACGCCTTCTTCCACTTCATCGGCGGCATGCAGAAACATGTGCCGAACGCGCTGGTGATGTTTGCGCCCTACGTCAATTCCTACCGGCGGCTGACGCAGTCGGCCTCGGCGCCGGTCAACAACAAATGGGGCTACGATAACCGGACCACGGCCTTCCGCGTGCCCCGCTCCGACCCGGCGGCGCGGCGCGTCGAAAACCGCATTCCCTCCTCTGACGCCAACCCCTATCTGGCGCTGGCGGCATCGCTCGCCTG
The DNA here is from genome assembly GCF_040322015.1 of Mesorhizobium sp. M0208. Taxonomy (NCBI): domain Bacteria; kingdom Pseudomonadati; phylum Pseudomonadota; class Alphaproteobacteria; order Hyphomicrobiales; family Phyllobacteriaceae; genus Mesorhizobium; species Mesorhizobium sp. M0208. The sequence goes on along the minus strand of NZ_JAMYSP010000009.1, from coordinate 43,034 downwards.
CGGGCTGATCGGCATGACCAACAAGATCCAGGCCGAGCCGCCGGTTCTGACGACCGCCAACGAGGACCAGATCGACCTGCCGCGCAGCCTGCTCGAAGCCGTCGACCTGTTCGAGGCCGACGAGGAACTCTGCGCCCTGCTCGGCAAATCCTTCGCAGCGACCTATGCGGCGATCAAGCGAGCGGAATTCGAGACCTTCATGGAAGTGATCAGCCCGTGGGAGAGGGAGTATTTGCTGCTGAATGTGTGAGTAGTGAGTAGTCATTAGTGAGTAGTGAACGGGGCTGGATCGCACCAAGACCGTTACTGTCCGTTCCTATTCACCAACTACTACTCATTACTCACTATTTCTCTCCGCCTCTGCAAAAATCTCCGAGTCTTGGCTGCATCATGCCCTACCAATCCCCAATCTCCCCCGGCCGCTCCTGGTACGAAGACACCGCCGGGCCAAGGCCCGAATATCCGGCGCTCGACGGCGACCGGACATGCGATATGGTGATCGTCGGCGGCGGCTTTACCGGCCTGTCGGCGGCGGCTCACCTAGCCAAGACAGGCTCAGATGTCGTGCTTATCGAAACGCATCGTTTCGGTGATGGCGCATCGGGCCGCAATGGTGGCCAGCTCGGCACCGGACAGCGGGCCTGGGCAGAGGAGCTGGAAGCGGAATACGGCTTTCCCCGCGCCAAGGCGCTGTTCGACCTGGCCGAAGAGGCCAAGGCGCATCTGCTCGACTTCGCCGCGGTGAACCAGATCGAGATCGACTATATGCCCGGCCAAATGTCGGTGGCGCACAAGAAGCGCTATGTCGACGACTACAAGGCTCATGCCGAGATCATGGCAAACCGGTTCGGTTATCCGCACATCTCATTCATGGATGCCGCGGAGACTGCCGAGCGGCTCGGCTCGACGCATTATTTCGGCGGCACCCGCGATACCGGCACCGGCCACATCCATCCGCTGAAGCTGGTGATCGGCACCGCGAAAGTCGCGACGCAGGCCGGCGCAAAGCTTTTCGAGCAGACGCCGTCGACCGGCATCACCTCCGGCGGCGGCAAGGTCAGGGTTGCGACGCCGAAGGGCACGATCACCGCCGCTAAATGCCTGATCGGGGTCAACGCCTATGGCGGCACGCTCGAACCGGTGAGTGCCGCGCATATCATGCCGATCGGCTCCTTCATCGGTGCAACGGTGCCGCTGGGAGCCGATTCCAAAGTGTTGCCGGGTGGCGAGGCGGTCGACGATTCGCGCTTCGTCGTGCGCTATTTCCGCAAATCGAAGGATGGGCGGCTGCTGTTTGGCGGACGCGAGATCTACGCGGTCAACGATCCCAAGGACATCCACATCCACATCCGCCGGCAGATCGCCGAGATCTATCCGTCATTGAAGGACGTCGAGATCACCCATGGCTGGGGCGGCTATGTCGGCATCACCGTGCCGAGAAAGCCGTTCGTGCGCGAAGTGATGCCCAATGTGATCTCGATCGGCGGTTATTCCGGCCATGGCGTCATGCTGTCGAACTTTTTCGGCAAGCTTTATGCGGAGACGGTCGCCGGCAACCGCGACCGGCTGAAGCTGATCGAGGACCTGAAAATTCCTCCCTTCCCCGGCGGCCGGCGTTTGCGCGCGCCATTGCTCTTTCTTGCGCTCAACTGGTACGCGTTGCGGGACAGGATTTAACCAGACGTTGCAGAATCCTTAACCTGGGCGCAGAATTCCCGCCAAGGGCGCAGTGATGCCACAATCGCGGGCGAAAGATGATGCTCGTGGGCAGCTGAACGGGGAATTTTGCGGGCTTGCCCGCTTTTGGTTTGGGACCGATGCCGATCGAAATGCCGGCTCTCCGGCAAGGGGTCGTAAGAACATCGGCCCGCAAATGGAGGTGGCAAGAGTGAAAGAGCCCTTCAGTTTCGGCGCGCCGGAACGACGGCGCCTTGCGATGCAATTCGGTTACGATATGCGGCCGACGTTCTGGCATGGGGTCCGGTCGAACGCGCATCTGGTAATCGCCGCGCTTGGCACGGCCGCACTGCTCGGCGTTGCCGCGGTGGCACTGTGGCTGGCATTGCCGGCAAATGAGCGACAAGCGGCCGCAAGCCCTGGGCAGATCGTTCCGACCATCCCGGTCAAGACGACGAAGATCATGCCTGCCAAGGTCGCTGCGGCGCCGCGGACGACGGGCAAGGCAGATGCGGTTTCCCCGGCGGTTGCCGCGGCGGAAGCCGAGATACCGGCGCTGGCTCCCAATGATCCGCGCTGGACGGGGCCAAAGACGGCATCGGCCGCCGCCACGGCAGCATCCGACCAACTGGCAAGCCAGACCGAGCAGGCGGCCGATAAATCGTCCGCCGCGGTGGCGTTTGCTGACCCGGCAGCGAAGCCCGACGCTGCGGCACTGTTTGCCAAAGTGGCGGCTCCCGGCAGCTCGACGAAAAACACAGGGCCTGACGGTGCTCAGACCGCCGCCATCCCCACACCCAAGCCGCAACTGCCGGCGGCGCAGTCCGCGAGTGAGGACGGCGACGGTACCAAGGCAAAATCCGGAAAAGCCAATACTGCGGGTACCGGACGCATCCTGAGATCCGTCACCATGCGGATCGGCCCGAAGAAGAATGCTGCCGCCATTCTCACCGTGCCTGCCAAGACCTCGGTGCAGGTGATGAGCTGCAAGCAATGGTGCCAGATCGTCTACAACGGTAAGCGCGGCTGGGTGTACAAGAGCTACGTCAAAACCGGGGCGTAAGGCCGGCACAGCGATCGCGGGTGGCTTGCCATCAGCCAGTCCTGCGCCTGAGGACCCGGCCGTTCAAATACAACGTCCGCCGTCGACTTCCAGCGCCACGCCAGTGATGAAAGCCGCTTCGTCCGAAGCAAGCCAAAGCGCGGCATTGGCAATGTCGAGCGGCGTCGAAAGCCGGCCGAGCGGGACCGATGCGCGGAACTTCTCGCGGATCTCGGGTGTGTCGGCGCCCATGAATTTCGCGAGCATGCCGGTCTCGCCGGCAACTGGGCAGAGGCAGTTGACGCGGATGTTCTTCGGCGCGAGTTCCACCGCCATCGATTTGGTCGCGGTGATCGCCCAGCCCTTCGATGCGTTGTACCAGGTGAGGCCAGGCCGCGGCCTGATACCGGCCGTGGAGGCCGTCGTCAGGATGACGCCACCGCCTTGCCGGTGCATGACCGGCACCACGGCAAGCGCTGCGTGGTAGATCGCCTTCATGTTGACAGATGTGATCAGGTCGAAGGTCGCTTCGTCGACTTCCAGCAGGTCACCGTTGCGATGCGTGTAACCGGCATTGTTGACCATGATGTCGATGCGGCCGAAGGCGCTCATTGCGGCATGGACCATGTCGTCGAATTCGGACCGCAGCGAGACGTCGGTCTGGGTCCAGATCGCCTTTTCGCCGATCTCCCCGGCAACGCGCTCCGCGCCCTTGGCGTTCAGATCGGCGACGACCACCCGCGCGCCCTCCTCGGCAAAGCGCCTGGCCATGCCCTCGCCAAAGCCCGAGGCAGCGCCGGTGATGATGGCGACTTTGTTTTGCAGGCGCATGCTTTTCTCACTCATCGTTGAAGGCGATCGACGACGCCTTTGGCCAGGCCATCGAAAGATGTGCGTCCATCGACGATTTCTCCTTTGGCTTTCGCTGCCATCCGGCACTATGCTGCACCTGCGAAGGCTCCGGAAGCATCGCTTGCCGACAAGCCTCCGGCTAGCGCCCGTGTCAAGAGCACACGCGGATGTGACGCAATGGCACTGGCAAGTTTAAATCGATTAGATTATATCAGCCGCGTTATCGCGACCGGCGTCACAGCGGACAGACCATGACCAGCCAGATCATTCCCGTCGACCCCTTCGACTTCATCATTTTCGGCGGCACCGGCGACCTGTCGGAACGTAAGCTTCTGCCGTCGCTGTACCACCGGCAGCGCGACCACCAGTTTTCCGAGCCGACGCGCATCATCGGCACATCACGTTCGAAGATGACCGACGAGGAATTCCAGTCGTTCGCCAGGCAGGCGATTGCCGATCATGTGAAACCGGAGGATATCGACGCCACGGAACTAAAGACGTTCCTCGCGCGGCTCTCCTATGTCCCGGCGGATGCAACCACAGGTGCCGGCTTCGACAGGCTGAAGAAGGCGATCGGCGACAGCGAACACATCCGCGCTTTCTATCTGGCGGTGGCGCCGGCGCTGTTCGGCGACATCTCGCACAAGCTGAAGGAGCACGGGCTGATCACGCCGAATTCGCGCATCGTGCTGGAAAAACCGATCGGCCGCGATCTCGCTTCGGCGCGCGCGCTCAACGACCTGGTCGGCGACGACTTCCATGAAAGCCAGATTTTCCGCATCGACCACTATCTCGGCAAGGAGACGGTTCAGAATTTGATGGCGCTGCGCTTTGCCAACGCGCTCTACGAGCCGCTTTGGAATTCCGCCAATGTCGATCATGTGCAGATCACCGTCGCCGAGACGGTCGGCCTGGAAGACCGCGTCACCTATTACGACAAGGCCGGCGCATTGCGCGACATGGTGCAGAACCACATGCTGCAACTGCTCTGCCTGGTCGCGATGGAGGCGCCGTCGTCGATGGACGCCGATGCTGTCCGTGACGAAAAGCTGAAGGTGCTGCGGGCGCTGAAGCGCATCAACGGCAACGAAGCGCCGAAGCACACGGTGCGCGGGCAATATCGTGCCGGCGCCTCGGCCGGCGGGCCGGTGAAAGGCTATGTCGAGGAACTCGGCAAGAACAGCAACACCGAGACTTTCGTTGCGCTCAAGGCCGAGATCGGCAACTGGCGCTGGGCGGGCGTGCCGTTCTACCTCCGAACCGGCAAGCGGCTGGCGACCCGCGTTTCGGAGATCGTCATCGAATTCAAGCCGATCCCGCACTCGATCTTCGGCGAGAGCGCCGGGCCGATCTCCGCCAACCAGCTGGTCATCAGGCTGCAGCCCGACGAAGGCGTCAAGCAGTTCATTATGATCAAGGATCCGGGGCCGGGCGGCATGCGGCTGCGCCAGATCCCGCTCGACATGAGTTTTGCGCAATCCTTCGACGGCCGCGCCCCCGATGCCTATGAGCGGCTGATCATGGACGTCATCCGTGGCAACCAGACGCTGTTCATGCGCCGCGACGAGGTCGAGGCGGCGTGGAAATGGATCGACCCGATCCAGGACGCCTGGGAAAGCGGCAGGCAAGAGGCGCAAGGCTACACCGCCGGCACATGGGGCCCCTCGGCCTCGATTGCGCTGATCGAACGCGACGGGCGGACATGGCACGAGAGCAATTAGGCGACGCCTACAACTGGCACGAATTTGCCGGACGCCAGGAGCTGGCGACAGCGCTTGCCGGCCACGTCGCCGGCCGTCTGTCAAAGGCGATCGCCGAGCGCGGCACGGCACTGCTCGCGGTCTCGGGCGGCACGACGCCTGCGAAATTCTTCGCGGCGCTTTCGACCGTTCCGATCGCCTGGGAAAAGGTGACGATAACATTGGTCGACGAGCGCTTCGTGCCGCCCTCATCGCCGCGCTCCAATGCCGGCCTGGTTGCCGCCAACCTGCTGCAGAACGCGGCCGCGGCCGCGAATTTCGTGCCGCTTTACCGCGCAGCGGCAAGTATCGAGGGCGCAGCGGTCTCCGATAGTGACGCGCTGCAAGTGCTGCCCTGGCCACTCGACGTCGTTGTGCTTGGCATGGGAACTGATGGCCACACCGCCTCGTTCTTTCCGGATGCCGACAACCTGGCAAGATTGCTCGATCCGTCGTCGCAAAGGCTCGTGCTTCCGGTTCACGCGGCAAGCGCCGGCGAGCCACGGCTGACGCTGTCATTGGCGCGGATCATCAATGCCGCCTTCGTCGCGCTGCATATCGAGGGCGCGGAAAAACGCGCCGCATTCGAGGCCGCGCTTGGAACTGGAGCACGAAAGCCCATTCGCGCCGTGCTCGAAGCCACTCTAAAGCCCGTAGAGGTTTTCTGGGCTCCCTGATCTCAACTTGGCTGCAGGTCCCGGCAACAGCCGGAAGGTGTTGCGGGACCTCGCCTGAAAGGACCGACCGCCATGACCGCAAGACGTGACATCGAAGCCATCACCCAGCGCATCCGTGAGCGCTCCAAGCCCGGTCGCGAGGCCTATCTCGGCCGCATCGCCGAAGCCTCGAACCGCACCGCCAACCGGGCCGTGCTGTCCTGCGGCAACCTGGCCCACGGCTTTGCCGTCTGCAGCCCTTCCGAAAAGGTAGCGCTTGGCGGCGACCGGGTGCCGAACCTCGGTATCATCACCTCCTATAACGACATGCTGTCGGCGCATCAGCCTTTCGAGACATTTCCGGCGCTGATCAAGGACGCGGCGCGCGAGGCCGGCGGCATCGCCCAGGTGGCCGGCGGCGTGCCGGCGATGTGCGACGGCGTCACCCAGGGCCAGCCCGGAATGGAGCTGTCGCTGTTCTCGCGCGACGTGATCGCCATGGCCGCGGCAATCGGCCTGTCGCACAACATGTTCGATGCCGCCGTCTATCTCGGCGTCTGCGACAAGATCGTGCCGGGGCTGGTGATCGCGGCGCTGACCTTCGGCCATCTGCCGGCGGTCTTCATCCCGGCCGGGCCGATGACGACCGGCATTCCGAACGACGAAAAAGCCAAGATTCGCCAGCTCTATGCCGAGGGCAAGGCGGGGCGGGCCGAACTGCTCGAAGCGGAATCAAAATCCTATCACGGGCCGGGAACCTGCACTTTCTACGGTACCGCCAATTCCAACCAGATGCTGATGGAGATCATGGGCCTGCACACGCCTGGCGCTTCCTTCGTCAATCCCGGCACGCCGTTGCGCGACGCGCTGACCAGGGAAGCGACGAAGCGGGCGCTGGCGATCACCGCGCTCGGCAACGCCTACACGCCAGTCGGGCGGATGATCGACGAGCGCTCGATCGTCAACGGCATCGTCGGCCTGCACGCCACCGGCGGTTCGACCAACCACACCATCCACCTGATCGCCATGGCAGCGGCGGCCGGCATCGCCATTACCTGGCAGGACATCTCCGATATCTCGGAAGCGGTGCCGCTGCTGGCGCGGGTCTATCCGAACGGCCTTGCCGATGTGAACCATTTCCACGCCGCCGGCGGGCTCGGCTTCCTGATCCGCGAACTGCTCGACGCAGGCGTCTTGCATGAGGATGTGCAGACTGTGTGGGGCGAAGGGCTGCGCCCCTACGCGGTCGAGGCCAAGCTCGGTGCAGACGGCGGCGTCGTACGCGAGGCCTCCCCGCGCCAAAGCGGCGACGAGAAGGTGCTGGCACCGTTCAAGAAGGCGTTCCAGCCGAGCGGCGGGCTGAAAGTGCTTTCAGGCAATCTCGGCCACGCCGTCATCAAGACATCGGCGGTCAAGCCGGAGCGGCGCATCATCGAGGCGCCGGCCAAGGTGTTCGACAGCCAGCAAGGGCTGAACGAGGCGTTCAAGGCGGGGTCGCTGACCGGCGACTTCATCGCCGTCATTCGGTTCCAGGGTCCGAAGGCCAACGGCATGCCAGAATTGCACAGGCTGACCACCGTGCTCGGCATCCTGCAGGACCGCGGCCAGCATGTGGCGCTGGTCACCGACGGCCGCATGTCGGGCGCTTCAGGCAAGGTGCCGGCGGCGATCCACGTGACGCCGGAAGCGGCGGAGGACGGGCCGATCGCCAGGATCCATGACGGCGATATCATCAGGCTCGACGCCGAGGCCGGGACTCTCGAAGTGCTGGTGCCGGCCGGCGACTTTGCCCTGCGCCGGCCCGCCGACAGCGACCTCATAGGCAATGAATTCGGCTTCGGCCGCGAGCTTTTCGCCGGGTTCCGGCAGTTGGTGGGCCGCGCCGACCATGGCGCCAGCGCCTTCGGTACAGCGTGACCTTTTTTAGCAACAAGGAAGAGCGGCTGACGGCTGCTCTCCACTGGATCTATTGAACCGTCAGTTCGGCTCGCGCGCCGGCCCTGACCGTTACCGTGCCTTCTTTCGAGCTGTTGTCCGATTTCTTCGAAACCACCGCGTAGTCACCGGCCGACAGGGTGGCTTCATACTTCTGGTCATAGGCGTAGCCCACCGACTTGCGGGTTCCGTCGATGTTCTTCCTGGCCTCGAATATCTCGATCTTCGAGGCCCCTGGCGCGGTTATCGTCAGCATGCCGGCGTTCATCGCGATCTTCAGATCCTGATGGTCGCCAACCTTGACGCTGAACGGCTGCTCGGCAACCGCAAGGTCGACCGTCGCGACCAGCACATAATCGTCGGGCGGCAGATCGAACTTGCTGTCCGGACCGTAGGCATAAGTCATCTCCTGCCTGGTTCCGTCGACGTTCTTTCTCGCCTGGAGCACCTTGAAGCCGACGCCCGAACCCTCGGCCTTGTCGCCGCCGGCAGCATAATAGGCGTTGGCGACGATACGCCCGACGCCGACGATGACGTCCTTGTCGATGACCCTGCCGGCGGCAAGCGGGATCGTCTCGGTAACCATGCCCTGGCCGATCGTGACGGTCACCTTCTGGTCGCCGGCCGGCAGCACGACTTTCGTGTCGCCGTAATAGGTCCGCGGGGTGTCGACGCCGGGATAGCCGATTACGACAGCCGCGCCGCCGTCAACGTCCGCTCCTTCGCTTGGCCGCGGGTGGATGACCAGCGTGCCGGCATTCAGGTTGAAGTGCGGCTTGGCGGCCTGGCCAGGCTCTATCTTGATCTTCTGTTCGGCCCTGGCCTCGCCGGCGCGTGCGACGACGATATAGTCGCCCGGCTCAAGATTGCCCTTGTAGGCGCCATATTCAGTGGTGACGGGATCGCCGCGCGTGCCGTCGGAATTTGCCTTATAGATCTCCCAGGCATTGCCGTCGGTGACGGGATCGCCACCCTCGGCAAGCACGACGGTGGGCACGAAATTGGACTCCGCCGGCTGCGCGGGCGCCGGCTGGGGAGCAGGCTGCGGGGCGGGAGCCGGTTCAGGGGCGGGTGGCGGAGGCGCGACGGTCTCGACGAGAGCGTCCTGCAATGCCTTTTCATCCGACGCTTCGATATATTTGCCGCCGGTGTTGTCGGCGAGGCAAGCGACCTGCTTGCCCTCGGCCGCCGTCAGGCCGAAGCCGACGACATTGACGGTGAAGTCGACGCCGGCAGCCTCCAGTTCCTTGCCGAGCGCACAGGGGTCGCCGTTGCATGTCTCGATGCCATCGGTGATGAGAACGACCGTCGCCTTGCCCTCGGTGTATTTCAACGCCTCCGCCGCTTGTTTGACGGCGGCGGTCAGCGGCGTCTTGCCCTGAAATTTCAGGCTGTCGGCCGCGGCTGAGATCGCACTGGCCGAGCCGGCCTGCGGTGGCACGATGAGTTCGATGTCGTCACAACTGGCCTTCTCGCGGTGGCCATAGGCCATCAGGCCGATTTCCTCGTCGGTCGGGACCGATTGCAGTACGTTCCGCAGCGATTGACGGGCGATTTCGAGCTTGGGCTTGCCGTCGATCTGCGCCCACATCGAGCCGGAGGCATCGAGAACGATAATGACGCGATCGGCGGCAAAGCCGAACCCCGTCATCCAAAGCAGCAGGGTCGCCGCCGCGGCGCTCCGCACAAATCCCACCATCGAATATTTCCCCATCCGTCGCCGCCGCTCGGCGCCGGAAAGCTATTTGACGCCGCGTCGCGACACAAGCCCGGCTGGAGCACGAAGCTGCGCCGCCGCTGTGCAAAACCCTCAATAGGTCGTGCGCCGCTCCTCGGAAGGCGGCCGGCCGAACTGCAGCCGATAGCTCTGGGCAAAGTAGGAATGCGAGGTGAAGCCGGTGGCGATCGCCACGTCGAGGATCGGCATGTTGGTCTGGCGCAGCAGTTCGCGCGCCCGCTCGAGCCTAAGCCGCATATAGTAGCGCCCGGGCGTCACGCTGAGATGGCGCAGGAACAGGCGCTCGACCTGGCGCACCGACAGGCCCGCCGACTTGGCAAGCTGCACCGCCGACAGCGGCTCGTCGAGATGGTCGGCCATCAGCTCGACGATGCGGCGCAGCTTCTCCGACTTGCCGGTCAGGTCGCGCTCCGGGCCGACGCGCTGGCGGTCACCGGCCGAGCGGATGCGCTCATGCTGGAACTGGTTGGCGACGCCATTGGCGAGGCTCGAGCCGAAATCACCGCGCACGATCTCCAGCATCAGGTCGATCGAGGTGGTGCCGCCGGCGCAAGTGTAGCGCTTGCGGTCGATCTCGAAGACGTTGCCGGTGCAGTTGATATCCGGGAAACGCTCGAGGAAACCGGCGCGGTTTTCCCAATGGATGGTGCAGCGATAGCCATCGAGCTGGCCTGCCTCGGCAAGCAGATAGGAGCCGACCGAAAGCGCGCCGAGCGCATTGCCGCGCCGGCCCCAGCTGCGCAGCGCCGCCAGCACCTTGCTCTTGCCGGGAAATTCCGTCGTCAGCCCGACCGAGACGAACAGGATATCGACCGGCGGCAGATCGGCGACGGCGTAGTCGATCTTGAGCGGCAGGCCGTTGGACGCCATGACGGCATCGCCGTCGGCCGACACCGTCGTCCAGCCATAGAAATCGCGGCCGAGCAGCCGGTTCGCCGACCGGAACGTGTCGATTGCCGCGGCCAGCGAGAACATGGAGAACTTGTCGACCAGCAGAAACCCGAACTGCCGGCCGCCCTGAACGGGATCATTGGTGACCGGCCGTTCTAAGGGAACAGTGAGGTTCGGCAAGGACGCTGCTTTCTGGTCAGAAGGAAGGCCGTTTCAACCCGGCCGCGAGATAGGCGGAAGCTAGCGTGTTGGCCATCAGCATGGCAATGGTCATCGGTCCGACGCCGCCAGGCACCGGCGTGATGGCGCCGGCCGCCGTCGCTGCTTCGGCAAAGGCGACATCGCCGACGAGGCGGGTCTTGCCTTCACCCTTCTCAGGTGCGGCGATGCGGTTGATGCCGACGTCGATGACGGTTGCGCCAGGCTTGACCCAGTCGCCGCGGACCATTTCGGGCCGGCCGACGGCTGCAACTAGAATATCGGCGGTGCGGGCAAGCGCCGGCAGGTCCCTGGTGCGGCTGTGTGCGATAGTGACGGTGCAGTTGGCGGCAAGCAGAAGATTGGCCATCGGTTTGCCGACGATGTTCGAACGCCCGACGACGACCGCATTGAGGCCGGACAGGTCCTTGCCACGCACCCGTTCGATCAGCAGCATCGAGCCGGCCGGCGTGCAAGGCACGAAGGCGGTCTCAAGCTCGCCGGTGCCGAGCTTGCCGACATTGATGAAGTGGAAGCCGTCGACATCCTTCTCCGGCGCGATGGTCTGGATGATCTTGCCGGCGTCGATATGGCCGGGAAGCGGAAGCTGCACCAGGATGCCGTTGATGGCCGGATCGGCATTGAGCTGGCCGATGATCTTCAAAAGGTCCGGCTCGGAGGTTTCGGCCGGCAGTGTGTGCTGAACCGAATGGAAGCCGCATTCCTTGGCGGTACGGGATTTGGATGCGACATAGACCTGGCTCGCCGGATCCTCGCCGACGATGACCACCGCGAGACCGGGCTGCTGCCCACCTTTTTCCGCTAGTTCGGCGGTCAGTGTCTTGACCCGCCGCACCACGTCTTCGGCGACGCTTTTTCCGTCAATCAACTCGGCCATGAACCACCCTCGACGCCTATTGCTAAGCCTGCCGCATCCATGCGGCGTGCTCCAGATATGTTTTTATGCAGGTCGTTGCCCAGAACCATGCGCGGGCGGGCGGACATGCAGCGCGGCATTTTCACGAAAATCGAGCCGGGCAATCCCGTCAATGCGCCGTCCCATGCCGTTAACTCGAAACCGGCATGTTTTATTCGACGCTCAGAAATAGCGGCGATGCGTGCGGTTTTCGGTGAGCTCGCGAACCGCCTCGCGGAATTCGCGCAGGCTGGCGCGGATTTCCTCGATCTGGCTTTGCTGATCGGCGGCTTCCGAGGCCTGAATTGCGTCCCTCGACCAGGCCTGAGTATGTGCCGAATGCGGCGGCGTGGGTTGCTGCGGATACGGTGCCCGACCGGCATAGAGCGGCTGCGGGTAGAAGGCAGGCGACATGGCTGCGCTTGAGTTTGTCGCGGTGGAAGTTTCACCCGACGTCATCTCCTCCTGCGCTCTGCCGGGCATGAGCCGGCCCAGCGCCGACAACACGGCACCGATTGGACCCGGCCGTTTGGTGCGCGCGACCTCGAGCAGAGCGAGAGGCGGCGCTGCCGGGTATGCGGCGCGATCGGCGGAACCGGAATCGGGGCCGTCAAGGGAGCCTACGGGGTCGAAAAATGCATCGGCAGCTGTAGCCTCTTCCATCAGTATGGGGCCGGCCTTTGACGCATCAGGATGGGGCTGGCCTATGCCTGCGGCTGCCAACAGGATCGGGCTGGCACGCGCTTCGCGGCGCGAGCGGGCCAGACGATGGCGTGTGGCGGCATCCTCGCGCCATGACCGGGCTGTACGGTCCTCCAGGGAAACCAGCGCTGCTTCGTCTTCGTCGCGCGCTGCCTCGACGAACGACAGCAGGGACTGCTCGTTCCTCCAGTGTTCACGATTATTCCTATAAGCCATGGTTTCTGGAGCTTCCCCCTCGGGCTGGGACGTAGCGACCGCCACTGGTTAAGCGATGCTAAACAGGCATAGGAAATAAAAGGTTAATGTGGTCGCCGCGCCCCTGCGCGACTACATGCGCATCCCAACCGCAAGGTCCGGGTTTCCGCCTGATCACGGTCCCAAAAGGGCTTCCCCGCCCTGCCGCGAACGTCTATGGGGAAGCCATCTCTATGGAGGCTTTCGATGACGATCAGGCTTGTTCTCGCCGGTTGCGGCAATATGGGCTCCGCCATGCTCTCGGGCTGGCTGAAAGCCGGCAAGCTCGCTCCGGCTGCGGTGTTCGTGGTCGAGCCCAATGCCGAGTTGCGCAAGCGTGCCGAAGCACTGGGCTGCTCTGCTGCCGCGGACGCCGGCGCCATCCCGGCGGACGCCGTGCCGGCCCTCGTCGTCATTGCGGTCAAGCCGCAGGTGATCCGTAACGTGACGGCTGGCTACATCCGCTTCAACGATGGCCGAACCACTTTCCTCAGCATCGCCGCCGGGACGCCGGTCGCTACGTTCGAAGGCATTCTCGGCGATCGCGCGCCGATCCTGCGCTGCATGCCCAATACGCCGGCGGCGATCGGCAAGGGCATGATGGTGGTGTTTTCCAACAGGCTGGTTTCCGACGAGACTAAACGTTTCGTCGCCGACCTGCTCTCGGCGAGCGGGCAAGTGGCCGATATCGACGACGAGGGCCTGATGGACGCGGTGACGGCGGTCTCCGGGTCGGGGCCGGCCTATATCTTCCACTTCATCGAAGCGCTGACCGTGGCCGCCGAGAAGGCTGGCCTGCCTGGCAAGGTCGCAAAGCTCCTGGCCATGCAAACGGTCTACGGCGCCGCCTCGCTTGCCGCCGAAAGCGGCGAGGAGCCCGGCGTGCTTAGACGGCAGGTGACCAGCCCCAACGGCACCACGGCTGCCGCCCTTGCCGTGCTGATGGGCGAGGACCGTCTGACGCGCCTGCTCACTGAGGCGGTGGAAGCGGCGCGGCTGCGGTCGATCGAACTGGGGAAGTAACAGCTGATTTCGGATTACGCGAGATCGGTATGCGAAAAGTCGTTGCCCTTGTAGAGCAGTGCGGAGCCATGACTTTTTGCGCAAGCATAAGAAAGGCAGTCGGCTAAGTTGAGCTGGGCGGGATGTCCGCGCCCCTTTCCGTAATCTGAAAATGTATGGATTGCGAGCTTGGCATCGCTGGCGTCGATAGGCACAATTTCGATTTCAGCCTCGCGAAGAAACGCCTCTATCGCATCTCCGGCGACAACCGGCGGCACGGCAAGCATGGTCGAAAGCCGCATCGCCGCTTCAAGCACCACCAACGCCGAAGTTATTCTTGCGGGCGCTGCCTCGATTCGGTTGCTCCACTCGCGGGCATCCTCTTCGCCTGAAAGAATCGCGACAACCACGGAGGTGTCGACGAACATCAGGAATGGCTCCACATCTCATCGATCTCATCCTTCGTCATAGCCCGACCATCTTGGCCTGCCTTGGCCTTGAAGTCGTTGGCAATGGCAGCAAGCCGCTCGGCCAAGGGAATGCGTCCGCTCTCCCGCTTCAACTCGGATTCAAGCGCTTCGATGACCGCTTCCGTCATAGAAATCTTGCGTTTGGCAGCAAGCTCTCGCGCCAGTTCGCGTGCGCGCGGATCCCTGATCTGAAGATTCATGTAATCGCCTCCGCCTTCATCGTCACTACAATATAGCGAATTCGTCATGACAAAGCCAGTGCTCGGCCGGAGGCCATTGCGACGGCTCACCGGTCGAGAGCCTTACGCTCCATACAGCATCCCGTCCTGCAGCCGGCGCAAGGCGAACAGCCTGGTCGTCGGGTCGGGCGCGGCATTGTCGGCGGTGAGCAATTCGCCTTTCCGCACCTGTTTCAGCACCTTGCCGCCTTCGAGCAGGCCGACGGGCACGGCGCGATGGGCGCGGGCTTCTTCGACGGTCATGGTCCAGGAGCGGTAGCAGGTCTCGCCGATCGCATCGAACGTCTCGCCCGTCGCCAGATCGCGCTTGGCCACGGCGCAGACCTCGGCCACCGGCCGTGGCAGCGGCACCATGTCGGGCTTGCCATAAAGCGCGATGCGAGCGGCCGTCAGCGGCACTTCCAGCGAGGTCAGATGGTAGGGCCTGAAGAAGCTGTAATAGGGGCCGTGGCCGATATGCAGATCGTCCATGCGCTCGATGATGCGCGGATGCGTCGCCTCGACGATTACGAAGACGCCGGGCGCCACGCCCTTGCCGACGGTGTAGTCGACGACGCCGTTCTTCGACAGGATGCCGCCCTGCTCGCGCGGGATCAGCACCTTGACCAGCTCGTCGCGATCGGCCTTGGGGCCGTGCATGCCGGGAACGTCGGGCACCAGCCCGGTGGCGTTGGCAATGGCGCACATCTCAACCATGGTTTTCGAGCCGTCGACGAACTCGACCAGCATGCGCGGATTCATGTTGCGGCGTAGCGCTTCCTCGCGATAGTCGTCGGGAACGGCGTCGTGGTTGAGCGGGTTGTTCTTGCCCTTGCCGGCGGAGACGATGGTGTAGCCGAGCGCCGAGGCGAACTCGATCAGCTCCATGCAGCTCGACGGCTCGTCGCCGGCGCCGACCGAATAGACGACGCCGAGCCGGTCGGCCTGCTGCTTCAGATAGCAGCCGATAGTGACGTCGGCCTCGACATTCATCATCACCAGATGCTTGCCGTGCTGCATCGCCATCAGGTCGAAATCGGCGGCGACGCCGGGCTTGCCGGTAGCATCGATGACGACATCGATAAGCGGATTGGTGACCAGCATTTCGTTCGAGGTTATGGCGATCTTGCCGCTTTCGATCACCTGGCTGAGCTTCGACGGCGTATCGGCCTCCCGTGCCATCGCCTCGTCGCCATAGGCGATGCGGATGGCATCACGCGCCGTATGCGGGCGGCGCGTCGAGATCGCGCAAACCGAAATGCCCGGCATCAGCATGCCTTGCGTCACCAGGTCGGTTCCCATCTCGCCGGAACCTATGACGCCGATGCGCACCGGGCGGCCTTGTGCGGCGCGCTTGGCAAGATCGCGGGCAAGCCCGGTCAAGGCGACATTGGTCATGCGAGAGCGTCCACTGCTTTAAGTCTTTGTTTGCGCATGTCGCTGTCCCAAAACCGCGGCACACTTGGGCAACATGCATCAGGATGCGGGAATAGCAGGGAACGGTAACGGTTTGCCAACGAAACCGGCCGCCGGCGGTGTTTTCTTGCGCTTGGCCCCAAAATCGGATTGCTTTCTGTGAAGACAATGCACCCGGCCAAAGTGTTACCGACGGTCCTGTGGGCCTAACGTCCGCGTTCTCAGATCTTAGAAAATGCCTCTCAGGGCACAACCGGCGAACGGGTGCAGCAGAACCGCTAAGCGCCGTTTGAATGGATCACAGCCAAGAAATGGACGGAAATTCTTAGTCATTCCTTTATGCATCCCGGCTTAAATGAGGAATGGACTGGCGTGCCCGTATCTTCAGGCGTTTTTTCTGCATGCGACGAACCGGCAAGAGTGGCAACGTTGCCACTATTTTTGCCCTGTCGTTGCCGATCGTCGTCGGCGGCGCGGGTCTCGGCGTTGAGACTTCCTACTGGTATTACAGCGGCCTGAAGCTACAAGCGGTGGCGGATGCGGCAGCCTATGCTGGCGCTTTGGAAAAGGTTTCAGGATCCGACAAACCAACGATAGTCTCCGCCGCGACATTGTCTGCGACAACGAATGGCTGGGACCCGTCGACAGGCACAATCGAAATCTTCACGCCCCCGTCCTCCGGCCCGAATGTGGCCCAAAAGGCTGTCGAGGTCATCGTTCATCAGACCCTCGATCGGTTTTTTACATCGATATTCACGCAAAATGCGGTCGGCGCACAGGCAAGAGCGGTGGCTCTTATCACCGACGCCTCAAAGGCCTGCGCTCTAGCTCTCAATCATTCCGCTCCGAAAGCGGCGCTCTTTTCCGGCAGTTCGAATCTCAAACTGAACGGCTGCGTCGTGATGTCGAATTCGATAGCCGCGGACGCCATCAAGCTTCAGGGATCGGCAAGCCTTCAGGTCGATTGCCTGGTATCGGCAGGCGGTGTTTCGTTGAGCAACCCCGTGACGACCGTGTGCGCCAGGCCGATAACCCAGGCGTTGCCCGCTGCCGATCCTTTTGCCGACTTGCCGGCGCCACCGGCCACGAACCCCTGTCGAAACAGCAATCAGTCGGTGTTGCAACCTGGAACATACTGCAGGGGGCTCAGCTTGAGCGGCAATGTAACGCTTTCGCCCGGGATATACGTCATTCAAGGCGGTGATTTCAAAGCGAACTCGAACGCGAATATTTCCGGCGACGGAGTCATCATTTATCTGGCCGGCAGCTCCGGCGTCAGCATGAACGGCACGGCCACCATCAAGCTCAGCGCACCAACGTCGGGCACCTATTCGGGGGTGCTGTTTTACGGCGACAAAGCCAACCTGACTGGATCGAACACGGTTAATGGCACGGCAGATTCGCTTTTGACCGGCGCTTTGTATTTTCCAACGCAAGACGTTAATTATCTCGGCAATTTCTCGGGCAAAGGCGGTTGCACTCAGGTCGTCGCCAGTACCGTGCAGTGGTCCGGCAACGCGAACGTCAATCAGGACTGCACGAGCCTTGGAATGCGAGACATTCCGGCGACGCAATCCATAAAGCTTGTCGAGTAATCTTCGTGACAGGGTCAGCAGTCCGGATGTTCCGCAGCGATTCGGGTGCTGCCGCGGTAGAGTTTGCGCTGATTGTGCCGATCCTTTGCCTGGTACTCCTTGGCATCATTGACGGCTGGTCTTTTGTGTCGAACGCGTTGTCGATGCGTGCAGGCGTCAAAACGGCGGCGAATCTCGTGATGCAAGGAGCAGCCGAGGATGCGACTATCCAAGCTGTCGCTCTTTCAGGCTGGGAAAACCATCCCGGCGACGCGCAGGTGACGCTGAGCCGGAAATATATGTGCGGGACCACCGTGGTCGATCCATCTGTCCTGTGCGACAGTTTGAAAGCTCCCGCGGTTTTCGTCGAAATCCAAGCGACAGCCACCTGGTCACCGCCCTTCAGTTTCGGCGCGTTTTCGCTCTCGCGCGAGCTCAGCCACCAACAGGTGATCCGTGTTCGCTAAAGCGAGGGCCTTCATACGGGGAGCATCAGGCGGAGCTGCGTTGGAGTTCGCGCTGATCGCCCCTGTTCTGATAATGGTCTTGATCGGCGTCTTCGCATTCGGCTGGGCCTTGAATGCCATGTCCAGTGTTCGGTATACGCTGGAAACGTCCGCGCGTGCGCTGCAGATGAAGAACTCGCTGACGCAGGCCGAGATAGAAGCCATAGCCACGGCAAAATTGCTGACTTTGGGATTGAAAGACGTAGACGTAACAATAGCAATCGACGCCCCCAACGGCGGCTTTCGAATGGCACATCTCACGGCCAGGTATGCTTTCGTTATCGAGTTCCCGTACTTCGATCGGTATCCGATAAATTATGGGACGACTGTCGCAGTTCCATTGGTTGGATCATGAGCGCGTCCAATTTCCTTAGGCAATAAGGGGTGAGCGGCCCAACGAAAGTGGCTGCGTCGGTTTCTCGCGGGCTACCGCAATTCGGCCAGCAACACCTGCGCCTCCGCGAGGTTTTTTCAGAGCCGGCGGCCAGGTCGTCCACTACCCCTCGCCCACTTCTATCTCGCCGCTACTTGTTTAATGACAACTATGCGAGGCCCACATGTGGAACTTGGCGACGGAGGGCTGGGTACTCCTCAGGCAAAGCATCCTCGGCTTCGTCAACGACAATGCGCTGAGCCATGGGGCGGCGATAGCGTTTTATGCCACGACTTCGCTTGCGCCGATCCTGCTCATCGTTGTCGCTATCGCCGGCATGGCCTTCGGGCACGAGGCGGCGCAACTCGCCCTTTCGGCACAGATCGCCGGCCTGATGGGGCCGCAAAGTGCCGAGCTGCTGCAGGCGACGATCGAGAACGCCTCGCAGAAGGAAGCGGGAACCCTTGCTAGCATTCTGGGGCTGGTCACGTTGTTCGTCGCCGCATCCGGCGTGTTCGGCGAAATGCAGCTGGCGCTGAACGAGATCTGGAAAGTCAAACCGAGCGGGGCAACGATCTCGCGGCTGGTTCGGGCACGCATTGCAAGCCTGGGCCTGGTCGCCGCGCTTGGTTTCCTGCTCCTGGTGTCGCTGGTCGTAAGCGCTGCAATTTCGGCGCTCGGAGAGGTCATCAACGCCTATCTGCCGTTCGGCACCATCATCCTGAGCGCCATCAACGGGATCGTCTCGTTTGCCCTGATCACGCTGCTGTTTGCCGCGATCTACAAGGTGCTGCCCGACCGCAGCCTGCAATGGCGCGATGTCGGCCTCGGCGCCGTGGTCACCGGGTTTCTGTTCACCATCGGCAAGTCGCTGATTGGCTGGTATATCGGAACCAGCGCCATCTCATCGTCATACGGCGCGGCCGGCGCCCTGCTCGTCGTGCTGTTATGGGTCTACTATTCGGCGGAGATATTTCTGCTGGGCGCCGAATTCACGCGAGCCTATTCGGTCCGACACGGCAGCCGGACCGATTTGAAGAACAAGGTGGAATCGCATGACAAATGAATTCACGCCGAAATTCGACCTGGCCGGCAAGGTGGTGCTGGTTACCGGCGCCTCGCGCGGCATCGGCCGCGCCTGCGCACTCGCCTGCATGTGCTCGGCCACATCCCGCTCGGCCGCATAGGCGACCCGATCGACGTCGCCGGCACCGTGGTGTTCTTCGCCTTGCCGGCGGCGTCACTGATCACCGGCGCGAATATATTGGTGGATGGCGGTTGGTCGCTAGCGTGATAGGGCTCTTTGGCTGGTAGTGCGACACCGCCTCGCGAGTGCCGCCTCCCCACACCGGAAGAAGCGCGCGGACTTCGCAGGTCGTTGAGCGGTTCAAGGTTAGTCCAAGAGGTCTTTTATGGGCGAAAAATCTCAATCGAACAGTGAATTCGACGAACCGCGGAATGAGCCACTCTTCACGACTATCTCGCAGACAGACCCCGCCTTCCTTGCAGCTTACGATCGCGCACTTGCGAGTGTGCCGACATTTGTCGAACACATCGAGAGAAATGCAGATGCCTTCTGTTCCGCGAAGCTTCGGTTTCGCGATCCCGACGAGTCCGAACGTCTTGGGGAGGACAACTTTGTTTTCCTTTGGCTTGCCGCAGTGCATTATCATGCTGAGGAGCGGCTATTTTCGGGTACGTTTTTCGGGGTGCCACCCGAGCTTCAGAAATGGCATCAAGTCGGACAGCGACTTGCATTTGAAGGCGACGATATTTTCGATTGGATGGTTCTCGACGCGGGGCACTTGCATGGGGGATTCACATTGCGCGTAACCCGAGACAAGCTTCCTGAGAAAGATCGCGGCTCATACGATCGATACATCGGGGTTTCGGTTTATGAGCCACTGCCGTCCTGATTCAACGCATGCTTAATGGCCTGGTCTTTCGTTGGAGGATTGGGCACCGCACTGGTCAAACCAGCTTTCTCATTCATTGCCGGCGAGCCAACGGACCATGTTCGCCATCAGTTTTCCGTAGAACGGCCATGCGAGGAAATCCTGCGAGAGCCAATGCGGGCCGATATCGGTTGCCCAGGCAATCGCGCGGCCGCGGCCATGGCTGCCGACGGCAAGGAGCGGCCAGTCGGTGCCGCGATGGTGGCAGGTCGCCAGAAGCCGGGACGAACCGTCGCGCCTGAATTCCAGCTTGTTCATGCCGAGAATCGGCGGCAAAGGCCCCTCCACCCCGGAAAAAATCGGATGTGACGACTGCAGGATGGAGGCCTGCAGGCCTTGCGGCACCTCCATGCCGTCGCAGTAGGGTAGGCAGCGGACGGGCAGAACGTCCTCGACCGGGGTGTCGTGGAAACGCGCCGTCCCGAACATGCCCTGAAAGCCCATGTAACCGCCGGCCAGCATCAGCCCGCCGCCAGCTTCGACATAGGCCTTGAGCACATCGAGGCGGTTGACGCCGACACGCCCGGCGCGGGCATCCGGCGTGACCAGCAATGTCAGGGCGCCGACATCGGAGATCACCACCGCCTGATATTGGGCGAGCCCATCGAGGTCATAAGGGAACTCCGCGCTGCAACGCTCGCCGCCGATCTGCGTGACGGCGATGCCTTCAGTGGCCAGCGCGGCATTGAAGGCCATAGCGCCATTGGTCGAGGCCGCACTTGTAAGCACGTCGCTGCCGATGGCAACCGACGTCGTCGCTGCAAAGGTTTCGCCTGCAAGCAAGATCTTCATTGCCGCCCCGCACTGTTTTCATTCGAGATGTTTTAGGAAGGGCGCCGGATCGACCGGCGCCCCTCTGGAGCTTGAGCTCCATAGAATCAGAACTTGAACTCGGCCAGATTTTCGGGGGTCACGATCTTGGCCGGACCAAGGATCAGTTCGCCGCCGGCGCCAATCGTGTATTCGCCGAGCCTGCCTGCCGTGAACTTCTCACCCTCCTTGCCGGTGATCTTGCACTGCGCAAGCGCCTGGGCTGTCTGATAGGTAAGATAGCCAAGATCGGTGACGTTCCACCAGATATCCTGAGCCGCCCCGTCCTTGATGTATTTCGAGATCAGAGTGGCCGGCGCGAGGCCGGTCAGCTTGACCTTGCCGATCATGCCCGCTTCCTCGAGTGCACGCGCGGCCGCCGGAAGGCCAATGCCTGCCGGGACGATGATCACCTTGAGATCGGGAAACGCCTGGACCAGCGCCAATGCCTGCTGCTGGTTGATCTGTTCGCTTTCTTCACCATAGGCCACCTGCACCAGCTTCATCTTGGAGAACTTCGGCTCGGCCGCCATCTTCGCCTTCATGAAGTCGATCCAGGCATTCTGGTTGGTCGCCGTCGGCGTCGACGACAGGATCGCGAATTCGCCTTCACCGCCGCTGAGGGCGAATGCACTTTCCAGCATCATCTCGGCGAGGCTGTCGCCCTTCACCTGATTGACAAACACCGCGCGGGCATCGGCGGCCACGTCGGAATCATACGAAATCACCCTGACGCCCTGCTGAACGGCGCGCTTCAGCGCCGGCGCGACGGCATTGGCGTCGTTGCCGGCAATTGCGATGACCCCGACCTTCTGCGACACGAGGCTGTTGATGAATTCGATCTGCGCCTCGGCAGTCGCCTGCGATGGGGCGACCTGGGTGGCGGTGCCGCCAATTTCCTTGGCCGCCTCTTGTGCGCCTCCGAAGGCCACTTTGAAATAGGGATCTGTGTCGAGCTTGGGCAGGAAACCGACCGTTACGGGTTCCTTGGCGCATTCCTGGCTGAAGGCCAGCGACGTTGGCGCAAGCAGAACCGCGGACGCGAGCAGGGCTAATCTAAACGCTTTCATTGTGACTCCTCCGTCAAAATTCGGGCTTGAAGGAAGGGGCCCGAGATCACCCCTTTGTCTCGCGCATTGCGCGGGATCTGCTGAGCAGCTCCTGTGTGGAGCGCCAGTAATTGCCGACCAGCAGCGAGCCGATCAGAAGCAGGCCGATGATCATGCCCTGCGCGTCGCCACCGATCTGGTTGAGCGCCAGCACGTTGCGGATGATGGCGATCAGGACCAGCGCCAGCATGACGCCGGTCAGGCGGCCCTTGCCGCCAAAGACGCTGACGCCGCCGAGCAGAACAATGGTGATGACGTCGAGCTCCATGCCGAGCGCATTGTTGGCGCGGGCGTTGGAGAGGCGCGCGGTATAGACGATGCCGGCTATGGCGGCGACAACGCCCGAGACGACGAACAGGTTCAGCACCATCCGCCGCGTGTTTATGCCCGAATAGCGCGCCACTTCGGGGCTGCCGCCGAGCGCGTAGATGCGCTTGCCGGTCGGCGTCTTCTGCAGCACGACCGCAAACACCGGCGCCAGCACCAGGAAGGGCACGATGGTCCACGGTATCTCGGTGCCAGGCAGGTTGTTGATGCCGAAATCGACGACCGCGGGCGGCAGGATGTTGACCGAGCCGGTGCCGAGCAGGATGTAGCCAAGGCCTCGATAGAGCGCCATGGTGCCGAGCGTCACAACCAACGACTGCAGTCCAAGGCCCGAGACCAGATAGCCGTTGAAGGCGCCGAGCAGGCCGCCGCCGACGAGTGTCAGCGGAATTGCGGCAAGCGTCGGCATACCGGCCTGGACCAGCAAGCCAAAGACGACGGATGTCAGCGCCAGCACCGAGGCGATCGACAGGTCGATCTCGCGGGTGATGATGAGCAGCGTCATCGGCAGGATCAGCAATGCCTTTTCCGAGGCGCTGGCGGCCAGTTGCGAGAGATTGAAGCCGGAAACGAAATTCGGCACGAAGATCACGGCATAGAGGAAGATGGCTACACAGGAGGTCGCCAGCAGCAGATCCCAGAAGTCGATCGACCGGAGGAACTTTTTCACCGCGCCCTCGCCTGTCTTGCCTGCTCGGCGCGCCGTACGATGAAGGTGTCGATGCCGATGGCGACCAGGATCACCAGGCCGTAGACGCCCTGCAGCCACAGCGGATCGACGCGCACCAGCGTCAGCCCGTTTTTGATGACCAGCAGCGTGAGGGCTCCGAGAATGATGCCGAGCAGCGTGCCCGAACCACCGCGGATGGCGACGCCGCCGACCACCGCTGACGCGATCACCGTGAGTTCGAAGCCGAGCGCAACGCGGGCGTCGATGGTCGCATAGCGCGATGCCCACAGCGCGCCGCACAGGCCGCCGAGCAGGCCGGCCATGCCAAAGGCCAGCAGAATGCGCCGGTCGACAGGGATGCCGATCAGACGCGCGCCGTCGGGATTGGAGCCGGCGGCGAACAATTCGCGCCCGAAGGCGGTGCGATAGAGCAGCACGTAGCCCAGGCACAGGATGACGATTGCGATGACGACGATCAGCGGCACGCCGGCGATCTTCAGGCCGGTCATGTCGAGCCAGGCTTGCGTGACTTCGTCGGCGCTGATCTGGTCGCCGGCTGCCCAGATCGAGTTGAAGCCGCGGAAGATAGACATCGAGGCCAGCGTGACGACGATCGCCGGGATCTTTCCCCTGGTGACGACGAGGCCGTTGATCAGGCCGGCGACGCCACCGACGGCGCATGCGGTCATCAGCCCGATGCCGATGTCGAGCCCTGGATAGGCCTGGACCATGCTGGCCGCCATGTAGGCCGACAGGCCAATCACCGCGGCGATCGAAAGGTCGATGTTGCGGGTGATCAGCACCAGCATCTGCGCGAGTGCTGCAACCACGAGCAGCGCGGCATCCATCGACACGGCGGTCAGGTTTGCAGCGCTCACCATGCGCGGGTTGATGATGGTGACCGGGATCGCGACCGCCAGCATCGCGGCGAGCAGGCCGAACTCCCGCCGCTTCAGTATGTCGAGCGGCCCTTTTCTTTTCTCCTCGCCGGCGGCCTGTGCTACCGGGCCGGCGCTTTCGCCGGCTTTCGTCGCTGCTTCCAGCACCTTTTCCTGAGTGGCTTCGCCCCTGGCAAATTCGGCCGTCCGATGGCCTTCGCGCAGGACGATAATGCGGTCGCACATGCCGATGAGTTCGGGCATTTCGGAGGAGATCAGGATGATGGCCATGCCCTGGGCGGCAAGGTCGGCGATCATCGCATGCACTTCCGCCTTGGTGCCGACATCGATGCCTTGCGTCGGCTCGTCGAGGATGAGGACGCGCGGTTCGGTGCGCAGCCATTTGGCCAACACCACCTTCTGCTGGTTGCCGCCGGACAGTTCCTTCACCGGCTGCGCGTAGCCGGAAAAGCGAAGCTTCATGCGCTTCAGCCAGTCCGAGACCAGGTTGGTCGCGCGGTTCGTGCCGTAGAAGCCGGAGCGGGCTGCCTCGTCGAGGATTGGCAGCACCGCATTGTCGAGGATGGAAAAATCCATCACCAGGCTCTGGCCCATGCGGTCTTCCGAGACATAGGCAATGCGCGCATCCATGGCGTCGCGTGCCGAGGCGAAGCGCACAGCTTCGCCGTCGATCAGGATTTCGCCGGCATCGGGCTGGTCGATGCCGAACAGCACGCGCGCGATCTCGGTCCGCCCGCTGCCGACCAGGCCGCCGAGCCCGAGCACCTCGCCGGCATGGAGCTTGAGGTCGATATTGGAAAAGCCACCGGCGTGCGAAAGCCCCCTCGCCTCCAGCACCAGTGCGCCGGTGGCGTGGCTTCGTTGCGGATAGAGGTCGGTCACCTCGCGGCCGACCATCATGCCGATGGCGGCGGCGCGGCCAAGCTCGGCCTTCGGCTTGACGCCAATGAGACGTCCGTCGCGCAGCACCGCGATGCGGTCGGCGATGCGGAAGATTTCGTCCATGCGGTGGCCGACGAACATCATCGCCACGCCGTGCAGCCGCAGGTCGGCGACGACAGTGAACAGCCGCTCGACCTCGCGCTGCGACAGGGCGGCCGTCGGCTCGTCCATGATCAGCACCCGCGCGTCGAGCGACAGGGCGCGGGCGATCTCGACCAGTTGCTGTTCGGAGGTGCGCAACGTTCCGAGCCGGGTTTCGGCCGGCACGTCGAGGCCGACTGTCGACAGCACCCTGCGCGCGCCGGTAAGCATGGCGGCGTTGTCGATGCCGCCGAAGCGGTCGCACGGCATATGGCCGAGATAGATGTTCTCCGCCACCGAAAGATCAGGGAAAAGACCGGGGTGCTGGTGCATGACCGAGATGCCGGCAGCCTGGGCGTCGTGCGGCGAATGGAAGACCACAGGCTTGCCATCGACTTCGACATGGCCGCCGGTCGGGAGATACACGCCGGCCAGCAGCTTTACGCAGGTGCTCTTGCCGGCGCCGTTTTCGCCAAGCAGAGCCAGCACCTCGCCTGAGCGCAATTCGAAGGACGCGTCCTTGAGGGCAATCGTGCCGCCGAAGGCTTTTGTCGCCTGAACCAGGGCAACGGGGACAGCCGCGTCGTTCTTCACCATGGCGTCGGCTTCGCCTAATGCGCCCAAGTGCAGCACCTTTCCTCCCTGGTCCTGTTTTTTCAATTTGCTATATTAAATGGCTGAATGCCGCAACTGGAAAATTGACTTCCATGGCCGCGAAGGGCACTGTCGCGTCGCGCACGGGTGCGATTTGAGTGCTCTCTCCCACGGCAGTCCCAAAGCTGCCGACGACTGGAGTGACTCTGCGGGAATGAATGGGGAGGCGCCGGTTTTGTCCGGAAAAGGCAGCAATTCGGTCAAGGTGCGGCATTATAACGAGCGTTTCGTGCTTGATGCCATCCGCCGCCTGAAGGAGGCATCCAAGTCAGACCTGGCGCGCGCCGCAAATCTGACGCCGGCCGCGGTCGCCGCTATTGTCGACGGGCTGGAATCATCGGGATTCGTAAAGCAAGTGGGAAAAAGGTTCGGACAACGCGGATCGCCGTCCACTCTCTACCGACTTGCACCGGAGCGCATCTACAGCGTCGGCATCAAGATCGGCCGGCGCGCGCTGGAAGCCGTGCTCGTCGACTTCGCCGGCGAGGTCCGCTCGCGCGAGTCGCACGAATATCGCTTTCCGGACCCCGACATGGTGCTAAAGGCCGGCAACATGTCGCTGGCCAATTTCGACAAGTTGATCGAGGGGCTTGACGATGCCAGCATCGTCGGCGTCGGCATCGCCTCGCCGTATTTCCTCGGCGGCTGGAGCGAGGAACTCGGCTTTCCCGACGACCTTGGCAGCCGCTGGGAAGCAATCGATCTGACGACGTTCTTCGCCACAAAGCCGAAGACCCCGGTCTTCGTGGAAAACGACGCGTCATCGGCTGCACTCGCAGAGCTCATCCAAGGGACCGGCGCACGGTTCCGCGACTTCATGCATATCTCGATCGACACCTTTGTCGGCGGCGGACTGGTGCAAGGCGGCAAGGTCCACACCGGGCCGCACGGCAACAGCGCCGCGCTCGGTCCTTTGCCGGTCTCGCCTTCAAGCCTCGATTCGGTGGCGGCCAAGCCGGCGCGCTACCAGAGCCTGCTGCATCGCGCTTCGATCTATGTGCTGGTCAATCATCTCAAATCGCGCGGCATCGAAATCAATCGCGTGCGCGAACTCGACCCCTTGCCGCCGGGGGCGCGCGAGCCGCTGTCCGAATGGATCGACGATTGCGTCAATGCGCTGGTCGAGGCGATCATCGCCATCACCTCGGTCATCGACATCGAGGCGATCGTTCTCGACAGCATCCTGCCGCGGCCGATCCATCTCGAGCTGCTGGCAAAGGTGCAGACCCAGTTCAACAGGATCAGCGCCATCGGCATCGTGGCGCCGGAAATCGTATCGGGACAATTCGGCCCCGAGGCTTCGCCGATCGGCGCGGCGATGCTGCCGTTCTCGGCACTGTTGGCGCCCGACAGCGGCGTGCTGATGATCGGCAAGGACAGAACGATGCTGCTGGGCAGCCTGTCGAGACTTGCCAGCCAAAGCCAACCAGGAAGAAGCTCAGCGACTTCAACGGGATAGGGTGGCGCTGCAAGGAGCATCAAGCTCCAGGCATCATCAACATCACCTCGCAGTCCGGCACGGGCACGGCGGGCTTTTTGCGCCGGCACCGGAACTTTTAGCGGCCGCTAATCTTCATTCGTCACCGACATTGAAATGCCGATCGGTCCGCGCTCCGCTTCAGTGCGGGCCCAGGAAGCAAGGAGGAACATATGAACTGGGATCAAATCAAGGGAAAATGGACGCAGTTCAAAGGCAAGGCGAAAGAGCAGTGGGGTGACTTAACCGACGATGATCTTGATCGGATCGAGGGCAACCGGGACCAGCTCTTGGGGCGTATCCAGGAGCGATATGGCATCGCCAAGGAAGAGGCGGAGCGCCAGGTTGATGACTGGTCCAGAAGCATCAGCTGAGCCTTGGACGCAACGCCGTCTTCTGCCCCCACCGGGGTGAAACTCTGCCTCGCCCGCCGTGCCGACTGGTGCGGTGGGCTCTTTCGACAGCGAGGCCCCGCGAGGAACCTTTAGCCGTATCTAATGTTCTACTTGCGTGGCGGGCTTCGCCCCGGCGTGCGCCCCGCCCGGAGGCGAAGGAGTGCAATCATGAACAACATTATCTGGCTGGTCGGCGCGATCGTGATCATAATAGCCATTTTGAGTTTTTTGGGTCTGCGATAGCATCTGAACCCTCTCTTCGAGCCGGCGACCTTCCCCGCGCGGCATGGCCTCAGCACGCCCAAGCTGGTCAGACTTAGGTCCCAAGCAAGACACTCTGGGGTTGGACCGAAGCCTCGGCTGAGGAACGTAGCCGGCTGGCTCACGTTGTGGTGAGCTTTGGCGCGACGAAGATGCGTCCGGGCGGAAGAGTTCAAAGCCAGGGAGGAGAGGCCCGACGCTGCTAACGAGCGTCGGGCCTGGGCGTAAATGCAAACAATCAGCAGACTGTTCAATTCCCATGCCCAGGCAGCACGTGCCGTTGCCGCGCTTCAGGCTGCCGGGATTCGCCGCCGCCAGATCAGCGTCGTCGGATCTTACAACGACAACGATGAACCGATCAGCGTTGCTGGATATTACGACGATGAGATGAGCGCTGTCTGGCGGAGCGCCGTCGCCGGTGCCGCACTTGGCGCCACGGCTGGTCTGTTGGCCGGTTTCAGCGCTTTTGGAGCTCAAGACGTCGATCCTGCGGGGATGACCGGCATGGCTCTGGTCGGTGCGGCGTGGGGCGGCTTTGCCGGCGTGCTTCTCGGAACTTTCGCCAATTTCGCCCAGAAGCCGCGCAAGCCGAGGATCGCTGAGGGTGTCATACTGGTGATGGCCCGGGTCGATGAAAGGCAGGCCGGCGCCGCGCATACGGTGCTCCGGAGTTTCGCGGAGATGCCTTCCGGGCCGATGAAGAGGAGCGCTTTGCCAAATTCAAGCCGGCTCCGCGTCCGATCTAGTGCCCGATGAAGTTGGTTCGCGAAACAGGAATTCAAACCGGAGGCGCCCGACGAAAGCTTGGCAAACCAACACTTTGGAAGCATGCGGGCTACTTACCGTCGAGTTGTCCTTTATTCTTACCATTCTGTTGGCTGGTCTCATCCTTGGCTGAACCGAACCCATGCCCTTGCCACCGGCGACACTATGCCCGGCAATTGGCGAAGGTTGTGGCCAGTTCGAAGGATTAAACCATTCGTGCTAAGCGTTAATAGCTTGTAGCCATAGGAGAGGACGCCGACGTGGACAAACGGGCTGAAGGAGACAGGGAGAAATTGGCCCGAGGCGAGTTCGAGCTCAAAGCCGAACGATATGGTGTGAACGCCTTTCTTCTCGTTGTCGAGCTTGTAAACCTGCTGGAAAAGCGCGGAACGATCAGCAGCGACGACGTCGCGAAAATAGCCGAGGCCGCCGCACTTGCGGTCGCCGCATCCAGTCAACCCGACGTGAACAGCATCAATCTGTTGCAGACCATCGCTGCCGCACGCCGGCCCAAATAGGCTTATATCAAATCCGCCGGCAATCAGCGCCAACCAGACGCTATGGATTGAACTGATCTCGGTCGAGCGTCCGGAGCCTTTCCATGTGCAACGACTACGAGCAGCACATCGCCTGGGCCGAATACTGCAGGATGATGGAATCGCTGGCGCTCAAAATCCCCAGCCATCAAAGCGAACTGGATCTGCCGCAGGCGGATGACATCCACATCAACGACCCCGCGCCTGTAATGCGCGCCGCCGGCGACGCAATCGAACTGGCGTCGATGACGTTCGGCTTTCCCCCGGCCGGGCCAAAAGGCGGACCTGTATTCAACTTTCGCTCGGAGGGCCGGCAGTTCGGCAACAGCAAGCGCTGTCTCGTTCCGGCGTCGGCATTCTTCGAATTCACGGGAACGAAATATCCAAAAACCAAGCACAGGTTCACGCTGAATGGCCATTCGTTCATGGCGATTGCCGGGTTGTGGCGCGAGGGTATCGGCAACAAGCCGCCGACGTTCACGATGCTGACGAGCGAGCCGGGGCCGGACGTGGCGCCATATCACAACCGGCAAGTGGTTGTGCTGCGGCCATCGGACTGGGCGGCCTGGATCCACTTGACGAGGTCCGAGGCTGAACTCCTGCGCCCGTTGCCGGAAGGGTCGCTCAGAGTGGAGACAGCTCGGGCGGGTTCGGAGTAGGAACCACCGGAAAATTGCGCGGTGCGGCTGCGCCGCATAGCCACGGCGCCGCGCCCCATGCTCAGAACGAATGCCCGCGCGATATAAGCGCTTCAGCCCGGCTTGACGTAGCCGGCGGTGACCTCGTCCTTGTGAGCGGCGAAAGCTTCCAGGACTTCGGTTTTCTCAGGCTTCGGAATTTTGAAATGATCCAAGGTCCGCCCGAGTTCCGCTGCGACCTCATCGAATTCCGCGGGGGAAATCCGCAGGTCGCGATGTGCCTCCTCGAGGCCGAGCGGCGTCGTGCCGGGCTTGGTGGCGACGAACTTGAAGGGCCCGCCAGAAACGTCGCAGACCCACAGCGTCCGCATGAACTTGAGGCCGGGCAACCTTTCAAGGTTCTTGGTGTGCCATTTGCGCAATTGTGGGTTCTTGGACTTCTTGCCGACAATCGGGTTCATCACGACGGCGTCGCTGAAATGATCGATCACCGCCGCGATGGCGAACACACCACCCAGGCGCTCATATAGAGTCTTCCCCGATGTGGTTTTCTTAGCCTGGGCGAGTGCGTTGTCGGCAGGCAATACCGACGTCGATGCGGCGGCCAGCGCCAGCCCGGCGACAACACTTCGTCTTGTCAAAGAGGTCGAAATTTTCATCCCTGGTTCCCTTCGAGGTTAGGCCAGAGCAAGCCGCAGCCTGTCTGGCGGGCTTCATGAAGTGACATTCGGACACGTTGCCGTATTTTTAGCATCATCTAATGAACTAACGCACCCTTCGTCCGAATTATTCCGATGGACGGCATTGCTGTGGTCAACATGCGTAAAGGTCGCGCGGATGAGGAAGGCTTAAGCACGCGTCGCCGCGCGCGGCAGCGGTCGCGAAGCCATTTCGGCCGCATCGGCGGCCCGATCGATGTTGTTGCGGGCACCGTAGTGTTCCTGGCCTTGCTGGCGGCGGTCGCCTGCGGCCAATAGCCTGTGCTTTTCGAAGATCGCTAGCTTCTGCGGATAGGTGATCCGCACCTTTGCGTTGCACCCGTCGCATTTGAAGTGCGCGATTGTTCTTAGTGCAGAGCCCTTTCTTACCGCCGGATGCAAGCAATCCGGACATTCGAATGTGAGCGCGACATCTGATAAGTCTTCGGCTAAGCCCATTTCCATCCCCTTCGCAAGCTCGGTGGCTACACTCTGGCGATTCTCAATGAGCAATTCAGATACCAAATGGCTGTGCCAAAGCGGGACTAGGCCAATTCGCCTCGGAACGCCGCCAAGCTAATGCGCCTTCTCTGCGCCTTTTGAGCGACGAAGAAACCTAACTTCTTCCAGCAGTTCGCGCTCATTGGTAGTCACGTTTCGGAAGATTGCGACAATCATCACCGCCAAGGCTTCGGCATCCAGGCTTAGAGGGTCAATGTCATCTGCGCAAACCTGATCAAACACGCGTTCACAAATAGCCAAATCGTGAGGGCTGAGGCGGGTGCGATTGAAACGCCGGCGCGACATTTGCGAGCCTTCGAGGCCGCTGCCCGTGCAAAAGAAGCGGGTCTTCGCAAGAAACGCGAGTCATTGAGCGATTGTTCCCGGCTGCAAGCTTTGTTAAGTCGCCTGCAGCGGGGGCAGACCAGAGCGCTTCCCCATGCGCATCATGGCGCGTGCGACCGGAACTGTGCCTCGACCTTGGCATTTTCCTATCATGGCGAGACGCTTGGCATTCAGGCATTTTCGGGCGCCCGCCCGAACGGAGCTGCCCGCCATGCGCGGGCCGATTTCGGACGGGTGGACCGTTGGGCTCACGTCAGACACAGTAGCCTGGGGGCAAGACTGCTTTGAACCCTAAACGGGGCCGTCGGCTACCCATTTGACGACGCGGAGGAGCCAGGCCTTCCGCCCCTGACAATCGCCATCACAGCCAGTGCCACCGCGACGACCGAGTTCCAATATTTGAAACTATTTGAAAACTCTTCCTAGACGGTTTGGCATCATGAACAGTCTTCTTTGGCGGCAGGCGCTCTAGGGTGACCCGAAACTTGGTCAGTGCCGTAACGCGGTACATGTGCTATAGCTAATATTTGGTCGAGGGGGCGACCATGAAAGGGAGGACCAACCATGAAGCCGCATTCCCTCAGCGCCCGCCGTATTGGCCTGCTTATATTCTCGGTGTGTGCTTTCGGGCTGATAACGTCAGCCGCAATGCCCGCAGACAGCAAATTCGCCGTCGAGCCGGTGGTTGAGAAAAAGGTGAAGGAACTGCCCTCCGGACCGTTGTACTGGCGGCTGGAAAATTTCCCAACGCTGGCGCAGGCCCAAAGCGCTGCGGGCCCGACCTCGCTTGCGGCGGAGGTCGCAGGCAAGGTCTGGCTGTTCACGCTTGGACCGAAGGATGGCTCTACGACCGGCGGAACCAAGGTCGTCGAGATCGGACCGGTCCCTCCGATCAGGGCAAGCGAGTATTTGCTGCGCGTGAACCGCGCCGGTGGAGCGCCCGGCGTCAAGACGAAGATCCATACGCATCCGGGACCGGAGGCCTTCTATGTGCTGACCGGCAAGCTCGGCCAGAGAACGCCCCACGGAATGACCTATGCTGAAGCTGGTACGGCCATGATCGGACACGGGGCCAACACGCCGATGGAGGTGTTCAGCGCCGGCACAACCGATCTCGATGAGCTGGCGATCTTCGTGGTCGACGCCAATCAGCCGTTCTCGTCGCCGGCCAGCCTCGACTGAGGCGACATTTCCCAGGGTGGTACTTCCGCTCTGTTGCAGACAATCGGTCAACAAGCTGAGAATGTCCGCCCTGGGGTCGAACTCGGGTCCTTCAGGGTGTTGGGTTTTGGCCCCAACGCCATGGGATTGGGTTCGCCTGACCCATAGCCGTCCACTTCCCGCTCGGGGGCGTCGCCACCCCCATGCCAGCGAGCGTTGCCGCGATCTGACTGGGGTTCCGACCGGCCCCTTCAGCGGCCCAATGACGGCCATGAGCTGCTTGGCCTCCACAACGGCCTTGGCCTTGGTCGCCTCAGCCCTCGCCAGGGTGCCTGGCCTCAGACCCGCATCGAGATTGCGCTGGGTCGCGGTCACCTAAGCCAATGGCAAAGACAACTCCTCGTCGGCATTCACGGTCGTCTGGTGAAGTACGGCCCAAACACGAGAAGCGCACCAGGGTGCGATTGTCATCGATCGCTTCAGTGTGGTTCGAATGATGCGGGAGTCTGCCCGGGATACTAGCGACCAGTTGACGCTAACAGGTGCATGCTGAATTCGATGGTGCTGCGAGAGGAAACACAGCCACGAACCCGATGAGCAGCCCACCTGTGGTCCGGCGCCGTGTCGTGGTGCTCAGTGCCTGTTTCTTTGCGATGGAACTGAGCCGACGCCGGATCGCCGAGTTACGGTCTTTCATTTTGATACCCCACCAGGACTGACTCGGCACGTAGACGACAGTAAGCAGGGTATCGAGGCCTAGCTAAGTGCCCTAAGCGATCTATTTCTTGCCAGAGTTTCGCTGGGAGCATCGCGTGCCATGTGGTCTCACCGACGCATTGCGGACGCTTTCCGACTTGTATACCTTCCCTTCGCAAACATCCTAATCACAAAAGGCAACCTGCACCGGTGAAGTTCGGATGACGCGAGGTTTGATTCTTCTTGCATGGATTGTCGTCGGAGCGTGGACTAGTTCGGCATTAGCTCAAGACGCCACCGAGAAAACCTTTCCCCACGACACTACGCTTAGCGATGTAGCTCCCTTGAAGCTTGCAATCCGGAAGCACCTTGCCATCTCGACGGAACCAACAGTGTGGATCGCGATGGCTCGCATGGGAGAAAGTGGGGTTGTCTACCTTTGTGGGCTTACGGATGGTGGCAGCATGTCGACCTCCATTCTCTTCTTTGCGCATAAGACGGATGGGGCTGTCGAAGTCGAAGAAATTGATAGTGACTCCAAAGTCGATGGCAGGGCCAAAAAGCTTTGCGACACTCACGGCTTCCGCACCCCTATCCCCGGCTGAACCTCCGCAACCTTTAAGGACAGCTCCCATTTCACCCATCTTGGTCATTCCGCATTTATGAGTTTACGACCTAGCCTCCTTTGGAGCGCGGACTCGAGCGCGAGCAAGCCCACATCTCGCGATCAGCTCAATCCAATATTTATCAACCCATTTTCTTTGCGGCGATGCCTTGCGCAGAACCAGGATTTGTTTGATCAGATTGGCAGGAGACCAACAACCCGCAATTGTGATCCGAAATCTGCTGGCATGATGTTTGATGGGCGGCCAATCGAACGGTCAATTCAAGCGGCACAGCGGGTGCTGGTCGGTCTTGTTGTGCTGCTTGCGCTCGCTGCCCCTACCTTGGCTGAGGATACTGACGATTGCGGAGGCGCCGCTGCAGGCTCACAGCGGATCGCCGCCTGCACGCGGATCATCGAGGACGGGGCGCGAAGCCCGAAGAGTCGCGCCAACGCTTACCACAACCGGGCGATCGCCTGGGCTGACAGCGGCGACAATGACCTGGCCATGGTGGACTACTACAACGCCATCGCCCTCGATCCGAACGACACCGATGCCTACAACGAGCGCGGACTTCTTTGGCTCGATAAGGGCGAGAACGACAGCGCCATCAGCGACTTCGACCGGGCGATCGAGCTCGATCCGGAAAAAGCCATGGCCATCTATAACCGCGGTCTCGCTTGGGCTCACAAGGGCCACGACACTCGCGCCATCGCCGACTACAGCCACGCCATCGAGCTCGATCCGAAATATCTGGAGGCCTACAACAACCGCGGCTTCGTTTTCAACAGGATGGGCGAATTCGACCGCGCCATCGCCGATTTCGACGAGACGATCAGCCTCAATCCCCAACACCCCTACGCTTACAATAACCGGGCCATTTCATGGGGCGCAAAGGGTGATGCAGAGCGCGCCGTCGCCGATTATAGCCAGGCGATCACACTCGATCCGACCTATGTCAACCCGTATGGAAGCAGGGGAATTTACTATTTCTACGGCCGAGATCCGGCGAAAGCGCAAGCCGATCTTGCCACGGCGGCAGCACTAGCACCCGACAATGCCTATTATGCGATTTGGGCGGATCTGGCGGAGCAGCGCAATAGCGGCGTTAGCAATTTGCGTGAGGCTACCAGTAAGTTGGACATGACCAAATGGCCTGCCCCGCTCGTTCGCATGTTCCTTGGGGAGCAGACGCCCGAATCGGCACTCGCCGAAGCAGACGACCCGGTCCCGAGCAGGAACCGGGGAAATGTGTGTGAGGCCGATTTTTATGCCGCGGAGTTCCACCAACTCAAGGGCCATCCCGACAAGGCCTTGCGACTTTACCGGCTAGCCGTCCGCGACTGCCCCCGCGATTTCATCGAATATGTCGCGGCAAGCAAGGCACTGCGCGCCCTGGGCGTAACTCCATAGGGTGCGCTGCGGGTATTATGTTCCGGGGCTCTGTCGGTGGCAACAAAGTCGGTCGGGTCAGCCGCGTGTCGCCCAGGAACGGCGCCTCCCTGCTGACAAAGACCCACCTTCGCCGTTGGCCTGACGTGTGCTGGGTAGGTGATCTGGTGCTGCGAGAGAGGATTGAACTCTCGACCTCTCCCTTACCAAGGGAGTGCTCTACCACTGAGCTACCGCAGCCGCCGATGGCGGGGCTTCTGCCATATCGAACCGGCAAGCGCAAGGCCAAGACAAGGGCACAAACGGGGCCGGGTTGAAAGGCCGCACCAGGCGATCGTTGCGGACATGGCCGTGCCACAATGTTGGCTATCCCTTGATCCGTACCGGCGGGTCGCCGGGCCGGGGACGGAACGATGAACGACAAGGCAGTTTCTCCGAACAAGCCACCGAAGAAGGATGGTTCCGCGAAAAAGGCAGGAACTGGCCGCAAGGACCGGCTGGCCGAGCAGTTGCGCGCCAATCTGCAGAAGCGCAAGGCGCAATTGCGCTCACGAAGGACCGGCGACGCCGACCAGCGGCCGGACGGGCTGCAGGCGGCGATGAAAAAAGATTAATGCGAATCGGCTATGTTGGTCGCCGGTACTTTGGCCAAATCAGCGTGGGCCAAAGTGGGGAATAGCCTGTTTCTTGAACCAAGCCGGCCAATGGTCTAGATGGCGGCAACAGACTCAACCGATTTAAAACGGCCTTTTAGCCGAGGGGACGCTCTTCATGGATCGCATCAGAATTGTCGGCGGCAACAAGCTTGCCGGAAGCATCCCGATCTCGGGCGCGAAAAACGCCGCGCTGCCGCTGATGATCGCTTCGCTTTTGACCGACGACACGCTGACGCTGGAAAACGTGCCGCATCTGGCCGATGTCGAGCAGCTCATCCGCATCCTCGGCAATCACGGCGTCGACTACTCTGTCAATGGCCGCCGCGAAAAGCAGCAGGAAGGCTATTCGCGCACCATCACTTTCTCCGCCCGCAACATTGTCGACACGACGGCGCCTTACGAGCTGGTGTCGAAGATGCGGGCCTCGTTCTGGGTGATCGGTCCGCTGCTGGCCCGCATGGGCGAAGCCAAGGTGTCGCTGCCCGGCGGCTGCGCCATCGGCACGCGCCCAGTCGACCTCTTCCTCGAAGGCCTGCAGGCGCTGGGCGCCGATATCGACGTCGACACCGGCTACGTCATCGCCAAAACCAGGAACGGCCGGCTTGTCGGCAACCGCTATGTGTTTCCGAAAGTCTCGGTCGGCGCCACCCATGTGCTGATGATGGCGGCCTCGCTGGCCAAGGGCGAGACGGTGCTCGAAAACGCCGCACGCGAGCCGGAGATCGTCAACCTGGCCGAATGCCTCAACGCCATGGGCGCGAAGATCTCCGGCGCCGGCACGGCGACCATCACCATCGACGGCGTCGAGGCGCTGTCGGGCGCGCGCGTCAGGGTGATCCCCGACCGTATCGAGACCGGCACCTATGCTATGGCGGTGGCGATGACCGGCGGCGACGTCGTGCTCGAAGGCGCGCGGCCCGACCTGTTGCAGACGGTGCTGGACATCATTTCGCAGACCGGCGCCGAGATCACGCAGACCAATTCCGGCATCCGCGTCAGGCGCAATGGCGCCGGCATTTCACCGGTTGACGTGACGACGGCGCCATTCCCGGCTTTCCCGACCGATCTGCAGGCGCAGTTCATGGGCCTGATGACGATGGCCAAGGGCAAGTCGCGCATCACCGAGACGATCTTCGAAAACCGCTTCATGCACGTCCAGGAACTCGCCCGGCTCGGCGCCCACATCACGCTGTCCGGCCAGACCGCGATCGTCGACGGGGTGGCGAAGCTGAAGGGCGCGCCGGTCATGGCGACCGATCTTCGCGCCTCGGTGTCGCTGGTCATCGCCGGCCTCGCCGCCGAAGGCGAAACCACGGTCAACCGCGTCTACCATCTCGACCGCGGCTTCGAGCGGCTGGAGGAAAAGCTGTCCGGCTGCGGCGCGGAGATCGAGCGCATTTCGGGCTAGAGCCTTTCCGCAGGGCTTGTGGCGCGGTTGCACGGACCGGAAAGACCGCCTAACAGAAGGCTGAATAGTCCAACCTTCAGGTGTGAAATCCGCATGGCCCTCAAGCTTGTCGCGCTCGACGATCAGGATCTGAGCATCATCTCGGCGCATGTCCAGGATGCCGTCATGAAGGTCAGCGATCTTGAATACCTGCCTTCGGTAAAGCGCTTCGTGCTGACCATGAATCGCTTCGTCTGGGAGGCCAAATCCGGCTTCTTTCGCCAGCACAATGAGCGGCGGCAGGCTGTGCTGCATTTCGACCGGGTGCTCGGCGCCAAGACCAGCGGCATTGCCCGCGACAAGCCCGACGAAGTGCTGTCGCTGCTGGCGATCAGCTTTCTCGCGCTCGACAAGCCGGCCGGCATCGTCGAGCTGATCTTTTCGGGCGGCGGCGCGATCATGCTCGATGTCGAATGCATCGAGGCGCGGCTTGCCGATGTCGGCGGCGCCTGGGAAGCGACGTCGCGCCCGGCCCACAGGGTTTGAGCCGATGGCCATCACGCTTCGCCAGTCCGACGCCGATTTCGAGCAGCGCTTTGCCGCGTTCCTGCTGACCAAACGGGAAGTCTCGGCCGATGTCGACGCCGTGGTGCGCGAGATCATCGCCAAGGTGCGCGCCGAGGGCGACGCCGCGCTGGTCGAGTACACGCAGAAATTCGGCGGCGGCGACCTGGCCGAGCTCGGCATCGCCGTCTCCAGGAACGACATTGCCCAGGCTTACGATGCAGCCGATCCGCAAACGGTCGAGGCGCTGAAATTCGCCCGCGAGCGCATCCGCGTCCATCACCAGCGCCAGCTGCCGCAGGACGACCGCTACACCGATGCCGCCGGCGTCGAGCTCGGCTCGCGCTGGACGGCGATCGAGGCCGTGGGGCTCTATGTGCCGGGCGGCACGGCGAGCTATCCGAGCTCGGTGCTGATGAACGCGGTGCCGGCCAAGGTCGCCGGCGTCGAGCGCATCGCCATGGTGGTGCCGGCCTCCGGCGGCGACGTGCCGCCGCTCGTGCTGGTGGCAGCCGACCTTGCCGGCGTCTCAGAAATCTACCGCGTCGGTGGCGCCCAGGCGATCGCCGCCCTTGCCTATGGCACCGAAACGATAAAACCCGTCGCCAAGATCGTCGGCCCCGGCAATGCCTATGTCGCGGCGGCCAAGCGCCAGGTGTTCGGAACGGTCGGCATCGACATGATCGCCGGGCCTTCGGAAGTGCTGGTTGTGGCGGACGGCACCAACGATCCGGACTGGATCGCCGCCGACCTGCTCGCCCAGGCCGAGCACGACGTATCGTCGCAGTCGATCCTGATCACCGACGATTCTGCTTTTGGCGCAGCGGTCGAACAGGCGGTGGAGCGGCAGTTGCAGAACCTGCCGCGCGGAGAAACGGCGGCGGCGAGCTGGCGCGATTTCGGCGCGGTGATCCTGGTGCCGACGATCGAGGCGGCACTGCCGCTGGTCGACCGCATCGCCGCCGAACATGTCGAGCTTGCCATCGACGACCCCGAAGCTTTCCTGGCGCGAATGCGCAATGCCGGTGCGGTGTTTCTCGGCCGCCACACGCCGGAGGCCATCGGCGACTATGTCGCCGGCTCCAACCACGTGCTGCCGACAGCGCGCTCGGCGCGCTTCTCGTCCGGACTTTCGGTGCTCGATTTCGTCAAGCGCACTTCGGTCCTGAAGCTCGGGCCGGAGCAGTTGCGGGCGCTGGCGCCGGCGGCGATTACGCTCGCCAAGGCGGAAGGCCTCGATGCGCATGGACGCTCCGTCGGCATCCGGCTGAACATGTAGACATGTCCGACTACGACCAAACCCGCGCCAGGCTGATCGATGTCGAGCTCGACGAGACGATCGGCCGCTCGACGCCCGATGTCGAGCATGAGCGGGCGGTGGCGATCTTCGACCTGATCGAGGAGAACCGTTTTCAACCGGTCAATGACGATGGCGCCGGGCCGTACCGACTAAAACTGTCGCTGGCCCAATCCCGGCTGGTTTTCGCCGTGACGCGCGAGGACGGCGCAGCTGTGGTCACCCACATTCTGTCGCTGACGCCGCTCAGGCGCATCGTCAAGGATTACTACATGATCTGCGAAAGCTATTATGATGCCATCCGAACCGCGACGCCCAGCCATATCGAGGCGATCGACATGGGCCGGCGCGGCCTGCACAATGAAGGCTCGCAAACGCTGATGGACCGGCTTGCCGGCAAGATCGAGATTGACTTCGACACGGCGCGCCGGCTGTTCACGCTGGTTTGCGTGCTGCACTGGCGAGGCTGAACTGGCCGCCCCGCTGCCCCGCCCGATCCTGCCCCGCTCGATCCTGTTTGTCTGCGGCATGAACGCAGTGCGCTCGCCGATGGCCGAATTGCTGGCACGCAAGGTGCTCCCGCCCACCACCTTCGTCGCCTCGGCCGGGGTGCGCGGCGGGGAACGCGATCCGTTCGTCGATGCCGTGCTGGCCGAAGAGGGCCTTTCACTGGGCGAACGGCACCCGAGAACGATGGACGACCTCGAGGACGATTATTTCGACCTGATCGTGACGCTGGCGCCGGAAGCCCACCACACCGCGCTCGAGCTCACCCGTTCGCTGGCCGTCGAAGTCGAATATTGGCCGATGCCCGACCCGACCGGCGTCAGCGGCACGCGCGAGCAGATCATGGCTGCCTATCGCGACGTGCGCGAGCGGCTGAAGGCGCGGATCGGCCGCCGTTTTCTCGGCAACGGGGCTGAAAACGCCGCGGATTAAGCATGTTCACAAGCGGACGTTTATCATATAGGTTCCGCGCAACTTTCCGGCCGGGGCGCTGGAAGTACCCATCCAAGCAAAGGTATCGAATGCCGAAGGAAGAAGTCCTCGAGTTTCCAGGTGTCGTCACGGAACTGCTGCCCAACGCGATGTTCAGGGTCAAGCTCGAAAACGAACATGAAATCATCGCCCATACGGCCGGCCGCATGCGCAAGAACCGCATCCGCGTTCTGACCGGCGACAAGGTCCTGGTCGAGATGACGCCCTACGACCTGACCAAGGGCCGCATCACCTACCGCTTCAAGTAAGTTCAAGGACCCGGCCGGGATCGCGATGGGCATTTTGCAGAAGCTCGTGCTTGCCTCGGGTTCGCCACGCCGGATCGAGCTGCTGCAGCAGGCCGGCATCGAGCCGGACCGCGTGCTGCCGGCCGATGTCGACGAGACGCCGCTGCGTGCCGAGCATCCGCGCTCGCTGGCCAAGCGGTTGGCGACGCAGAAGGCCGAGAAGGCGCTGGCCTCGCTGAAGACCGAGACCGACTACGTGCCGACATTCGTGCTGGCCGCCGACACCGTGGTCGCCGTCGGGCGGCGCATCCTGCCCAAGGCCGAGACGCTCGATGACGCCGCCAACTGCCTCGGGCTTTTGTCCGGCCGTTCGCACCGCGTCTATTCCGGCATCTGCCTGATCACGCCAGGCGGCAAGCAGCGCTTGCGGCTGGTCGAAACCAGGGTGCGCTTCAAGCGGCTGCCGCGCGAGGAGATCGAGGCCTACATCGCGTCGGGAGAATGGCGCGGCAAGGCCGGCGGCTATGCCGTCCAGGGGCTTGCCGGCGCCTTCGTCGTCAAGCTTGTCGGCTCCTACACCAACGTCGTCGGCCTGCCGCTCTACGAGACGGTGGCGCTGCTCAGCGGCGAAGGCTTCAAGGTGCAGGCCAACTGGCTGTCGGGTACGCGGCTATGAGCCCGGACGACAAGGTCACGCCGTTGCGGCCCAAGCGGCCATGCCCGGAATGCGGCAAGCCATCGGCGCGCGAAACTTACCCGTTCTGCTCGACGCGCTGCAAGGACATCGACCTCAACCGCTGGCTGAAGGGGGTCTACGTCATCCCGGGCCGCGACGACGAGGATGAGAACGACGACCAGAAATAGCACCGTCCACTTGCGGTTTTCCACAGGCTTGGGACGGTTTCGCAGCCGCGATCGTGACCGATGATCGGCCTTGCGGACTGCCTGTCGCTTCCGACTGAAATCAATGTCCAGAACTTGTTCCATCCGGGCACTGTCGGACGGAACAGGTTCTGGCGTTTTGCCTGTACGCATCCGGTGAAGACCGCAGGTATTAAGCGCACCGAGTGAAGATAGCGGCTCGGGCGTCGTCAGCTCGCGTCATGGATCATGTGGTTCTGGTAAAGGTAAGAGATTATCCTGCTAAATTCTTCGATCCCATTTTGAGGATCCATGAAGTAATCACCATGCCGCCAAAGAGCCTGATCGAGGAATTCTGGAGCGGGGACAGCTTCGATGTGAGCGAGTGCTCCTATCGCCCAATTCTGGTTATAAACTCGACCATTTAGAGGTAGGTAGGCATTGAGGTATGATCTTAAAAGGCCGGCACAATGCTCGCCTCCGACTAAGCCCAACGCTACGCAGTATCCTTGCCCGGAGTAAACCATCTCGCTTGCGAGGAGCAGCTTGCCGATCAAGTTGACGAAGCGAGTACGTTTGCTGAGACCTATAAACCAAGCAGCACAGAGGCGACCCCGCCACTCGCGCTCGATCAAAAGTCTTTCGATTTGTTCGTCCGAAATGGTGTTCGCGGCATTTACGATCGCTTGTCTGATGCCGCTGCCATCAGCCCGATCGGGGCGTCTGAAATTTGCATGCAGGAGACTAAGGTAAAAGGGGCGCACAAACGTGTTGCGCAGTGCCACGTGATCGGAAGGCGCCGTAGGGGTCATGCTACAAGCTTGGTCTGATTTACGAACGGCCGCCAGTTCCAGGGCAGCAGTTCGTCAAGCTTCAATTCCGGGTAATCGTTAATCCGGGCGAGGACGTCGGCGAGCCAGGCCTGCGGGTCGATATCGTTCATCTTGGCGCTGACGATCATGCTGTAGAGAACGGCAGCGCGCTGTCCGCCGCGATCGGAACCGCAGAACAGCCAGGACTTTCTGCCGAGAGCGATGCCGCGCAGGGCTCGCTCGGCTGCATTGTTGGATAGGCAGATCCGCCCATCGTCGAGGAACCGGGTGAAGGATGACCAGCGCGCAGTATGTAGTTGAACGCCTTGATCAGGTCGTGCCCGCGCGAGAGCTTGTCGCGCGTCTCGATCATCCAGCTCTCGAGCTCGGTGACCAGCGGCAGGCTCCGCTCCTGGCGCACGGCGTGGCATTGGCCTGGCGACAGGCCGTTGATCTCGCGTTCGACATCGAACAGGGCATCGATGCGCTTCACGGCTTCAACCGCTAGCGGATAGACTAGGTTGGGCTTCTCGCCGCGCGCCTTCTTGCGCGCCGCCGCTTCGATATCGGCCAGCTCGAACACTTTGCGCCGGCTGTGGGCCCAGCAGCTGGCTTCCAGAACAGGCGCCGGCTGACGGCCTGTCGCATAGAGATCGCCATAGCCGCCAAAGGCATCGGCCTGCAGAATGCCGCTCCAGCCGGCGAGATGCGCCGCGGGATGTTCCCCTCGACGATCGCGGGAATAGTAGAACACTGCCGCCGGAGGATCGGCGCCGCCGAACGGTCGTCGCGCACATAGGCCCATAATCGGCCGGTCTCGGTCTTGCCCTTGGCCAGGACCGGCACCGTCGTGTCGTCGCCGTGCAAACGTGAAGCGGCCAGCACATGGGCTTCGAGTCGCCTGAACAGCGGCATCAGCGCCGCGGCGCCGGCGCCGACCTGGTCGGCAAGCGTCGACAGGCTGAGCGGCACGCCTTCGCGGGCATAGCGTTCAGCCTGACGGTTGAGCGGCTGATGCTGGCCGAACTTCTCGAACAGGATCATCGCCAGCAGGCTGGGACCGGCCCAGCCGCGCGGGGTGGCGTGGAACGGCGCCGGAGCCTGGCTGATCGTCTCGCAGTCGCGGCAGGTGAACTTCTCCCGCACGTGCTGGATCACCTTCCATTGCCGCGGCA